>CAVCBD010000119.1:0-6016 GCA_963599935.1 Acutalibacteraceae bacterium | reverse complement strand
ACCACACCATTCGACGCAAAATCGTCTACCTGGATTACAAGCCGGGCGAAAAACTCGGCGTCAAACAGCTTTGCGATGACCTGGATATGGGTCGCACGCCCGTGCGTGAGGCGCTGGTGCGCTTGGCGCAGGAAGGCCTGGTGCGCACCGTACCCCAGAGCGGCACCTATGTCTCACCCATCAACCTCACCCTTGCCGAAAGCGCCTGCTACATTCGCGAGCACCTGGAAAAACAGGTAATTGTGGAGTGCTGCGCCCGCGCCACGTCGGCGGGTATCGAGCAACTCGACCGCGCTATCGCGCTGCAGGAAAAGGCCATGGCCGAAGAGGATCGCATCGGCTTCTTTTTGAGCGACAACCTCATGCATCACATGATTTTTAGCATTGCATGCCGCAGCACCGTGTGGTCGTGGCTCGAGGCGACCAACGCCGACCTGGAGCGTTTCCGCTGGCTGCGCGCCGCCACGCAGGTTCTGGACAATCAGGATATCGTGAATGAGCACAAGCAGATCCGCCGCGCCATCGCCGGTCGCGATCCCATCGAGGCGAGCTTTTTGGTGAGCAAGCACCTGCACATGATGTTCCGCAACCAAACCGAGGTCCTTGACCAGTTCCCCGAGTACTTCGAAACCAGCAAGCTCCGCTAACCTGCCAAAACCACCACAAAGGGGACCTTTGTGGTGGTTTCTCTACGTTGCTTCGTTTGAACGGCAAACGAGCTATTCAACCGTAACGCTTTTCGCGAGGTTGCGAGGCTGGTCGACGTCGCAGCCGCGCAGGATGGCGACCTCGCGGGCGAGCAGCTGCAGTGGGACGCTCGCCGTGATGGGGCTGAACACATCGCGGACGGCCGGCACGCGGATGATGCAGTCGGCGATCTTGTTGATCTCCTCGTCGCCCTCGGTGGCAACGACGATGACCTTGGCGCCACGCGCCTTGCATTCCATGAGGTTCGACACGGTCTTGTCGTAGGTGGCGCTCTTGGTGGCCACGGCGATAACGGGGAAGCCCGGGTCGATCAGCGCGATGGGGCCGTGCTTCATCTCACCGGCGGCATAGGCCTCGGCGTGCAGGTAACTGACCTCCTTGAGCTTGAGCGCGCCCTCGTAGGAGATGGCGGCGCCCATGCCGCGGCCCACGAACAGCGCGGACTGTGCGTCCTTGCACAGCAGGGCGGCCTCGTGCACAGCCTCGGTTTGCGTGTCCAGAATCCACTGGATCTGCTCGGCCGTATCGGAAAGCTCGCGGAACAACATGCGCGTCTGCTTGGTGGTCAGGCGGTACTTGACCTGTGCCAGCAGCAGAGCCAGCAGCGTGAGACTCACGACCTGGCCGATGAAGCTCTTGGTCGAGGCGACCGCGATTTCCTTGTTGGCCTTGGTGTAGATGACGCCGTCGCTCTCGCGCGCCACGGGGCTGCCCACTACATTGGTGATGCCAAAGACCTTGGCGCCCTTGATGCGCGCATCGCGGATGGCGGCGAGGGTATCGGCCGTCTCACCCGACTGGGACACGGCAACGACGAGCGTCGTCGGCGTGATGATGGGATTGCGATAGCGGAACTCGCTGGCCGCCTCGACCTCGGTCGGGATGCGAGCCCAGCCCTCAATAAGGTTCTTGGCAATGAGGCCGGCGTGGTAGCTGGTACCGCAGGCGATGACGTAGACACGGTCGATGTCGTTGAGCTCCTCGAGCGAAAGGCCCAGCTCGTCGATGTCGAGCTCGCCGGCAGGCGTCATACGGCCGACCAGCGTGTCGCGCACGACGCGCGGCTGCTCGTGAATCTCCTTGAGCATAAAGTCGGGGTAGCCGCCCTTTTCGGCCATATCCAGATCCCAGTCGATGTGGGTGACCTTGGGCTCAATCGCGCTGCCGGCCTCGTCGGTGTACTCGACACCCGCGGGCGTGAGCTTGGCAAACTGACCGTCCTCGAGCACCACCACGTCGCGGGTGGCGTCGATGAGCGCAATGACGTCGGAGGCGACATAGGCACCGGTCTCGCCCATGCCGACCACGATCGGGGAATCCTTACGGGCCACGGCGATCACGCCGGGCTCGTCGGCGGACACGGCGGCCAGACCATAGGCGCCCACCACGTGGGTGCAGGCCTCGCGCACGGCGGCCATCAGGTCGTTGGTCTCGGCATATGCCTCTTCGATCAGATGCGCAAAGACCTCGGTATCGGTCTCGCTCTTAAAGTGGTGACCGCGGCCCTCCAGCTCCTCGCGCAGCTCGGCGAAGTTCTCGATGATGCCGTTGTGGACGATGGCGATGCGACCGTCGCAGCTGGTGTGGGGATGGGCGTTGACGACGGAGGGCTTGCCGTGGGTGGCCCAACGGGTATGGCCGATGCCGCAGGTAGCGTCGCTGTCGATGTTGGAAAGCTCGCTCTCCAGGCCTGCGACCTTGCCCACACGGCGAATGACGTCAAGGTGCGCCGCGGCACCCTCGCCCACCTCGAGCGCGACACCCGAGGAGTCATAACCGCGGTATTCCATACGCTTAAGGCCTGTAACCAGGATATTCTTTGCAATATCAGAGCCGGTATAGCCGACGATTCCGCACATAGGACTAGTCCCTTCGTTCGCGTGACTGCAAGACGTCCACGCACAAGGGGCGCTGAGACGTATAACGTTCGAGTATTGTACTCACGCGAGCGCAAGCTGATATACCAGAAGTGGTATCTCAACTTAGATACCACCCGATGCACACACGTCCAAACCACCACGAAGGGGACAGGCACCTTCGTGGTGGTTTGGACGGCGACCCGTTTCGGCGATTTGTCTCAATCTGTAACATCTAGGGCTCCGAAGGCGGGCTTACTGTTACAGATCGAGATTTTCCGTCCGGCCCCGGCGCTTCGTCTCAATCTGTAACACGTAGAGCCGGTTTTACCGTCCAGATGTTACAGATCGAGACAATTGAAAGCCGGGACAGCAAAAACCACCACAAAGGCGCCTGTCCCCTTCGTGGTGGTTTTGGTCGGCAACGGCGTTTCCCCAGATAAAACCTGCCAAAATAAACCTGTCCCTCATTGGCAGGTTTTGACACCCCGGGGGCGGGCGATGCTACAATCTGGCTGTACTTGAAACGCATCAAAGGGGCCGCTATGGCAAAGGTAAAAATCAGCGACGTCGCGCGCGAGGCCGGGGTTTCGTTGGGCACGGTTTCCAACGCGCTCAACCATCCCGAAAAGCTGCGCCCCGAGACCCTCAAACTCATCAACGAGACCATCAATCGTCTGGGCTACCTGCCCAACCAAAGCGCCCGTCAGCTGGCCGGCGGCACCACCAAGTCCTTTGGCCTGGTCCTCCCCCGCCTCGACCACGGCTTCTCGCTCCAGATCGCCAGCGGGGCCCACAACGAGGCCCGCAAGCACGGCTACGATCTGCTCATCGCCAATGCCGACAACGATGATATTCTCGAGGACCACTACCTGCGCTATTTTATGGGCACCCAGATGTCCGGCGTTATGGTTCAGCCCATGGCGTCCCCCGACTGGCACCCGGCCATGACTAAGATGCCCGTGCCCATCGTCCACCTTGACATCCATTGCTCCGAGCCGGGCTACTACGTGGCCGCCGACAACGAGGCCCAGGGCCGCATTATCGCCGAGCTCGCCATCGCCCGCGGCGCACACCACATCGTCGTTGTGGGTCGAGCGGCATTTATGCAGCTCACCCTGCGCGTTCTTGGCATTCACAAGGCGCTTGCCCTGTACCCCGACATCAAGATCGAAGTCATCGATGCCGGCGAATGGAATACTGCGGCCGACGGCTATGGCATTGGCAGCCAAATCGCCGAGCGCCCGGCCGACGAGCGTCCCGATTTTGTCATCGGCCTGACCGACGTGTTGGCTTCGGGCGTTGTCTCGGCACTGGTCGACAACGGCATTTCGGTCCCCGGCCAGATTCTTGTCGCCGGCTGCGACGGCAACCCGCTTGCCTGGAGCGGATCCGTCTCGCTCACCACGGTGGCGCCCCCGGGCTACGAGATCGGCCGTAAGGGCGTTCAGCTGCTGATGGAGCAGATCGAAAAAAAGACGCCGCCCAAAACCAAGCATATCCGCGTCGGTTCCGCCGCGCGCCCCGTCACAACGGTCACGGCAACCGAAGACATCAACCGCCAGGAAATCGTGCGCCCGTTTTTGCTGGAGCGCGCAAGCACTCAGGCAAGCACCCAGACGGACGCCACCGCCATCAACCTCGGCGCGTACCTGTAATCGCTTACCCCGCTGAGTCTTTAGGCGCAGCGGGGTAATCTATCTATGCCCACGCGAGCGTAACTTCCCATTTCGTGTAAACTAGCGCGTATTTAACTTCCCATATCGTGTAAATTACTCTGTATTTAACTTCCCATTTCGTGTATGATTCAGCTAAATTAACTCTCCATTTCGTGTTTACGCAGATAATTTAAGCTGTTTGGAGCATCATGTTCGAACGAAAGCTGTATCAGCGCCTTCTCGCCTGGAAGAACGAATGCAAAGGATCAAGAGCGCTGCTTATCGAGGGCGCCCGTCGTGTGGGCAAAAGCACGCTCGTGAGCGAATTCGCCCACAGAGAATATGAAGCATGCCTTATGCTCGACTTCTCAGAAGTCTCTGACGACATTAAAGAGCTTTTCCTTCAATATCGATCTGACATCGACTCCTTTTTCATGTACCTGACCGCTTATACAGGCAAAGCCCTTCCCAAACGACAATCCGTCATAGTCCTTGACGAGGTTCAGCGTTTTCCTGCCGCACGAGAATTTATCAAGCAACTCGTCGCCGACGGCCGTTATGACTACATAGAAACTGGCTCGCTCATCTCGATAAAAAAGAACATCGAGGGGATTGTCGTCCCTTCGGAAGAGCGTGCAATGACACTCCATCCTCTCGATTATGAAGAGTTTCTCTGGGCATGCGACGAGCGGCCTCTGGCCCAAGCAATTCGATCCTCATACGAGAGCCTGCAACCGCTACCCCCTCCCCTCCACAGAAAAGCCGAGCGGCTCTTTAGGGAATACATGCTTGTAGGAGGCATGCCTCAGGCGGTCGACGAATATCTCACTAAGCACGATTTTGGTGCCGTCGATGTCGTGAAGCGCGACATTCTAAATCTCTATGACTTCGATATCGAGCGCTTTGGAGGCACGGACGCCACTAGGATCCGCCGCGTTTTTAGAACCCTGCCGGGACAGCTTGCAAAGCATGACAAAAAGTATCGCCTCGCCGCATTAGACAAAAATGCACGAAGCCGCGACTACGCCGACTCATTCTTTTGGCTTGCCGACTCTTGCATAGGGGCAACTTGCCTTAGCGTTACAGACCCCTCGGTCGGGCTCTCGCTTAGCGCAGAAGATTCAACATTTAAATGTTACATGTCCGACACAGGTCTCTTGATTTCGCAAACGTTCCGCGACAATCAGGTTACCCCGCATGAGGTTTACAGGGACATACTGCTCGACAAGCTCGAAATCAATGAGGGAATGTTTACGGAAAACGTGATTGCTCAGCAACTCGCCGCCGCGGGACATGGGCTTTACTTCTACTCCGTTCGAGATGATTCAAACCCTAAAAACACCATGGAGATTGATTTTCTGATTGTCAAAGGATATGACAATGCGGCCGGCCGCATGAGAGTGTCCCCCATCGAAGTCAAATCTAAAAAGCGATACCGCACATCTTCGCTCAACAAGTTTTCAGCGAAATTCGGAAAGCGCGTAGGGACGAGCTATATCCTCCATCCCAAGCCTTTGGTTGCGGAAGATGACGTTATCAGGTTGCCGCTCTACATGTGTTTCTGTCTGTAAAGCCGAACCGAGCAACAGACCCCCGATGCCCCAGGCCGCCGCTCAAAACAAAAAGGGCCCGACAAGCAGGTACTTGTCGGGCCCTTTACTCTTTTGCGTTCGCAACGTTCGTTAGAACGAAGAAAGGTTGCGCACGGGGCGCTAGCGCACGGCCTTGACCGCCGCCGCCAGATCGAACAGCGTGTCGAGCACGGCGTCGCAACCGTCCACCACGTCCTGCGGC
>CAVCBD010000118.1:0-6089 GCA_963599935.1 Acutalibacteraceae bacterium | reverse complement strand
CGCCGGCCAGAAGCTCCTCGGACAGCGGGTCCTCGATGAGCTTTTGGATGGCACGACGCAGCGGACGCGCACCGTTGGTGAGGTCGGTACCCTCGGCCACGATCTTGTCGTACGCCGCATCGGTGAGCTTGATGTTCATGCCGTTGGCAATCAAACGCTGACGCAGGTCGTCCACCAGCAGGTGCGCGATCTTGGTGAGATTCTCGCCCGAGAGCTTCTGGAACACCACAATATCGTCGATACGATTGAGCAGCTCGGGGCGGAACAAGCGCTTGAGCTCGCCCATCGCACGGCCGCGGATCTCGCTCGAGGTAAGGCCCTGCTCGCCGGTGGTGCCAAAGCCCACGCTCGCATCCTGCGCGATCTCGCGGGCGCCCACGTTGGACGTCATGATGATCACGGTGTTGCGGAAATCGACCGTCTTGCCCTGGCTATCGGTCAGGCGGCCCTCCTCCAGCACCTGCAGCAGAATGTTGAAGATATCGGGGTGCGCCTTCTCGATCTCGTCGAACAGCACGACCGAGTACGGGTGGCGACGAACGGCCTTGGTGAGCTGGCCGCCCTCGTCGTGACCGACGTAACCCGGAGGGCTACCGATGAGCTTGGAGACCTCGAACTCGCTACCGAACTCGGACATGTCGAAGCTGATGAGCGCGTCCTTGCTGCCAAAGAGGTATTCGGCGAGCGTCTTGGCGAGCTCGGTCTTGCCCGTGCCGGTGGGACCCAGGAAGATAAAGCTGCCGCCGGGGCGACGCGGATCCTTGAGCGGCGAGCGGCTGCGGCGCACGGCCTTGGCAACGGCCTCGACAGCCTCGTCCTGACCGATGATGCGCGTCTTGAGCACGCTTTCGGCCTGCAGCAGGCGACGGCTCTCGCTCTCGGTAAGCGAGGACACCGGCACGCCCGAGGTCACGGACACGATATCGGCGATCTGGGAGACATCGATGGTAAGCGGGCTGGCGTCGAGCTCGGCCGTCCAGGCAGCCTTGGCCTCGGCGAGTTCAATCTCGGCAGCCTTCTGCTGCTCGGTGATCTCGGCAGCCTTGTTCATGTCGTCGCTCTCGGTGGCCTCCTGCGCGGCGGCCTTGAGCTCCTCCACGCGATGCTCGGCCTCGCGCACCGGCTCGGGCGCGCGGTTCGCGGCAATACGGGCGCGGGCACCGGCCTCGTCAATGAGGTCGATGGCCTTATCGGGCAGGAAGCGATCCTGGATGTAGCGGTTGGAAAGGTTCGCGGCGGCCTCGATAGCACCCTGCGTGTAGCGCACGTGGTGGTGCTCCTCGTAGCGCGGCTTGAGCGCGGTCAGGATCTTGACCGTATCCTCGACGCTCGGCTCCTCGACATCGATGGTCTGGAAGCGGCGTTCAAAGGCCGGATCCTTAGTGAGGTACTTACGGAACTCCTCGGCCGTGGTGGCACCGATGATCTGGAAAGCGCCGCGTGCGAGCACGGGCTTGAGCATGGAGCTTGCATCGATGGAGCCCTCGGCGGAACCGGCACCGATGATGGTGTGCATCTCGTCGATAAACAAGATAACGTCGTCGGCTTCGGTCGCCTCCTGGATCACGTTCTTGAGGCGCTCCTCAAACTCACCGCGATACTTGGCGCCCGCGACAAGACCCGGCAGGTCGAGCGTCCAGATGTTCTGGTTCATAAGGTTCTCGGGCACGTTGCCGGCAGCGATCTGCTGCGCCAGGCCCTCGACGATGGCCGTCTTGCCCACACCGGGGTCACCCAAGATAAGCGGGTTGTTCTTGGTGCGGCGCGAAAGGATCTCCATCATGCGCTGGACTTCCTTTTCGCGACCGATCACGGGGTCGAGCTCGCCGTCGCGTGCTTTCTGCGTAAGGTTGGTGGCGAACTGCTTGAGCGTATCGGTACCGCTCCCCTTTTGCTGCGAGGCGTCCGAACCGCTAAAGAACGGCAGGCCCGCACCGGGACGCCCGGCACCGGCGCCGGCGAGCGGACGCTTCTTGTCCTGATCCTTGGCGGTAAGCTTCTCGATGGCTTTTTTAATGGAAGCGGACGACACGCCCAAGCGCATGAGGATATCCATGGCCATGCCGTTGCCCTCTTCGACGATACCGATGAGCAGGTGCTCGGTCGACACATAGGTCTGGTTATTCTCACGTGCCACGCGGAAGGAGCGCTCCATCACGCTAATGACGAGCGGCGTAAAGGCGAGCTTGGCCGCCTCGGTCTCCTCGCTGGGCTCGGGAACGGTAGTCTGGACTTCTTTGAGCGTGTCCATGATGTCGTCGTAGGAAATATCGAGCGAGCGCAGCGCCTCAGCGGCAATGCCCTCGTCCTCCTTGGCAAGCGCGAGCAGCAGATGCTCGGTACCCACCTTATTTGAATGAAGATCGAGCGCCTCTTGCTTGGCCATGGACATGACCTTGCGCGCACGATCGGTAAAACGGTCTAACATGCTAGTTCCTCTTAGACGAGCTAGTTTTTTCAAACGCAAAGCGCCACTCGCGGCGGCGCTTTGGTCTCTTTACCCATATGGAGTATATGTTAACCGCTGGGGCCTTTTCCGCATGCAGCCATACGACAACGTCTACAAAAAAGGAATCGCCGGGTGCGGCGGACGCTCTAGGTTAGAGGCTGTTGCCTAGCAGGCAGGCTCGGCGTCCATGCTCTCGGCAACGTCATTGACGGCATCGGCAACGGAAGCGCCAGGCATGCGCACGAGCTCCATGTGCGGTTCGGCAAAGACCGTGCCCATGGGGAAGGCGCGGCGGAATACAAAGCGAGCAACCGGACCAGCCACCAGCAGGTTCCAAGGCAGGGCCATGATAAAGTTGCGCGGAATGTTGACGAGCCACATCATCGGCAGCGCCTGCAAATTGGCAAGCGGGCCGCCGGGCATATGGAACAGGCCTTCGCACGCGCCGTAGAGCGACATGATGATGACCATGGGAACGACCATGCAGGAGCTGACGGCGAGCGTCATGGCAAGCGGCGAGCTCTTGCCCGGCGTGACCAGGAATTTAAATGCGAAACCCTTGGCAAGGGGGCTGGCAACAAACCAGTCGCAGCACATGGCAAATATGTAGGCAACGGGGAAGCCGAGCCACGCGGCGGCAACAACCTCGCCGTTGATGGCCCCATGCTGCAGGGCAACGTTGTAGATGCTCATCCAGAGCACCATGCAAAAGCACATGATAAAGGTGAACAGCAGGCTCTCTCGTTTGTTGATAGGCATAAAGGGCATGGTCCTTTCTGTGTTGCGCCGCGGCGCACAACAAAAACGGGCGGGCGAGATGGAGCTGTTGGGACTTCATCTCGCCCGCCCGTGGTACGTGCGTCTGCGACTACTTATGTGGTGGAACCAGCCTAGCACGAAAAGCGCGTGCTTCGTAAGCGTTGAGTTTATGAAGATGCAGGGCACCAATAATCCCCCGACCCCATAAGTTGCGGTGGAATACGGACTGTTTTGACCCTTTAAGCAGCAATTCAGTCCCTATTTCACCGCAACTCATTTGGTGCAAAGTAACCTGTTCCCCTTGCACCAATTAGCTGGTGTGGCGCCAGCGAGGGTCGGTGAGCGTACGCGCCACACCCAGCCCAACGGGCAGAAACGCTACGATGAGCACTGCGCGCACAAACCAGCCGAGCATATTGACTGTGTCGAAGGTGCACATGTAATACATAGAGCGATAGAGATACAGGCCGGGCACCATAATGACAATCGAAGGCACCGTGAGGGCGATGCGCGGGTAGGTGAGCTTGACTTCGGCCAAGCTTGCCAGCAGACCCGATACCAGCGCGCCGATAAACGCTGCTGCCTCGGGAGGCATTCCCGTGCTGAGGCCCAGGAAGGGAATCATCGTCGGCGCATCGACAAGGGTCAGACGCAGGGTATTGGACACGGCGCCGATGAGCCCTGCCGCCGCTGCCATCTTTACCGGGCTGTTGAACATCACCGAGAAGCCGAATACGCCAACGAAGCTCATCACCACGCGCAGGAGCGTAAGAGCAAGCGGCGAAAGGCCGAGCGGGGCAAAGTCGTCCGGCGCCAGGCCAACACACTCGGCAACCATCCAACCTACGAGGGTCGCCATCACAATAATCGATACGGCATATGAAAGGCGCTCGATACCGCTTCGCATGTCAAGCTTGGCGATGTCGAGGCCTGCCGTAATGAGCGGAAAGCCGGGAATCACAAAGAGCATGGCGCCGATATAGCCTTCTTGGTGCGACATTGCCCCCGGTATGACCTGGCCAAGGCCGAGCAATGCCAGCAGATACGAAACGCAAGCGAGCGCAACACCGGTCGTCAGCGCGCTGAACTGACCAAGGCCTTGCTTGAGAATATGGGAGCGGGCAAAGTTGCCGACACCCGCGCCCACGAACGCGCATGCCATCTCAATAGGACCGCCACCAAGTAAAAAGACAAAGGCGCCACAGGCGCAGGCCGCCGCAAGGCCCTGTTGCCAAGGCGCGTAATCAGGTTTTGAACTCTCAACGGTCTTGAGCATCTCGTGATACTCGTGCACCGTGAAGCGACGACCATAGGTCTCGATTTCCTTGAGGAAACTCTCCATCATCCAAATGCGATGGGTATTGACGCCGGTTGTGGGCAAGCTGACGACCTCGTTAAAGCAGTGGCCATCTTCGATGCAGGTGCACTCAAACGATAGGAGACTCAGGTCGACGTGAATTGTGACGCCGAGCACGTCAGCAACACGATTCATGGTATCGCGCACGCGCCAGGCACCCGTTCCACTCGCGAGCATAAGCATACCGGTGCGGCAGATGATGGATGATTTATCGGTGAGCGGCGCATCGACGGCAAGTTCATCGCCTGCCGTCACGATCTGGTGCCAGTCAGTTTTCATATGGAGCGCGCCGGCACGAACACCGTGGTGCATGGGGGCTCTCGAAAGCAGCGAGTCAAGGCGCGAAGACTGTGGGGGCTCCGTTGATTCGTCCTCAACCTCATCAGCCTCTTCATCGACCAGATCAAAGGAATCAAGCGGCGCTGGCTCGCGACGGTCGATCAGCTCCTCGTCCTCATCATCAAAGTAGTTGAACTGATCGAGCATGTCCTCTTCGATTGCGCGCTCGCTCGCGTCGTCCATCCCGGTGCTCCCTTCCTATCGACTAACCCCCATCCTAGACAGCGACGGCTAAAGGAAACATAAAAGAGACGGCTGTCATGCGAGCCATGCGCGCAATAGCCATTGAGTAGTCATTGGGGACGTTCTTGAATGACTAGTCGTTTAAGAACGTCCCCAATGACTACATCTGGACCAAGGTAACGCCGATGTTTTGGCAACGACAGCGAAAGCCCGCCAGAGCGAGCAAGGTGCCTTGAAACAAGGCGGCATAGACCTTTTGGTCATGCCGCCGAAGTTGAAAGGCAGATTGCCGCTCTGGCGGGCTTGCAGCGTCGAGTGGTTACGGCGTTTGGTAAAACGCCGTAACCCCCTAGTACATCTTTGCGCCGGCAGGGATGGAGGCGTCGAGCTGGATCAGGTTGAGGCGCTCCTCGCCCTCCTCCTCGTGGATGGCGCTGATGAGCATGCCGCAGCTGGGGATACCCATCATCTTGCGCGGAGGCAGGTTGGTGATGGCGAGCAGGGTCTTGCCGACCAGGTCCTCGGGCTCGTAATAATCGTGAATACCGGAGAGGATGGTGCGGTCGGTGCCGGTGCCGTCATCGAGCGTAAAGTTCAGCAGCTTCTTGGACTTCTTGACGGCCTCGCATGCCTTGACCTTCACGGCGCGGAAGTCGCTCTTGGAGAAGGTATCAAAGTCGACGAACTCCTCAAACAGCGGCTCGACGGCAATCTTGGAGTAGTCGAGCGTGGGCTTGAGCGGCTTGACGAAGGGACTCGCGGTGTTGCCGGCCTCGGCAGCCTTGGCAGCGGCGGCACCGGACTGGAAACCCTTCTCGGGCTTCATGTGCGGGAACAGCAGCACGTCGCGGATGGAAGCCTGGTTGGTGAGCAGCATGACCACGCGGTCGATACCGATGCCGATGCCGCCCGCAGGAGGCATACCGTACTCGAGGGCGCGCACGTAATCCTCGTCGTACTCCATGGCCTCGTCGTCACCGCCGGCCTTCTCGGCCATCTGGG
>CAVCBD010000117.1:0-6254 GCA_963599935.1 Acutalibacteraceae bacterium | reverse complement strand
CGGTCGAGGAAGCCGATACCATCATCGACATCTTCGATAACACGCTGTTCGACGTCATCCCCGTCATCTATCGTCGCTTTGACGACTGGGTGCTGGGCGACAAGGCCGGTACCGTGCCGCCGCTGTGCCCGGCGTTCTTCCATCCCGGCAGCTGGATCGGTTCCGACCGCGACGGTAACCCCAACGTCACCGCCAAGGTGAGCCGCGAAGTCGCCGCCAAGTACTTTACGCACATGGTGCTCAAGCTCGAGGACAAGTGCCGCCGCATCGGCCGCAACCTGACGCTTGAGGCCACCTACAGCAAGCCGTCTGCAGAGCTCATCAACCTGTGGAACCATCAGGTCGAGATGAGCACCCAGTACACGGCCCGCGCCGAGCTGATCTCCGAGCACGAGCCGCATCGCGCCGTCATGCTCGTCATGGCCGATCGTCTGAACGCCACCGTGCGTCGTATCACCGACACCATGTACCACAGCGCCGATGAGTTCCTGGATGACCTGCGCGTCGTCCAGCGCTCGCTGGCCGCCTGCGGTGCCGTCCGTGCTGCCTACGGCCCGGTCCAGACCATCATCTGGCAGGTCGAGTCCTTCGGCTTCCATATGGTCGAGATGGAGTTCCGTCAGCACTCCGTGGTGCACGCCCGCGCCCTCAAGGATATCCACGAGAACGGTATCCATGGCGACCTGCAGCCCATGACGCGCGAGGTCATCGATACCTTCCGCGCTATCGGCTCCATCCAAAAGCGCTACGGCAAGAAGATGGCGCACCGCTACATCATCTCGTTCACCAAGAGCGCCCAGCATGTGGCCGACGTCTTTGAGCTTGCCCACCTGTCCTTTGCACACGAGGAGGATGTCCCCGAGCTCGACGTGATCCCGCTGTTCGAGCAGCTCGAGGACCTCGAGGGCTGCGTCGACGTGCTCGACCAGATGCTTACGCTGCCCGTGGTGCAAAAGCGCCTTGCCCAGACCAACCGCCGCATGGAGGTCATGCTGGGCTATTCCGACTCCTCCAAGGATGCTGGTCCTACCACGGCCATGCTCGCGCTGCACTCCGCGCAGGAGCGCATTGCCAAGTGGGCCGAGAAGAACGATATCGATCTGGTGCTCATGCACGGTCGCGGCGGTGCCGTGGGCCGTGGTGGCGGCCCGGCCAACAAGGCCGTGCTGGCTCAGCCCAAGGGTTCGGTCAACTGCTTCTTTAAGCTCACCGAGCAGGGCGAGGTCATCTTTGCCCGTTACGGCAACCGCACGCTGGCTCAGCGCCATGTTGAGTCCGTTGCCGCCGCAACGCTTTTGCAGTCGGCCCCGAGTGTCGAGAAGACTAACACCGAGACCACGCAGAAGTTCTGGGATATGGCCGAGAAGCTTAACGCCGCAAGCCACGAGCGCTATCTGGACCTGCTGAACACCGAGGACTTTACACCGTGGTTCTCGACCGTGACGCCGCTGACCGAGGTCGGTCTGCTGCCGATTGGCTCGCGTCCCGCCAAGCGCGGCTTGGGCGCCAAGTCGCTCGACGACCTGCGTACCATTCCGTGGATCTTCAGCTGGAGTCAGGCGCGCATTAACCTGGCCGCTTGGTACGGCCTGGGCACCGCCTGCGAGCAGCTGGGCGACCTTGACCAGCTTAAGGCTGCCTACCAGGAGTGGCCGTTCTTCCGCACCTTTATCGACAACATCGAGATGTCGATCGCCAAGACCGACCAGCGCATCGCCAAGATGTACCTGCACCTGGGCGATCGCCAGGATCTGTCCGAGAAGGTCTTCACCGAGATGCAGCTCACGCGTAAGTGGGTTCTTGCCATCGTCGGTGACGAATGGCCGCTGCAGCGCCGCCGTGTGCTCGGCTGCGCCGTCCGTGTGCGTAATCCCTACGTCGACGCCCTGTCCATCGCCCAGGTCCGCGCCCTTCGCGAGGTGCGTATGAACCAGGACGAGATGGCCGAGGAGAAGAAGGCCGAGTACATGAGCCTGATTCTTTCGACTGTGACCGGCGTCTCGGCAGGATTGCAAAACACGGGGTAATAGATAGCCCTGTGGCTCTCGCCGGGCCCCGATGGGTTTCCCTCTGAGCGCGTCCTCGCACTTGAAGCCCCCTTATCCTGCTCCTTCGGAGCTGCGGATAAGGGGGCTTCGTGCTGCGGAATGCGCTCAGAGGGAAACCCATCGGGGCCCTTCGTCCTCGGTCTTCTGGGATTAGGGTTGAAAAGAAGAATGGTGCGCTTCGCGCGTTTTGGACGGCGGTCGTGGTTCCTTTTTGGGGCTGCGGCCGCCTTTTTGTACCTGTCAATTGTGAGCGTTTTGTTAACGGGTTGGTGGGTGGTTGGTTGTTATCGGTGAGCGGCGTATCCTTCCTACGGTTTATCTAGTGTGTTAGATGAAAGGAAGAGGGCGCTCGTCATTGTTTGAATGTGAATTGCCGTTTGACCACAAGAAGCTGCATCTGGAGCTTGAGGACAAGAACTTCGCAGGTGTGATGGAGGGTCATCAAAACGAGTTTGAGACTACTAAAACGCAGCAAGAGCTGGTAGAAGAGTCGCTGGCTAATCCTTATGGCTCGTCTTCGCTCGAGGAGCTTTGTGCTGGCAAGAAGGATATCGTTATCATCAGTTCTGACCATACGCGTCCGGTTCCTTCGCGCGTGACGATGCCTATTCTGCTGCATCACATTCATACTGCTGCGCCCGAGGCTCGCGTTCGTATTCTGGTTGCGACTGGTATGCACCGCCCGTCGACGCACGAGGAGCTCGTCAACAAGTATGGCGAGGAGATCGTTGCCAACGAGGAGATCGTCATGCATGTCGCGACCGACGACAGCATGATGAAGAAGATCGGTACTCTGCCTTCTGGTGGCGAGTGCATCATCAACAAGATCGCCGCCGATTGCGATCTGCTGCTTGCCGAGGGCTTTATTGAGCCGCACTTCTTTGCCGGTTTCTCTGGCAGCCGCAAGTCCGTGCTGCCCGGCATTGCCAGCTACAAGACCATCATGTACAACCACAACGGTCAGTTTGTGAACGATTCCCATTCGCGTGCCGGCAACCTGTGCCACAACCACGTGAGCGAGGACATGTTTGCCGCCGCCGAGATGGCTCACCTTGCCTTTGTGCTCAATGTGGTGCTTAACGGCAAGCACGAGGTCATCGGTTCTTTTGCCGGCGACATCCATAAGGCCCATGAGGCTGGCTGCGAATTCGTGAAGAGCCTTGCCGGCGTCGAGTCCGTCGAGTGCGAGATTGCCATCACCACCAATGGCGGCTACCCGCTCGACCAGAACATCTACCAGGCCGTTAAGGGCATGTGCGCTGCCGAGGCCACACTTCCCGAGGGCGGCGTTATCATCGATGTCGCCGGTTGTGCCGACGGCCACGGTGGCGAGGGCTTCTACCACAACATCGCCGACAACGAGCCGGCGGAGTTTGAGCGCGCCTGCATCGACCGTCCCAAGGACGAGACCCTGCCCGACCAGTGGACGAGCCAGATCTTCGCCCGCATCCTGGCACATCACCCTGTGATCATGGTCACCGACCTGTGCGATCACCAGATGATCAAGGACATGCACATGACGCCGGTCAACACCCTCGAGGAGGCGCTCAAGCTCGCCTTCGAGATGAAGGGTGCCGACGCCAAGGTCGCCGTCATCCCCGATGGTCTGGGTGTTGTCGTCGCACAGCGCTAGCGAATGACTCAATCACATCGTTTATAACCGACAAGAAAGATAAGGTTTTATGCTTACCAAACTCCTCTGCGAATTCGGCGCGACCGCCCTCATGATCATTTTTGGCGTGGGCGTCCACTGCGATACCGTGCTCAAGGGCACCAAGTATCAAGGCTCTGGTCACATGTTCGCCATCACCACGTGGGCCTTTGGCATCTCCGTTTGCCTGTTTGTCTTTGGCGGCGCCGTGTGCATGAACCCCGCCATGGTGCTTGCCCAGTGCATCGTTGGCTTGGTGCCGTGGGGCAACTGCATTCCCTTCATGATTGCCGATATGCTCGGCGGTTTTGTGGGTGCCTGCATCGCATGGCTCATGTATGCCGATGAGTTCAAGGCTTCCGAGGGCGTCGTCGATCCTGTTGCCCAGCGCAACATCTTCTCGACCAACCCCACCACCGAGGGTACGAACTTCGCCCGTAACTTCTTCTGCGAGGCTATCTGCACCTTTGTCTTCATCAGCGCCATCCTCGCTGCCGCCAGCCGCGCCGGCGAGAATGTTTTGATGCTCGCCATTTGCGTTGGCCTGATTGTTTGGGCTGTTGGCATGGGCATGGGCGGCATTACCGGCTTTGCCATGAACCAGGCTCGTGACCTTGGTCCGCGCATGGCTTACCAGGTGCTGCCGATTAAGAACAAGGCTGACAACAACTGGAAGTACGGCCTGCTTGTTCCTGGTATTGCGCCGTTTGTCGGTGCCATTGTGGCTGCACTGTTTGTGCATGGCTTCTTGGGCATGTTCTAGTCCAGGGCTATATAGTTGTCCGCTGCCCGCATGGGGTAACTTCCCAGCGCGTCCTCGGACATGAAAGAACCCCCGCTGCACACTTCGTGCGGCGGGGGTTCTTTCGTCCTGCGGAATGCGCTGGGAAGTTACCCCATGCGGGCAGCTGCGGAGTCTTTGCTGCGCTCGAGTAGGCAACCCAACATATATATCTGAATTTGGATGTGATGGGCACTTTGTTGCTAGGCGCCTTGGGATGCGAGCTGCACTTTGGGATGCATGGCGCCTTGGGTTGGGGCGGGGCTTTGGGATGGGGTTTGAACTTTGGGGTGGAGTGGTTACTTAGTTGAAGAGGGGTTTGATGGCTGATAGGTAGTCTTTGGCTACGTCGGCTTTGTTTGCTTGGAAGTTGTGCCAGGCCCACCATTGGATTGTTCCTACGAAGCTTGAGGCTATGTGGTGTAGTAGGAAACTGCGGTCCATCGTTGCTGCTGGGCCGGTTGGGGTGAGGGGGACCATTTCGGTTGCTCGGGCCATGATGGTCTTGCGCAAGCAGTCAGCGAAGACGCGTGAGCCGGCTCCTGCTACCAGAGCTCGTACGCCTTGGCGACGTTCCCAGAGGTTGTTGAGGATGTGCTCGACTTGCACGAGCGGGTCGTCGAGGGGCGCGCCATCGTCGTCGAGGGCGTGGGTGCAGATATCGCTTACGAGCTCGGCGAGTAGGTCGTCTTTGCTCTTGAAAAGGCCGTAGAACGTCGCGCGGCCCACGTTGGCACGCGCGATGATGTCGCCGACGGTGATCTTGCCGTAGTCTTGCTCGCGCAGGAGCTCGGAGAAGGCCGTAACGATGGCCGCGCGGCTTTTGGTTTTGCGGGCATCCATTCTTATGCGTCCACGTGGACGAGCAGGCAGCGGAGCGTGCCGGAGCAGCCCTCGTAGGGGCGCTTGCCTGCGCCGTAACCGACGGCTTCGATATGATAGCGGGCTGGAAGGTGCTCGGACGTGCGCAGCGCCGCGACGATGGCGGCACCCGTAGGTGTCACAAGCTCGCCGGCGACTGGTGCAGGCGTGAGGGCTATATTGCCCGCCTGGCACAGGTTGACGACAGCGGGGACGGGAATGGGCATGAGGCCGTGGGCGCAGCGAATGGTGCCGTGGCCCTCGGAGAGCGACTCGACAACGATGTCCTCAATACCCAGGTCATCGAGGCAGATGGAGACCGAGCAGACGTCGACGATGGAGTCGACGGCGCCTACCTCGTGGAACATGACGGTCTCGGGCGTTTTGCCGTGCGCCTTGGCCTCGGCGGCGGCGAGCGCAGTAAAGATAGCGAGCGCGCGACGCTTGGCGCCATCGCTCAGCTGCGAGCCGTCGATGATCTCGGTGACGTCGGCCAGGGAGCGGTGATGATGGGCGTGGTGGTGGCCGTTGTGGTCGTGGGCGTGCTCATGCGTATGCTCGTGGCAGTGGACATGCTCGTCCTCGTGATGATGTTCATGCTCGCCATGGTCGTGATGGTGGTGATGAGCGTGCTCGTGCATGTGCTCGGCAGTAGCTTCATTGCCATAGAGCCAAGTCATGTCGTGGTCGTGATTCTCAAGTTCGCTGGCGAGCTGAACATCAAAGTCACAGGCGTCGATGCCGTGCTTGTTTACGCGCGTCACGACAACCTCAAAGCCGTCGACCGGAAGCGTGGCGAGCTGCTTGCGCAGGTGCTGCTCGCTGGCACCCAGATCGAGCAGAGCCGCGACGGTCATGTCGCCGCTGATGCCCGAGGTGCCGTCGATGATAAGCGTGTGCTGATGGTTGGACA
>CAVCBD010000116.1:0-6334 GCA_963599935.1 Acutalibacteraceae bacterium | reverse complement strand
TCGAAGAGGGCTATCCCATGGACAAGCTGCGCCAGATTGTGCAGACCATGGCCGAAACGGCGCGCGAGGCGGGCGTGAAGATTATCACCGGCGACACCAAGGTGGTCGAGCGTGGCGGTGCCGACGGCGTCTACATCAATACCGCCGGCGTGGGCGAGGTGCCCGCGGGCGTGGCGCTCAGCGGCGCCAACTGCCGCCCCAGCGACGTCATCCTGGTCTCAGGCACGCTAGGCGACCACGGCATCGCCATCATGAGCCAGCGCGAGGGCTTGGCGTTTTCGAGCGCGATTGAAAGCGACGCCGCACCGCTCAACCACCTGATTGCCGATGTGCTTGCCGCAGCACCCGACACACGCTGCTTCCGCGACCCCACGCGCGGTGGCCTGGCATCCACGCTCAACGAGTTTGCTCAGGCCAGCGGCGTTGCCATGGAGATCGACGAGGATGCCGTGCCCGTGCGCCCCGACGTGCAGGCCGCCTGCGAGATGCTCGGCTACGATGTGCTGCAGGTGGCAAACGAGGGCAAGATGGTCGCCGTGGTGCCTGCTGAGCAGGCCGATGCCGCGCTGGCCGCCATGCGCGCCGCCCGCTACGGCGAAAACGCCGCCATTATCGGTCGCGTGCTGCCGCTTGCCGAGGACGCCCGCCCCGCTGTGCGCGTGCGCACCGGCTGGGGATCGACCCGCATCCTCGACATGCTCGTGGGAGAGCAGCTGCCTAGGATTTGCTAGCGGCTGCTCTGCAAGCTGCCCAGCATCCGGCCACAATCGGCCCGCCCATTTTCACTGGGACGTTGCCCCACTCAAACTGTGGGGAGATGGAAGGGCCCTCCTGCCGAGCTAATCGGCAGGAGGGCCCTTCGCTTTGCAAGACCATACTCCTTGCAGTATTTACCTGGTAGGCAGAGGCTCGCTACGCCGCGCGGCGTTTGGTGTAGACAAACCAGCCGCCGACGGCCCCGATACCGACGATGCCCACGGCAACGCCAGCGATAGCAAAGCCGTTTGAACCCGCGTCCGCAGCCTTGTTGGCGGCGCCGGCGCTCAACACGGCGGTCTTGCCGGACGTGCCCGACTTTTTGGCGCTCTTGTCTGTCTTACCGGCGACGGAAGACTCCGTCGAATCCTTCTTGCCGGATTCGGCCTCGACCTTGGAATCACCAGCTGCCTTGGCGGCCACAGGAGCCATTACGCCCGCAAAACCGGCGGTCCCGTTGCCGGCACCGCCGTCCGACCCGGCACCCGGCGTCAGGACGCCCGGCGCCACCGTGGGCTTCTGCGGGTCCTTGCTGCTCGAGCCCTTGCCCGCCGTCACGGCCGTCTTCCAGGCAATCGTCTCTCCCGAGGAGACACGATACGTCGTGAGCGCGCGGAGCGCCTGCTCGGTCGCCATGGCGTTGGCCGCGCCGCCCTTGCTGTGCGCATAGCCGTTGCCGCCGTCCACGCGGTACAGGTCCAGCGCGCAGACCACGTTGGTCACGGCATTTGCAAACCCGTTAACGGGGTTGGCCGGGTCACGGTCGAGCGAAAGCAGCGCGAGGATCACCTGGGCATTGGCCTCGGCAGAACCGAAATCACAGGTACCCGCGCTCATCTTGCCCTTGAGGTAGGAGAGGCCGTTCTCGATGGCAGCATCGACCTTGGTGTCGCCCTCATAGGGCGCCACGGCCTGGATCGCCATGGCCGTCAGGTCCACGTCGCCCAGACGCGTACCCTCCACGGCGTCGTCGCTGCCGAGAAGCTCGCAGACGGCGTCCGCGAGGCTCGCGCGCGTCCAGGCAGAACCGGCGGGTACATCCGATCCGCTCGCATTAAGCGCCATCAGCGCAAAGATCTTCTCGTTGGCGCGCGTCATATCGGTGCGGCTGCAGATGAGCTCGACCAGGTTGACGCCGTCATAGTCGGTGATGTCCTCGCCGATGGCGGAGAGAGCCAGCGCCACACGCTCGGTCTCGGTCAGAGCGCAGGTCGCGCTTCCCCACTCGGCCTTGTGCTCGGCCAGCGAGGCATGGTAGTTGTCGAGCAGCCCGGAATCGATCGTGCGGCCCGCCTTGGCAAAGTCGTAAATCTCCCACTCGTCGCCGTACCGGAAGGCGTCAGAGCTGCGGTGCGCGTCGATGAACGCAGCAGCGGCATCGATGCCCGCCGAGGCGGACTCACTCGTAGCGGGGCTCGCGGCCACGCCGGCCACGGTGATGGTAAGCGTCACGGGCTCGGCACCGGCGGTCGCGTCCACCGGCGTACCCGTCGCGACCACCGTGCCGGCCGAAAGCGCCGTCACCGTGTAGTCGCTCGAGGCCACGTATAGGCCGTCGTCGGGAGCGCCGTCGACGTGCTTCCAGGCGCCCTTCTCGTTGCGGTCGATGCCCACGATACCCGAGGCGTCCTTGCCGTCGAGCGTCTTGAACGTCCAGATGAGGCCGGGCTCGGTCACGCTCCAGCCGTCCGCATCGTTCTTACCGGCAAAGGTCAGGTCGAGCTTTTGCGCCGAACCGGCCTTGAGGTAGAGGCTGTCCGTGCCGGCCGTCACGCTCGCAAGCGGATTTTGGTAAGCATAAGTCACGTCGCACGACGCGCTGATGACCTTGCCATCGGCGTCCGTGTCGGGCAGCGTCGCGGTAAACGTGGTGGTGCCAGCCTTGTACGCCGTGTAGCCGATCTCGCCCGCGGTGGTGTAGGCCGCCACGGCAGGATCGCTGCTCGTCACGGTAAAGTTGTCGCGGTTGGTGGCGTTGTCGGGCGCCACCACCGGGCGTGCGTGATCGGTCAAAAACGCGCCGCGCTCGGAGAGTGGGTTGCGGCCCTGCAGGTAGACGGTGGCGCCGTCCTCGTTATAGCCCATCGAGATGGACGTGGCGGCCACGGCTTCGGACGTCAGCGTCACGCTCTTGGAGCCGGCGCCCGCAGATGCGGCGTCGCGCGGGGTAACGGTGATCGTGGCACTGCCGGCATGCTTGAAGTAAAAGCAGGCCGAGTAGTCGTTGCTGTAGATGGTCGTAGGATCGCTCGAGGCAAAGTGGAAGCGGCTGAACGAAACGGGCACGTACTCGCCCCTATCGGCGTCGACGTAATGCACGCGAATCTCGAGGTTGCGCACCTCGGAGCCCTGGGCGGTAGCCGCACCGTCGGTCACGTTGCTCACGGTGCCGTCGGAGGCACGATACCACAGCTCAAAGTCGTCGAACTGCTTGGCCTTGGCCTTGATCTTGATGGTAGCCACGGTCTGCTCAGAGCCATCGACCTTGTGCTCGGTGGCGGTCACCGTGCCAGTAGCGTTGTCGTAGACGTAGAGCTCGCCCGTGGACTCGTTGATACCGATGTTGCCGCGGTTGGCGTCATCGGTGCCCCAGGTGATGGTGCTCGTGGCCGGGACGCCCTTAAGTGCAAAGACGCCAAGTTTGCGGTAGGCGTCCACAGCATCAGGCGAAACCTCGAGCATATGGCCGGCAACCGTCTGGCTGGTGCCGTCGTTGGCCGTGAAGCTCACGGTGTAGGCGTCGTCGGGCGTGGTGTCCTCGGGTGCCTGGTAGCTGTTGCCCGAGCCAAAGACCGGCGTGCCATTTTTATCGATACCCCAGCTGCTGCCGTTGGCACCGCAGTTGGCGTTGATGAGATCGGCGAAGGCATCGGTGGCCATGTCGGCGGGGTCGACGGCATAGGAGTTGACGAGCGCCGAGGCGGGAGCGTCCATCTTGTTGGTGAGGAATGCGCCCCAGTAGGTGTTGACGAGCTGGCCCGCGCTATAGGTCGCGAACAGCGCGCCCGCTGTGCCCTCGGAGGTCGACACGCAGTTGGACACGATGCCGCCGTCGAGCGTACGCGCAAAGCCCGCGACGCCCTTGCCGGTCACACTCGTGGAGCAGTTGAGCACGGCACCCTGAACCTTGTTGCCCAGGGGGCCGAACGCCTTGCCGTCCGTCGCCTGCTTGAGTTCACCGGAAAACGAGATGTTCTGCACCACGCCCGTGGAGACAACGCCGTCCATGAGCGACTTCACGCCGCCGCCGTTGGCGAAGGCGATGGTGTGGCCCTGGCCGTCGAGTGTGCCCGCAAGTATGCCCATGGGGGCAAAGAAGTACTCGTCATCGATGGTAATGTCGTTGTCGAGAACGTAATAGGCGTCGGCGTCGGCGGGTTTGAACTTGTTTTCGAGGTCGCTCTGCGAGCTCAGGTGCACTACATTCTGCGGCTGAGCCACGGGCTCGGTGGGCTTGGGCTTCTCGAGCGCGGCAATGGCATCGGTGAGCGTCTTGGTTGCGGCGTTGACCTCGGCCTGCTTGGCGTCATCGTTGGCGTAGACGTCTTGAGCGCTCACAAGGGCCTCAGCGAGCTTCGACCAGCTCTCGGCCGTGTAGTCGTTCTCGATCTTGGCGTTGGCATCGTCAATCGCAGCCTTGAGGGCATCCTTGTTCACAACAGCCGCAGCGCCGCCCGAGATCAGCACAGGCAAACCGCCCTGCGCAGACCAGGTAAAGCCGGTGGCAGGGGCATCGGTGTTGAGCTTATCGACCGAGGCCTGGGTCTTGAGGTCGTCGACAGAGATTTTGTTGCCAAAGGAAGAATCGACCTTGTAGCCGCACGCCTGATCGCCCGCAGTGAACAGATTGTTGGTCACGGTGCCAGACTGATACCAGGCAACGAGGCCGTAACCGCCAAAGGGCATGCCGCTGAGGCTGCCGGCGTAATACGAGTTGAGCACCGAACCGCCATCGAGCTTGCCTACAAGACCGGCAGCGTCAGCGAAAGTCCAATTGTCGTCAGAGGGGCTTGCCGTCGACCAGCACATTTGCACGGTACCCGAGCATGTGGTGGCGATAGGACCGTCGGTGCCAGAAATCGTCATCGAACCCGTCACGCCCAGATTCTGT
This sequence comes from Acutalibacteraceae bacterium, assembly GCA_963599935.1. Taxonomy (GTDB): domain Bacteria; phylum Actinomycetota; class Coriobacteriia; order Coriobacteriales; family Coriobacteriaceae; genus Collinsella. The sequence continues at coordinate 1,467 of CAVCBD010000116.1, read as the reverse complement.
ACCGTACCAGCCACGCTCTTCGCCAGCGCCTTGCCGTTGAGCACGATGCTGTGGCCCTGGCCATCGAGCGTACCGGCCACGGTCTCGATCTGTTGGCCAGCCTCAAGGCTGATATTCGCCGCGAGCTTCACGACAGCCCCGGCCTCGATGGTGGTGGGCAGCTCATCGGCAAAAGAGACCATCATGGTCTCGCCGGCCTTGGCGACGCGCGCGCCGCGTGTCTGCTGAGCATCGGCATCCTCGTCGTCGACGTCCGCCGCGGCGGCATTCTGCCCGTTCGCACCCAGCACGGCGGCAAGCCCCTCATCGGCAGACGGAGCAACGTCGGATCTTGCCTCGTCCGCCGACGCCTCGGCGCCTTCAACACCCGTCCGCTCGTCCGCAGTGAAACTCGACTCGTCGGCATTCTCGGCAGCATCCGCCTGCTGCGAGGCCTGGGTCTGCGCCTGCACAGCGATCTCTGCCACGCCCTCGGCAAATGCCGACGTACCCGGCATCGACCAGACGAGCAGCACCGAGAAAGCAGCGGCTCCCAGGCGCTTGAGCATAATGTTGTTTCGCGTCACCCGTTCTCCTTCTTTCGCGAACCTGCAATAGAGCCATGGCGAAGAAGGCGGGAGAGGCGATACCCCGGCAGCACAAAGGCGCACGTCAGCCACCCTATCGGCAGCAAAACGCACGCTCAGCAGCACCCCTTGTAGACCGGAATCCAGCGGCAAACAGAGAGGCCCTCGGTTTCGAGAAGAGCGCGGGCAGGTAATCTGGCTCGCGGGCGCGCCCGCACACAGTAACCGCCTTGCTCGGGATTCTCACCCGATTCCCCTTTATGCGCTCGCGCGCACCCGTGCTCCGGCTTCTATTTTTTAACGGAGGAAGTGTACGTTACCGCAGGTAAATCGGTCAATGCGCTACACAAAAAACCGCCATGCCCGAGCCATATGGCTCCCGGATGACCACCTATAGGCAACCCATATCGCCACTAGGCCGCTAACGAACCAAGCCCGCCCGCAAGATTGAGCGGCCAGAATGTCCCCCGTGGGACTTTTGACCCGCTCATTCCCGGTTGGACGACACGCGCTATTATGGTTGCCGTTTACGTGAGCTATTTAGATGGGAGCGTACCTATGGCTGCTTTTTCCACCGTGATCTTTGACCTTGACGGCACCATCCTCAACACGCTCGAGGACCTGGCGGCCGCCGGCAACCACACCTGCGAGATGCACGGCTGGCCCACGTTTGCCGTGGACGAGTACCGCTACAAGGTGGGAAACGGCATGCTTAAGCTGGTTGAGCGCTTTATGCCCGCCGAGTACGCGGGCGACGGCCGTATGTTTGAGCAGACGCTTGCCGAGTTTAGGGCCTATTACGGCGAGCACAAGGAGGACCATACCTCACCCTACGCCGGCACGATTGAGATGCTCGACCGTCTGCGCGCAGCGGGCGTTCAGCTTGCCGTGCTCACCAACA
>CAVCBD010000115.1:0-6390 GCA_963599935.1 Acutalibacteraceae bacterium | reverse complement strand
GCTTGGCGACATGGGTCGTCACGTTTGGTATCGCCTGGCTTGCCGTGCGCTTTACCCCGTGGTTCTCGGTTAGTCATTTCGACGGTATCGCCGTGACGCTTGCCCTTACTTCCACGGCGCTTGGTACGCTTGTGCCCATCATGCGCGAGCGCTCGCTCACCGGCACGCGTGTGGGCGACTCGATTCTCGCGTATGGCACTTGGGGCGAGCTCGGTCCCGTGCTCGCCATGTCGGTGCTGCTGTCTGCCCGCACCGGCATCCAGACGCTTGTAATCCTTGGCTTGTTTGCGGTGGTCTGCGTGTTGCTGGCCGTGGTCCCAAGCCGCTCCAAGCGCGTCGGCAGCCGCTTCTTTGCGTTTGTCGAGGAACGCGCCGATACCACGTCGCAGACCTTCGTGCGCCTGACGGTGCTCATCCTGGTCACGCTCGTGGCGTTCTCGGCCATCTTTGACCTCGACATCGTGTTGGGTTCTTTTGCCGCCGGCTTTGTCCTGCGCTATATCATCCCCGAGGGCAACCATACGCTCGAGACCAAGCTCGACGGCCTGGCCTACGGCTTTTTGATTCCGGTGTTCTTCACCGTATCGGGCGCAAAGATCGACCTGACGGCCGTGGCGTCGCGCCCGGGCTTGCTCGCGGGCTTTATCGTGGCGTTGCTGATTATTCGTGCCGTGCCCATCCTCATCTCTATGGGCATTTGTCCTGCGACGCGCGATGTGTCGGCGTATGGTCGCATTACCGTGGCCCTGTACTGCACCACGGCGCTTCCGATCATCGTTGCCGTGACGAGCGTTGCCGTCAACGCGGGCGCGCTGTCGCAAGATATTGCGTCGGTCATGGTTGCCGCCGGTGCCATCACGGTGTTCTTGATGCCATTGCTCGCGCAGCTCTTCTACCGCGTGGTCGACGCCGCACCGGTCGCTGCCGTGGCAGAGGTTGCCGAGCATCCATCCGATGCGCTTGACATCCTGCGCGCCCATCACGATTTGGCGAGCCTGCTCGCACGCGAGCACGAGCTGCTGACCTCGCATGGACATGGTCGCGTATTCGAGGGCCTGCCTACGCTCGATACGATTGCCGAGCGTCTTTCCGCCGAGGCGGCGAGTGGCCACATCGATGCCCGCATCGTGGACGCGGCGCATCTTCTTGCCGATAAGACCTATGGTGATGAGCTTGACCCGTCCGAGCTGACTCCGCGTGAGCGCCGCCGCCTGGAGCGCGCCAAGCTCGCCGTACACGAATACCGCCGCCGCATGCTGGAGCTCTACGCGCGCGATGAAGCCCAGGACGACGACGGTAAGTAGTCGATAGTCTCTCAAGGGAGTCGCGTCACGCTTTGAAGGCTCGAAACGGGATGTGGTTTCCGAAACAGGGGCCGTTGGGAAACGGTGTCCCGGAATGGGCGTCCAGAGTGGGACGCGCTTTCCGCAAGAGACCCGTTGCGGAAACCACTTCCCAGAATCTGCGTTCAAAACGGGACGCAGTTTCCGCAAGGAGGTCCTGGGGGAAGCCGTGCCCCGTTCTGATCCGAAATTCTGGGACAGGCTTCCGCTTCAAACAGAAGAAGGCGCGCTGCCTGCGGTTGATGCAGGCAGCGCGCCTTTTGCGTTGAGCAATGTTGAGGTTCGAAGTCGTGGCTTGCGACCTTTAGGAGCGGGCGGCTCCGTCGACGGGGAGCACGGCGCCCGTGACATAGGATGACATGTCGCTCGCTAGGAAAACGAAGGCGTTGGCGATGTCCTCGGGCTCGCCCATGCGACCCAGCGGAATGGTGGCGATGATGGGCTTGATGACCTCTTCGGGCAGGTTGGCGACCATATCGGTCTTGGTTACGCCTGGGGCGACGGCGTTGACGCGAATACCCATGGGGGCGAGCTCGCGCGAGAGCGACTGGACCATGCCGTTGACGGCAAACTTGGACGTGGGGTAGCCGACGCCAGAGGGCTGACCGTACTTGGCGACCATCGAGCTCGTGGTGGTGATGGTGCCGCCGTGGCCGGCCTCGGTCATGATCTTGGCGGCAGCCTGGTGGCCGTTAAAGACGGCGACGACGTTGAGGTCCATGACTTTGGCGAACTCCTCGGCCGTGTAGTCCAAAAGGGGCGAGCGCTGGGAGATGCCGGCGTTGTTGACGACCGTATCGAGACCGCCCATGTCGGCTGCAGCCTGGGTAAAGGCCTCGGTCACGGCCTCGAGCGAGGTGAGGTCGCAGGAACGGCCCCAGACCTTGGCGTCGGGATAGACGGCTGTCAGCTTCTCAACGGCTGCATCGGCAGTCTCCTGGCGCGAGCCAAAGACGGTGACGGCGGCACCCTCCTCGATAAAACGGCAGGCGATGGCATAGCCGATACCGCGCGTGCCTCCGGTGACGATTGCTTTCTTGCCCTCGAGCAACATGGTGCCTCCATTCTTCGGGGGTGGACGTACGCAGCACAGCGTAGCGGTAGCCGGAATCGGCCGCGTTTGCATATCGGTGAACGGTAGCCCGCGTTACCGATGAGCGGCTCGCGCAAATGTGCTCTGCCGTTGTGCTTAGGGCAGGAGACAAAAGGGCTCCCGTCCCACATCGGACGGGAGCCCTCAAAGCGCGTATTGCTAGGCGATTGATGGGTTAGTTGGCCATGACGCCTTCGGTCCAGGCCTCGACGTCCTCGATGCGCAGGACGTTGGCGACCTCGGCCACGCAGTCGACGCTGGCAAGCTCGGCGGCGGCAGCCTGGACGTCCTTCTCGAGCGCGCGGTGCGTCAGGAAGATGACCGAGCAGGCATCGCTGACGCCCGGCTTGCCGTCCTCGACCTGGTTGATGAGCGAGATCGAGATGTTGTGCTTGGCAAAGATGTCGACCGTCTCGGACAGGGCGCCCACGCGGTCGGCGACCTTCAGGCGCACATAGTACTTGGTCTGGAGCTCGTCCATGGGTTTAAAGGCGAGGTTGTGACCATAGGGCTCAATCTCGGGCAGCGGAGCCACGCCGCGGCTGATCTGCTCGGAGAGCGACAGGATATCGCCCACGACGGCGCTCGCGGTGGGGAAGGAGCCTGCGCCCGCGCCGTAGAACATGGTCTCGCCCACGGCGTCGCCTACCACGTAGACGGCGTTCATGGCGCCGTTGACCTTGGCGAGCATGTGGTCGGCGGGAATCAGCGTGGGATGCACGCGGACGTCGACGCCGGCGTCGGTGTTGCGGGCGATGCCGAGCAGCTTAATGGTGTAGCCGAGCTCGCGGGCCTGGGCGATGTCCTCGGCGCCGATGGTACGGATGCCCTGCTGGTACACATCGTCGGTGGTAACGCGGGTGCCAAAGCCGATGGAGGCGAGAATTGCCGTCTTGCTGGCGGCGTCGAAGCCGTCGACGTCGGCGGACGGGTCGGCCTCGGCATAGCCCTTGGCCTGCGCGTCGGCAAGCACGTCGGTGTAATCGGCGCCCTCGGCGTCCATGCGCGACAGGATATAGTTGGTGGTACCGTTGAGGATGCCGGCGATGGTCAGGATCTTGTTGCCCACCAGGTCGTGCTCGAGCGTGCTCACGATGGGGATGCCGCCGCCGCAGCTGGCCTCGCACTTAATCTGCACGCCGCACGCGCGCGCCTTCTCGGCGAGCGTCTCGACATGACGGCCCAGCAGGGCCTTGTTGGCAGAGACGACGTGCTTGCCGTTCTCGAAGGCGGTGGTGAAGATCTCGGTCGCGGGGTGCTCGCCGCCGATGAGCTCGACGACGATATCGACGGCGGGGTCGGTGACGACGTCGTGCCAGTCACTCGTAAAGGCCTCGCGCTCAATGCCTGCCGCCTCGGCCTGCTCCCAAGCAAGCGCGCAGGCGCGGGTCAGCTTAAGGTCGATGCCGTAGGCGGCCAGGTACTCATCGTGGTGGCTCTTGATCAGACGAGCCACGCCGCCGCCGACGGTTCCCAGACCGATCAGGCCGGCGTTCACGGTGCGCAGGGGTTCGCTCATAGATAGCTCCTTCGTGCATCTGTATGGATGATTGACCAGTTAAGGTTGAGTGCATTCTAGCGTGAACCGAGGGCGCGTGCTTGCCAGGCAACAGGAGCCGCACAAAACGCTACCCCCGAAACGCTGCGGAAACATTGGAAACACGCTCGCTACAAACGAAGTTCCGTAACAAACTGTCAACGTTTGAACCATAAGGTTTGCCCTGTACCGCAAGACGGCCGCACCGCGGCCAGCGAAAAGGGGGACACCATGTTCAACATCAACAGCACGCTCAGCCGTAGGACCTTCCTCGCCGGCGCCGCCGCGCTCGGTAGCACCGTCGCACTTGCCGGCTGCTCCTCGGGTGGTTCGGATGGCGGCTCCGCCGATGAAGACGGCACATTCAAGATCGGTGTCATCGGCCCTCTGACCGGTGCCGCGGCAACCTATGGTGTCTCGGTCGAGAAGGGTGCCAAGCTCGCCGTCAAGGATTTCTCGACCAAGGACCTCAAGCTCTCGCTTAAGTCCGAGGACGACGTCGCCGACGGCGAGAAGGCCATCAACGCCTTCAATACCCTGTGCGACTGGGGCATGCAGGCGCTCGTCGGCCCCGTCACCACCGGTGCCGCCGTCGCCGTCTCGGGCGAGATTGCCGACGACATGCTCATGGTCACGCCTTCCGCCTCGTCGCTCGATGTCACCAAGGACAAGACCACGGTCTTCCAGGTCTGCTTTACCGACCCCACCATGGGCACGAGCGCCGCGAAGTTCTTGGCCGAGAAGTACGCAGACGCCAAGATTGCCCTGTTCTATAACTCTGGCGATACGTACAGCTCGGGCGTTGCCGACGCCTTTGCCGAGCAGGCCAAGGAGTCCAAGCTCGATATCGTCGACACCGAGACCTTCAAGGACGATTCTTCCACGAGCTTTACCAACCAGCTGACCAAGGCCAAGGAGGCCGGCGCCACGCTCATCTTTGCGCCGATCTACTACACGCCGGCATCCGTCCTGCTCAAGAACGCCAAGGACATGGGCTATGACATGACACTCATGGGTACCGACGGCATGGACGGTCTGCTCTCTGTGGAGGGCTTCGACACCTCGCTTGCCGAGGGCGTGCTGCTCATGACGCCGTTCTCCGCCGACGACGAGAAGAACGCCGACTTCGTCAAGACATACAAGGAGGAGTACGACGAGACCCCTAACCAGTTTGCCGCCGACGCCTACGACTGCGTCCACGCGATTGTCGAGGCTATCGACAAGGCCGGCATCGACACGACGGCAGACGGTGCCGACATTGCCGCCGACCTTGCCAAGGCCATGCGCAAGATTAAGATCGATGGCCTGACCGGCGAGCTCACTTGGAACGACGAGGGTCAGGTCGAGAAGCCCGCTACGGCCTATGTGATTCAGGACGGCAAGTACATCGCCGCCTAAGAGCGTATAAAACGCAACCGGTGAGGCTCTTTTATTCAGGACGAGGACACTTGTAACAGAATGGAAACATTACTTTTACACAATAAAGTGGCAGACCTGCATAAAGCGGTAAAAATACGCAGAATTATGGATAAAAGGACAAACCGAAAGAAAAGTTGAAATAATCGCCACTTTTCTTAACTAAAGCGTCTACTATTTTGCGAACGCCGAACACGGCGAAGGATGGCCTGTCGGGTAACCGAAACCCGACGAGAAATGAGAGGAGAGCCGCATGTCGAGCCTCACCGGTAAGTCATTGAACCCTGTTATGAATCGCAGGAGCGTTATCGCGAGCGCAGCAGGTCTGGGGGCGATGTCCATTCTAGCTGGCTGCTCCTCCAACGGCGGCGATAACGGTTCCGCTTCGAGCGACGCTTCGTTTAAGATCGGTACCATCGGCCCGCTGACCGGTGCAAATGCCTCCTATGGCAAGTCCGTTACTCAGGCCGTCGAGCTTGGCTGCAAGGATTTCTCCACCAAGGAGCTTCCGCTTGCCAGCAAGGCCGAGGACGATCAGGCCGACGGCGAGAAGGCCGTCAACGCCTTTAATAATCTTCTGGACTGGGGTATGCAGGCCCTTGTCGGCCCGACCACCACGGGCGCATCGGTTGCCGTTGCCGCCGAGTGCGGCAAGGACCCCGAGACGTTCATGATCACCCCGTCCGCGTCTTCCGAGGACGTCACCAAGGGCAAGGATTGCGTCTTCCAGGTTTGCTTTACCGACCCCAACCAGGGCGTCAACGCTGCCAAGTTCTTGGCTCAAAAGTATGCGGACGAGAAGTTCGTGCTCTTCTATAACTCCGGCGACGCCTATTCTTCGGGCATTGCCGATGCCTTTAAGGCCCAGGCCGCTGAGTCCAAGCTCGAGATCGTCGACGAGGAAACCTTTAAGGACGACTCTTCCACGAGCTTCACCAACCAGCTCACCAAGGCCAAGCAGGCCGGCGCCACCATGATCTTCGCGCCGATCTACTACACGC
>CAVCBD010000114.1:0-6398 GCA_963599935.1 Acutalibacteraceae bacterium | reverse complement strand
GTGGAAGGTACGCGAAATGACCTCGTCCTGCTGCTCCTTGGTGAGCGTGTGGAAGTTCACGGCATAGCCGGAAACGCGAATGGTCAGCTGCGGGTACTTCTCGGGGTGAGCCTGAGCGTCAAGCAGTGTCTCACGGTTGAAGACGTTGATGTTCAGGTGGTGGCCACCCTTCTCGGCGTAAGCGTCGAGCATGTGGACCAGGTTGTCGGCCTGAGTCTCGGAAACTTCAGAAACCTTCATGATGTGTCTCCTTCGATTGATAGGCGCCGGCCGCAACCGGCGCTCTAATCATTAATCGTTATTGTTAGTATAGCACTAACAATAGTTACTCGCCCAGCTGATCAAGGTCGATATCGCCAAAGAACACCTGGTCCTCCTTGCCGAGCGCGCTCGGGATGATGGAGAAGGTGTTGGAGATGCCGTCCTGAGCATCGCGGAACGGGAGCTTGGAAACCGAGGACAGCGAAGCGATGGCGCCGTGGCTATCGCGCTTGTGCATGGGGTTAGCACCCGGGGCGAACGGCTGGCCGGCCTTGCGGCCGTCAGGGGTGGAGCCGGTCTTCTTGCCGTACACGACGTTGGAGGTAATGGTCAAAACCGAAGTCGTGGGCACGGAGTTGCGGTAGGTGTCGTTCATGCGGATGTACTCCATGAACTGGTGCACAACGTCGTGAGCGATCTGGTCGACGCGGTCGTCGTCGTTACCGTACTTGGGGAACTCGCCCTCGGTCTCAAAGTCGACGATGATGCCATTCTCGTCGCGGACGGGGTGAACCTTGGCGTACTTGATGGCGGACAGGGAGTCAGCCACGACGGAAAGGCCAGCGATGCCCGTAGCGAACCAACGATGCACGTGCTTGTCGTGCAGAGCCATCTGGATGCGCTCGTAGCAGTACTTGTCGTGCATGTAGTGAATGATGTTGAGGGAGTTGACGTACACGCCAGCGAGCCACTTCATCATGTCGTTGTACTTGGCCACAACGTCGTCGTAATCGAGCGTATCGCCCTCGACGGCGCGGTACTTGGGGCCGACCTGCTTCTTGGAGACCTCGTCAACACCGCCGTTGAGTGCATACAGCAGGCACTTGGCCAGGTTGGCACGGGCGCCGAAGAACTGCATCTCCTTGCCGATGCGCATGGAGGACACGCAGCAGGCAATGCCGTAGTCGTCGCCGTGGTAGACGCGCATGAGGTCGTCGTTCTCATACTGGATCGAGGAGCTGGCGACGGACGTCTTGGCGCAGAACTTCTTGAAGTTCTCGGGCAGGCGGGTCGACCACAGAACGGTCATGTTGGGCTCGGGGCTGGTGCCCATGTTCTCGAGCGTGTGCAGGTAGCGGTAGCTCATCTTGGTAACGAGCGTACGACCGTCGACACCCATACCGCCGATGGACTCGGTGACCCACTGCGGGTCGCCGGTGAACAGGGCCTGGTACTCGGGGGTACGGGCGAACTTGACCATGCGGAGCTTCATGATGAAGTGATCCACGAACTCCTGGATCTGCTCCTCGGTGAAGGTGCCGTTGGCAAGGTCGCGCTCAGCGTAGATGTCGATGAACGTGGAGGTACGGCCGATGGACATAGCGGCGCCGTTCTGCTCCTTGACGGAAGCGAGGTAGGCGAAGTACATCCACTGGATGGCCTCCTGCGTGTTGGTAGCAGGGTTGGAGATGTCGAAACCGTAGGTCTCGGCCATCATCTTGAGCTCGCCGAGGGCACGGATCTGCTCCTGCAGCTCCTCGCGATCGCGGATGTTGTCGGCGGTCATGACCGTCGGGGTGGAAGCCTTCTGGGCCTCCTTGTCCTTGATCAGGTAGTCGACACCGTACAGGGCGACACGACGATAGTCGCCGATGATGCGGCCGCGGCCATAGCCATCGGGCAGACCGGTAATGATGTGGGCCGAACGGCAGGCGCGCATCTCGGGGGTGTAGACATCGAAGACGCCGGCGTTGTGGGTCTTGCGCTCGAAGGTGTAGCGCTCGACAACGTTCTCGTCGACCTTATAGCCGTGCTGGCTGGCAGCCTGGCAAGCGATGCGGATACCGCCGTTGACGTGCAGAGCGCGCTTGAGCGGCTTGTCGGTCTGGAGGCCGACGATGGTCTCCTTGTCGCGATGGGCGTTATCGATGTAGCCAGCGGGGTGGCTCACGATACCCGTAACGGTCTTGGTGTCCATATCGAGGACGCCGCCCTGCTCGCGCTCCTTGAGCAGCAGGTCGAGAACCTCGCCCCACAGCTCCTTGGTACGCTCGGTCGGGCCGGCGAGGAACGACTCGTCGCCCTCGTAGGGGGTGTAGTTCTTCTGGATGAAGTCTCGGACGTCTACCTCTCCCGTCCAGATGCCTTCCTTGAAGCCTTCCCATGCCTCCTGCATTGTGTAACCACGCTCCTAGTTACGTGTAATGCGGCGCTCTCTCACACCGCTGCTTATTGAATTCTTGAATGTTCGGCTTGCACGACCGGCTTCTTCCGTTTTCCGCCACGTGTTGACGCAGGGAAAACGTTTGTCCACCTTGGCGCTGCAACCCTAAACCCAAGATTTCACCCGTCTGAGAAGGATAACATAGCGACCCTCTCCATCTGGGCTGTTATATGTTTCTTTTTTTATAACATAAGAGCGTTTTTGACAAATCCGCAGGAAATGCGAGCGCGGGCAGATACCGTTCACCGAATTGTCTGATATTTCCCCTTGCCTTTATACGCCTGTCGCTCTAGCTGTTATGCCAGCTTTAGCTGGGTAAAGTGCCCCGCAGGTAGATTTTTGGGACATGCCTAGAAATCTACTTTTCGCCGCAACAAAGGCGTGTGCGTGGCGCGTCCGCAAAGGTAGATTTCTAGGCATGTCCCAAAAATCTACCAGCAAGCGCAGGGCGGCCACGAAGGAATATCCCCCGTGGCCGCCCTGAAGCGTTGGCTTGTTGCGAGCATTGATTTGTCGCGCGTGGCGTTACGCAGCAGCGGCAGTCTTGTCGGTCGCAGTCTTCTCGTTGCCCTGCTTACCCTCAAAGTGCTTGTAGCACCAGCTGGTGACCAGCGGGGTGAGAATGGCCGTCACGATAGCGCAGGCAGCAACCTGAGCCGTAGCCGTCGCGAGCACCGCGCCGCCGTACATGGCTTCGTTGACGCTTGCCATAGCAGCAGGCGTTGCCACGTTGGCGCCGGCGCAGCTGGAGATTGCCGCGCCTGCGACACCCGTGCCGCCGGTAAGCCTATCGACCGCGACAACGGGGATAGCAAAGACCACCGAGCAGATAACACCGAGCAGGATGCCGGGAAGACCACCATTGATGAGCTGGCCAAAGGTCATGGTCGAACCCATGGCAAAGAAGACGAGCACGATGATGGCGGACAGCGCCGGGGCCATCATCTTCTTAAAGCTGGGAAACAGGTTGCCCAGGATAATGCCGACGACGATCGGCAGGATGGCGCCCACGAGCGACCAGCCAATCGGAGCCTGGCCGGCGGCGCCGAGCACGATCATCGTGACCGGAGGACCGACAACCAACGTGGTGATGGCGACGGCGCCGCGCTCGGCCTCGTTACCCATGGTGCCCATCAGGCCAGCGTACATGGCGTTGTTGGCGCCGGTGCAGGCAGCCAGCATCACCATGGCCGAGATACCAAACAGGTTGTCGTTGAACACATAGAGAATGAGCAGCGACACGGCGATGACCACGATTTGCTTAATGGCGATGATGATGGCACCGCGGGCAGCAGCGGCGGGAGCGCTCTTAAACGAAATCGTCGTGCCAACGATGAGCAGGAAGGCACCCACGAGCGGGCTTGCACCCTGCTGCGTCATGCCGAGCGTAAAGCTACCAAGCGTCTTGAACAGGTCGGGGAACAGCGTGTTGAGCAGGCAGCCCAACAAAAGCGGCACCAGAATATTGGCACCCGGGATGGAGGACATCTTAAAAAACGGCTCCTTGGCCGCCGGCGCCTCCACCGCGGTTGATTCACTCATATATATCTCCTTTTGATGCGTGCGGGTTGTTGCCGCACGCGGCTACATCAGAAAGAAGGCGACGGTCCCGAGTCGCAGGGGCCGCCGCCGAACTATTGCGCGGGATATTACCCGTCCAGGACGATACCGCCGTCGCAGTCGCCGATCTCGCCGTTCACGAAGCTGGCGAGGTCGGACGCGAAGAACAGTACCATCTGCGCCGGCTCGCTTGCCTGGGCGGCGCGGCCCAGAGGAATACCGTTGATGATGCGCTGGGAGTTCTCGTCCGAGAGGATCGAGGTCATGTCGGTAAGGGTGAGCGACGGGCACACGGCGTTGCAGCGGATGCCGAACTTGCCGCCCTCCTTGGCGACCGCCTTGGTCAGGCCGTTAACGCCGGCCTTGGAGCTGGCGTACGCTGCGGTACCAAGCAGGCCGCCGCCAATCTTGCCAGCCACAGAGCTCACGTTGACGATGGTGCCGGCGTGGGCCGCCTTAAAGTGCGGGTACACGGCGTTCATCATGGTAAAGGTGCCGTTGAGGTTGATGTCGATGGTGCGGCGCCACTCGGTGTCGTCGATCTCGTCGAACTTCTTGGTGCTGATGACGCCAGCACAGTTGATCAGAATGTTGGTCTGAGGCAGATCGGCGAAAATCTGCTCGACAGTCTCGCGCGCCTTGGGTGCATCGGCGACATCGAGCTGATAGAACTTGTTGCCCTCGCCGAGTTCGGCCACTGCGGCCTCGCCCTTAGCGGCGTTCCTTGCGATGAGCGCGACGTGTCCGCCGCCCTCCACGATACCCTTGGCGATCTCGAGGCCAATGCCCTGAGTGCCGCCGGTAACGATCGCGGTTTTACCCGTGAAGTCAAATGCCATGACTCCAACCCCCTTGATTCAGGTGTCTCCTTGCGGGAAGTTGGAGCATCGCACGTGGCGAAAAATGAGTCCCAGTCGTCATGGTGGTGACAACCCCTCGCCTAACCGCGCGCATGATAGTTCTTTGGAACGTTTCAGTAATTGAAAAATTTAAATTGTTTATACGACCTTTATATCGCACAGCCTCCGGTAGATTTTTGGGACATGCCTAGAAATCTATCGATTATGGCGCACGTGCAGGAGTATCATCTTTCACCGAAAATAGTTTCTAGTGTTAGGGGTTTTCAGTGGAAGGTACCGATTTCCACGAGCTTGGACGCCAGCTCTTTCTCGAGTTTGGCAGCCTGCACCAGCGCGTTTCGCGCTTTACGGACCAGGCTTTGAGCGGCGAGATGGCCGTTATGCGCGCCCTTTTGCTCGCCGGCGGCTCGCTCACGCCGAGCGAACTTGCCGACAAGGCATGGGTCTCGAACGCTCGCATCGCCAATATCCTGCGCGCCCTCGAGGCCAAAGGCTGGGTCGAACGCGAGCACTCAAAGACCGACCGCCGTCGCGTACATGTGACCGTGACCGACAAGGGTCGACAAGATCTTGAAATCAAGCGTCGGGAGTTTGAGGACCGCGCTGCGGCATTCCTCGAGCAGCTCGGCGAAGAAGATACCAACGAGTTGGTGCGTCTCCTTCGTCGCACCAACCAAATTATTGACCATAACCAAGAAAGGAGAGATGCCGAGTGAGGATTCTCAAGCTCTTTAAGAAGCATGTGCTGGCACTGCTTGCGGCTATCGTGCTCATCGTGATCAGCTGTAACGCCGACCTGGCGCTGCCCACGTATATGAGCGACATCGTCGACGTGGGTGTGCAGCAGGGAGGCATCGCTTCGCCCGTGCCCGACACCATCCGCGCCAACGCACTCGACGACCTTGAGCTCTTTATGAGCGCCAAGGACGCCAAGACGGTGGAGGCCGCGTTTAGCCAGGCAGACAAGGACGGCATCCGCACCTACCAGGGCACCGAGGACGAGCGCGCCGACGGCAGCAAGCTCGCCGACATCATGAGCCTGCCCGAGACCGTCGTGCTCGCCCTCAACCAGGGTATCGACGCCGACTCCATGGGCGACATGACCGGCGCATCCGACGATGCCGGCAACAGCAGCTCCGCCCAGTCCATGCCTTCCCCCGAGCAGATGGCGGCCATGACGCCCGAGCAACTCGCCGAGATGCAGCAAAAGGCAGCGGCCGCACAAGAGATGCAGGCACAGATTGAGGCCGACGGTGGCAAAATCACCATGGCGAGCCTGCGCTTGGGCATCGAGGGCGGCTTGATCGACCAGAGCAAGCTTGTCGACGGCGCCAACGAGATGGCTGACAAGATGGGCTCCATGTCGGGCTCCATCGTCACCCAGCGCGCCGTGACCTATGTGCAGGACGAGTACAAGGCACAGAGCATCGACCCCGCCGACGTGCAGAATGCCTACCTGGGCCGCATGGCGACCACGATGTTCGGTCTGTGCCTGGTATCGCTCGTCGCCACCATCCTGACCGGCGCCGTGGCATCGCGCACCGCCTGCTCCA
>CAVCBD010000113.1:0-6559 GCA_963599935.1 Acutalibacteraceae bacterium | reverse complement strand
TCAGTTTATTCGTGCAGGCTTTAACTTCTACCGAAGCATCGTCGGTCCCCCGTCTGCGAAGACGCTCGACGATAAGGTCAAGGGGTTCATCCAGCAGCATTGGCATTCCGTCTCTCTAAAAGAATAGACTTATCTCTCTAAAGTTTAGTACATCTCTCTAACTTTAGAGAGATAAGTTCCTTATTTTAGAGAGACATTTAGAGAGATATATCAAATTCGCTGGTAGACTGCCTGCAAACGTCTCTCTAAACGACTTTCGCTTTGGAGAGACGCTTAGAGAGACGAGCGCAATCTCTCTAACCTTTGACCCCGCTCTTTAGAGCTCACACATCCCAACCGCAAGTTTGTGTGGGACAAATCCATCAGTGTTTGTCCCAAATCTTAAGTATTTGTTCGATCGAATGACCTGCGATGGCACCTGCTAGACTGGTAGATTCCCAGCCGTCTAGCCAGGAGCCTCCATGTCGCGCAAGTCCGCCTACAAGCAAGTACTTTCCATCGGCACCGCCGTGGTGCTGGGGTTTGCGCTGTTTACGGGATCGCTCGACGGCGCGCCCAAGCTGCTGTCACCGCAAAGCGATGAACAGGCGACAGCTCTGGCCGAGAAGCAAAATGAAAGCCCTAGCCGCACCGAAGACGAGGCCGATCTGGTCGCCCGACTCGAATCGGGAACGGCAAGCTCCGCGGACTCCGATGGCGCTCAAGACACCGGCGATGGCTCCGAATCCGCCGCGACCGACACCGACGACGCTGTCTCGGATAGCTCCGTCACCCCCATCGACGAGATCGAAAACCCCGACCTCGACC
Source organism: Acutalibacteraceae bacterium (assembly GCA_963599935.1). Taxonomy (GTDB): domain Bacteria; phylum Actinomycetota; class Coriobacteriia; order Coriobacteriales; family Coriobacteriaceae; genus Collinsella. The sequence continues at coordinate 5,752 of CAVCBD010000113.1, read as the reverse complement.
GCGCACGCGGCGTATACCTCAGCAGCATTCCCGACTATGCGGGCAACCCCTATGTCGCCCTGCGCGCCGATAGCACGCACCCGTTGGGCACGCCGTCGTTCACGCTCGACGAGTATGAACGTGCCATCGAAGAGGGCTGCTTTAAGAAGTTCTCCAAGCTCGACAGCCTGGGCCGCACCCGCAAGGCGCTCGCCTGCGTGGGCCCCGAATCACTCGGCCAAGGCAAGCGTGGCGACATCTCGCGCATCCACCCCGCCGGCTGGCGCCAGCAGCGCTACGATTTTATTCCGGGCCAGAGCCTCTACAACCGCTGCCACCTTATCGCCTGGTCACTCTGCAGCGAAAACGCCAACCGCAAGAATCTCCTCACCGGCACGCGCTATCTCAACGAGACGGGCATGTTGCCGTTTGAGGAGCAGATCCTCGACTATATTCGCGACACGGGCAACCACGTGCTCTACCGCGTCACGCCCATGTACAACGAAGAGGAACTCGTCTGCCGCGGCGTTCGTCTAGAGGCACAATCGGTCGAGGACCACGGTAAGACGCTGTGCTTCCATGCGTACTGCTACAACGTGCAGCCGCACGTGCAGATCGACTATGCCACCGGCAAAAACCAGGCCTCCGGAGACTAGGGCCGACCGCGCCGCCGCATCACCCCAAAGCCAAAAATAATCCGCAATCCTTCCGTCGCTTGCGGATCAAAAGACCGCCTCAGCATATAGCCGAGGCGGTCTAACTACCAGCGGACATGTTGCAGGCGAAGCCACACGCTACTTGGCGCGGCCTTCCTCATAGCGCTCGACCAGCTTGGCCTGAACGTCGTAGGGCACCTGCTCGTAGCCAGCGGGCTTCATGGTAAAGTCGCCCGTACCGCGCGTGATGGAGCGCAGGCGCGTCGAGTAATCCGTCAGCTCGGCGAGCGGAGCCTGGGCGATGACCACGGTGTCGCCGCGCTCATCGGTCTCCATGCCCGTCACGCGGCCGCGCGAGGCCGAGATGTCGCCCATCACGGCACCGGCATAGCTCTCGGGAATGGTCACGGTGATCTCCTCGATGGGCTCCAGCACCACCGGATCGGCATCGGAGCACGCCTTGCGCAGGCCGATGCGAGCCGCCGCGCGGAACGCCATCTCGTTGGAGTCGACGCTGTGATACGAACCGTCGTACACCGCGACGCGAATGCCCGTGAGCGGATAGCCGGCGATAATGCCGTCCTTCATGGTCTCCTGGACGCCCTTGTCCACGGCGGGGATCAGCGAGCGCGGAATGCGGCCGCCCACGACCTCGTCCACAAACTCATAGCCGTCACTCGTGCCGTCGGGCCCAATGAGCGGCTCCACGCGCAGCCAGCAGTCGCCGTACTGGCCTGCACCACCGGTCTGCTTCTTGTGGCGACCCTGGGCACTCGCCGTGCGGCGAATGGTCTCGCGATACGGAATGCGGATCGGCACGCTCTTGGCCGCAACCTTGGTGCGGTCCTCCAGACGGTTGAGCAGCACCGAAACCTGCGCCTCGCCTACCGCCGAGATGATGGTCTGGCCCGTCTCCTCGTCGCGGTCGATGCTCATGGTCGGATCGGCCTTACATGCCTTCTCGATAAACGTGTAGAGCTTCTCCTCGTCGCCGCGGTTCTCGGCCTCGATGGCAATGCGGTACTGCGAGTTGGGGAACTTGAACGCCGCCGCCTCGACCTTACCGGTAATGGAGAGCGTGTCGCCCGTCTCGGCCGCCAGCTTGGGCGCCACGATAATATCGCCGGCATAGGCGTGACCGACCTCGGTCATATCGCGACCACACATCACATACAGGTGAGCCAGACGGTCGCTCTTGCGCGTGCGGGCGTTGATGAGCTCAAGGCCCGGCTCAAGCGTACCCGTCAGCACCTTGATAAAGCTGATACGACCCTGCTGCGGATCTGCCAGCGTCTTAAACACAAACGCCACCGGACGGTCGTCATCGCTCGAGATCTTGAGCGAATCGCCGTCGATGAGCGGCATCTCGCCGTAGTCGGTCGGCGCCGGGAAGTACGTGGCGATGTCGTCCATCAGCGAGTTGACGCCCTGCTCCTTAATGCAATCGCCCGCAAAGACCGGCACAAAGATGCGCTCGGCGATTGCCTTGGACAACAGACCTTCGAGCTCCTCCTGCGTCAGCGTCTCCTCGCCTTCCAGGTACTTCATCATCAGCTCGTCGTCGGCCTCGGCCACCAGCTCGCACAGATGGTCGTGGGCCTCCTCGGCCTGGGCACGATACTCCTCGGGAATCTCCGACTCAACGGCCTCGGCGCCGTTGCAGTGGCGCGCCTTCATGCGCACCAGGTCGATAATGCCGTCAAAGTCCTCGCCCTCGCCCCAGGGAAGGGTCACGGCGCCCAGACGCGTACCAAAGCGCTCCTGCAGCAGCTCCATGGTGGTCGCAAAGCTGGCCTCGGGACGCGACAGGCGGTTCACAAACACCGCGCGCGCCAGGCGCAGGTCCTCGGCCGCATACCAGAGCTTGACGGTCGTCGGCTGCGGGCCGGCCTCAGCGTCGACCACGAACAGCGCCGTCTCGCAGACGCTCATCGCCGCGAAGGCGTCGCCGATAAAATCGGGGTAGCACGGGGCATCGAGCACGTTGATGCGGGCGCCCTTCCAGTCGATCGGCGCGATGGTCGTCGAGATGGAAAACGCACGCTTGACCTCTTCGGGGTCGTAGTCGAGCGTGGGCTTGGTGCCGTCGTGGCCGCCCAGACGGGCGGTCTTGCCGGAAAGGTGGAGCATGGCTTCGGCGAGTGAAGTCTTGCCCACCCCGCCTTGGCCTACGAGCACCACGTTCCTTACGTTGCCGGTCTTGGGAGCACCCATGATGACCTCCTTGCAGGGTCGCGCGCAATGCGCGACGCCAACGGGGAGAGTTCGCGGTCGGTGCCGTCCCGGGAGCAGCATGGTCGGCAGCCGAGCCGACTCACCCTCCAAATGTCCTATGCCACCACCCTACCCTTGCAGCCGCCTGTCCATGCAGACCTTTCGGCACGCGTATGGATACGGGCGGCGAGAGGAGAGAGCGAGTATGCGAGGCGATTATTGAACCCCGCCGATGCAAATAAAATGCCGCCGCAGACCGTAAGACCTGCGGCGGTTTCGCCTCAATTAATAGTTGAGTAAATACCTGAGCCTATCCCTCGATACGACTCAAGAACTCGCGCGTACGCTGCTCGCGCGGATGGTCGATGACCTGCTCGGCAGGACCTTCTTCGACAATGCGGCCGCCATCCATAAAGACCACGCGGTCGGCAACATCACGCGCGAACTGCATCGCGTGCGTCACGATCACCATCGTCATATTCTGCGCCGCGAGGTCCTTGATGACACGCAGCACCTCGGTCGTCAGCTCGGGGTCGAGTGCCGAGGTCGGTTCGTCAAAGAACAGGATTTCCGGGTCGAGCGCCAGGGCGCGGGCAATACTCACGCGCTGCTGCTGACCGCCCGAAAGCTCACAGGGCACCTTGTTCTCGTTGCCCGTAAGCCCCATCTGCGCAATTAGCTCGTGCGCGCGGGCCTCCGCCTGCTCGCGTGGGCGCTTGAGTACGCGGATCGGTGCGTCGGTGATGTTTTTCATCACGGTATAGTGAGGGAACAGATTGTAGTTCTGGAACACCAGGCCAAAGCGCGAGCGCGCCCGCTTGGGCACATCGCCCTTCGCATAGACCGCGCCCGAGCCCGCGTCCGTCGCGACCGCAAGATCGCCAAACGAGAGCGAGCCGCCGTCGAGCGTCTCGAGCAGCGTGGCACAGCGCAGCAGCGTAGACTTACCGCCACCCGAAGGCCCGATAATCGCCACGACCTCGCCACGCTTCACCTCGAGCGAGATATCCTTAAGCACCTCATTGCCACCAAACGCCTTACGGGCGCTTTCGATTTTCATCACTGAATTAGTCATGGTAATAGTCCAGCTTCTTTTCGGCAGCGCCCAGCAGCATCTCGATCACGAAGTTAAAGACCCAGTAGATGAGTGCCGCAATCGCAAACGGCACCATGCTCACCTGCGAGGCGACCAGTGCCTTGGCCGTCGAGAACATCTCGCCCACACCGATGGCGAACGCCAGCGACGTGTCCTTGACCAGCGTGATGATCTCGTTGCCCATCGCCGGCAAAATGCGCTTGGCGACCTGCGGCATCACGATATACAGAAACGTCTGCACGCGCGAATAGCCCAGCACCTCGGCTGCCTCATATTGGCCGCGCGGAATGGACTGCAGGCCCGAGCGATAGATCTCGGCAAAATAGCCGGCGTAGTTGATGATGAACGCCACGACGCACGCCGTCCACTTGGAATCGGGCGTGAGCGAAATGCCGAACACATAGTATGGGGCAAAGTAGATGGCAAACATCTGCAGCATCAGCGGCGTGCCGCGCATGACCGAAATGTAGATACGCGCGATCCAACGAAGCGGCGCGATCTTACTCATGCGCATAAACGCCACGGGGATTCCCAGCGGAATCGACCCCAGCAGTGTCAGCACAAATAGCCGCAGGCTGACCAGGAACCCCTGGCCAAGCATCTGCATCATGACTTGGATAGACAACCTACCCTCTCTTTCACAGCAACAGAACAGCGGGCGTTAATTGAAATAGGCACAGTGCCCAAGATTGCGAGCGACAAGCCCGACGAAGCGTACTTTGGTACGCGAGGAGGGTTGGAGCCGCAAGGTTGGGTGCTGTGGCTATTTCAAAACCCAATTATCGAAAGATAGACCATAGCTTGAATACTTGTCGCAGAGGTCCTTGACCGTGCCATCCTCGTAGAGCGCCTTGAGCGACTCGGTCACGGCGTCGGCAGACTTGGTGTCACCCTTCTTAAAGCCGACGGCATAGTGCTCGCTGGACAGCGGCTCATCAAGCTGCGTATAGGCATCGGGCTTGGCGGCAAGCTGATACTGAGCGATCGAAAGGTCGCAGGCAACGGCATCGACCGCGCCGCTCTCGAGCTGCATAAACGCGGTGTTGTACTCACCGATGGTGTCGAGCGTGGCAAACGTCGCAGCCAGATCCTTCTGGTCGCCCTCGAGCACGTCCTGCGCGGCGGAATCGGTCTGGGTGATCACGGTCTTGCCGGCAAGGTCGTCCCAGCTCTTGATGCCCGCGTCCTTCTTGACCACCAGCACCTGCTCGTTGAGCATGTACGGATCGGAGAACGTGTAGTCGTCCTCGCGGCCCTCCATAGTAAAGCCGTTCCAGATGCAGTTGATGGCACCCGAGTTGAGCAGCGTGTCCTTGGCATCCCAGTCGATGGCCTCATACTCGACGTCCCAGCCCTGCTTATCGGCAACGGCCTTAGCCAGATCGAGGTCAAAACCGGCGTACTCGCCATCGTCGCCCACAAAGCCGTACGGAGGGTAGGACTTGTCAAAGCCCACCACGAGCTTCTTGGACTCCGCAGCGCCCTTCACATCCTTGGCCGCGGCAGAGCCAGCAGCGGAGCCCTTGCCGGCACCACCGCCGCAGCCTACCAGGCCGAGGCCAAGCACCGTGGCAAGCGAACCGGCTAGACCAACAAATTGACGACGAGACATATCGGTATTCATGGTATTCCCCCTTGATGGCACTTTAGTTAGGTAAAGTGAGTCATGTAACGTTCAGAATCATACACTTTAGTGAGATGGAGTACAAGGGAGGGCTTGCCCGCCGGGTGCCGGGGCAGGGGTTAAGTTTGCTGCTCTACAGTCCTGCTCACGACGGAGAGCACATTAAGTGCTCTCCTGTTCGTG
>CAVCBD010000112.1:0-6595 GCA_963599935.1 Acutalibacteraceae bacterium | reverse complement strand
ATAAATGGACGGACCCTCAACCTTCCGTCTTGATCTGTAACAGTAAGAGGTCTTTTCCGCCTTTATCTGTTACAGATCAAGACAATTCTCGGCGGCTTCCTGATTCATCTCAATCTGTAACAGTAAGAACGGTTTTCCTCCCCTACGTGTTACAGATCGAGACATTTCATAGTTGTCCCGATCAGGAGCTCACGGCGTCTCGTCCATCTCCTACGCCGACTACGTCATCGCCATGGTCGACGAGGCCGAGCGCACGGGCTCCGATGCCCACGTGGGCGAGGGTCTCTATCGGCTCTATCGCTCGCTCGTGAACGTGCGCCCGCCTACGGAAATCTCCGATGAGTACCTGCGCATCGAGGACGCTTACTTGCAGGGACGCCTGCAGGAGCGCGGAATCGCCGAGGCACGTAAAGCGGAATCCGTAGGCGGACTCTTGCTGTGGCGCGGGGATATCACGCGGCTTCGCACGAACGCCATCGTGAACGTTGCCAACTCTCAGAGGCTAGGACGTGATCCTGCCGATTTTTGGGTAACCACCCACTCGGCGTAGTCGTTATAAATGTACTTGTGCTCCCAGATGCCATCAGCTGAGCCTGTGCACTCGTCAATCTGGCAGTCGTGGTAGAGGTCGTCCGCGAAGCCCTCAATTACGTCCAACAACTCGAGGCGCTCGGTGTACTTCGCAGGGATTCCGCTAAAGCCCAGTCTCGCCCCGAGAATGTTGCCGCACACCGCGCCGGTGGAGTCCGAGTCACCGTTGTGGTTCACGGCAGCAACGATCCCCGCCTCGAAGTCGTGCTCGTGTCGCAGTGCACAGAATACGGCTATGGCCAGCGTCTCCTCGGCCACCCATCCCTCGCCGAGCTCGTGGATGCAGTCAAGGTCGACCTTGGAGGAGTTGGCGAGACGCAGCGCGTGCATAAGAAGGCCTTGCAGTTCCTTCACATGTTTAGCATTCGGATAGGCTTCGGGAAGCGCGCCCAACGCACCCATGACAGCTTCGCGCACGCTGCAACCTGGCTTGTGCGTCAGCATGCTCACAATCACCGCGAGCGCTCCGGCGGGCAGCCAGCCCAACGCGTGGCCGTGCGTGAGGGCAGCACACTCCGCGCCAAGCCGGAGGGCGTCGGCATAGCCGCTGCAGTGGGTGCCATCTTCAGGGTCAAGGTAGAGCCCTGCCGGAGCCACGCGCATCACGCCGCCACAGCCCTTGCTGCTGTTGACGGGGCGCTCGGTCGTCCCCTCGCACCCCTCCGCGCAGGCGGAGAGGCACGTGTTCCCCGGCGCGCGCTGCTCGAAGAACTCGGGCACGCCGACGAGCCACGAGTAGTGGTAGACGCTACTCCGCCCTTCGTCGAGCGGATACCTCTCGGTCTGCGTGCGGTACCAGTCTCCGTAGCAGTAGCCGACATAACTTTCATACGGCCCCATAATGCCGCGCGTCATCCCACGCGTGGTACCTAAGAGCAGGCCGTTTGCTGTGAAGAGAGTCATCTGCGTATCGTCGGAGAAGTGCGCCACGCCTTTGGCATCGAGTTCGTATTCGGTTATGCCGCGCTCACCATAGCGGGAGAAGATGTGCTCCTCGTCCCAGAATTCCACGGCGTATCCAAGCGCGTCGCCTGCGGCCCCGCCCACGAGGCAGCCCCGGTATTTGTCGAGATCTTTCATGAAGCTCTCTTATGCCTCATCGTTTACAACAAAGGCCATCAAGTCATCGGGTGTCTCGAACACATGGTATCCGAGCTTGGTCACGAAAGAGCGCTCCTCGGGCTCCCTATCGACCATGAGGGCGACCGGTTCGCCGAGGCCGGTCTGCAAGCCGTCCGGCCATGCAAGGTCAACGATCACGGTCTTAGACGTGCCGCTCACCCCGAAGTTCGCCGCCCCGCGCCCGTAACCCCTCTCCGTCAACCAGTCCGAGAGCCCGGTGAGGGCCTCGTCATCGTGATCGAGGACGCTCGCGGCACCCGGCTGTTTGAAGGCGGCAGGCAGCTCACCTAGGTCTTTTCCATTGTAGAGGGCAGATAGAATCGCGTTGGCCTTCTCGGAGAGAAGCTCGCGCCTCCGGGCGAGGAAGGCCTCGTAGTTCCCGATTTCCCAGAGGGAAGGGTCGTCGGTCGGCACGGCGTGAGATTCGACCGCTCCGGGATTTGCGGCGACGTAGCCCGGCAGGTAGTCCGAGGGGAGCTTGTCCGAGATCTCCAGGTTTGTCCCCTTGGTTAAGAAGGCGTAGTTGGCGAGCTGGTTCACCATCGACTTGTTGCGGTCGGCGGCGTAGAGCACCTTCTTGGGGAAGATGTGGTGCACGTCGAGCGTCGAGTTCTTGCCGAGAAGGTGAGAGTTGAGCTCGATTCCGCTGCCCCAGTCGCGAGCATGCCCCATGCGGGCGAGAAGATACATGAGCGGGTAGAGGCGCGCTCCCGTGCTCCACCCCCAGAAGTCGTCGGGGTGAAGGCTTAGGTCGGGCCTGTTCGTCTTTATGAGCCTGAGCAGTCCGGCGATCCCCTCGCCACTCTTGACGGCGTTTATATCCTGGGCAAGCACACTCTCGGTGGAGCCTGCGTAGCGCCCCCAGAGGAAGACGTGGACATGCCAGTAGAGTAGGCGGTCCCACTCGGCCGAGGTAAGCTCGCCTCCCTTCTGGTCTATGACCGCAATCATCGTGGCGATGGAAAAGGGGCTGCCGAGGACGCGGGTGTGGTCGAGTCCGAGTCTGCCCGCGATATGGTCGAGACAGGTGCCCACGAGCTGGACGGTCTCCTTGAGCCCCTTTTGAATCTCCGACACGGAGAAGCCGTCGAGAGTGGAGAAGTATGCCGACTTCGCGAGGTGGACGGTCAGGCAGCGCAGCAGCCAGTCGCGTGTGAAGTCGTATCCCTTGGCCGAGAAGCCGTCGAGAGCCTTTTGCATCTCATCGCGCATGGCGGGCCATTCCGCGCAGATCTTGGCGAGCGTGAGGTCGCCCTTGCTGAGCTTCGTGCCGCCGGAGTTCACGCTGTTGAAGATGTCCACGACGACGTCGACGGTCTTGTCGGGTCCGGTTACGGTCTGGGATAGAATCTCAGTCTTTGTGATGCTCTCCAAGTTGGTGAGCCGCTTAACAACGATGCGATAGCCAGCATGGCTCAGCTTCTCCGCGTCGTCCAGCGCATCCGCGACCACGCCGGCGCCCTTTACGAACACCTCGGTTACCGAGACCCACATGGGGTCGCCCTTCATCTTGGGGGCCTTGAACTCGAAGACCTCCTCGTCGATGTTGAACATGAGGTCGGTGAAGGCACGCCGGTCGCCCTCGAAGAAGGGTGGTTCCTTGCCACGCATGATGCCGTAGAGCGACGTCATGCGCTGCTGGCCGTCGAGAATGAGGTTGACGACACCCTGCCCGATGACCTTCTCACCCTTGATGTCCGCGTCTTCCACGGGAGTTTGCCACAAGAGCATCGTGCCCACCGGATAGCCCTTGTACAGCGACGTCATGAGTTTGCGCACCTGTGCGCGGTTCCACACGTAGCCGCGCTGGAACTGCGGCATCGCGTAGTCGCCCGAGTCGATGCGGTTGAGGATGTCGGCTATGGTGCTCATTGTTGATGCCTTTCAGGCTCGGTCACCTCGAGGTCTCAACAACCATGACAGAGGCGAATTGTGCAGCAATAGCTCTATTTTACTCTTCACTGCCAAGCTCCATTGGAGCGCTGGATGCGGATTCGGGAGGGTTCTTCGGCACCCGCGTATGATTAGATGACGGTGAGAATTGTGTCGTTCCAACTGTGGATGCAAGGCGTGCACCTGTGTCCCGATCATCATTGTCTCAATCTGTAACATCTAGACCGACATTTCCCTTCTAACTGTTACAGATTGAGATAAATGGACGGACCCTCAACCTTCCGTCTTGATCTGTAACAGTAAGAGGTCTTTCCCGCCCCTATCTGTTACAGATCAAGACAATTCGCGGCGGCCTCCTGATTCATCTCAATCTGTAACAGTAAGAACGGTTTTCCTCCCCTACGTGTGCATCCCAACGCCCCAATCGAAAATTAACGCGAGCCAGAACCTAATCTGTTCCCTGGATCACCGTCAGCAAATCCTCGTAGCTGTGCACCACGTCACAGCGCTCGCCCTCGGAATCCCAGAACACGTAGTCCTGGATGCAGCGGCTCGTCTCCAGCGCGCGGCCGACGTTGCCGGGTATGCGCTCGGCGAAGATGGTGGAGTCGTACCGCTCATCGAGCTTGTGGTACGCGATGTGGTCGACCACCATCGTCGCCTTCTCGGCCAGGATGCAACGGGAGACCTTGGTCACAGTATGTTCCAACCTCCGGACGAGAGCAGTGGGATGAGATATACAGAGGCTTCTTTTCGGCCTGAATTGCTTCAAATATCTCTGGTTGAATCGTTCTGATACCAAATCGATACTGCATTAGATGCTACGCCTGAACGGCCTTCGTGGTCGAGGACTTAATTTGCTTGAGACCGACGAGCGCGATGCCGAGCGTCACGACGGCGAGGACGGCGACGGTCGCGAACCCACCGGTGTGCCCGTACGCGTCGATGAACGGCCCGGCGATGGCAGAGCCGCACGACGAGCCGATGGCGCAGAGGGTCCCCGTCCACGCGACAGCCTCGGTAAAGCGCATGGGCGACACCAGGTGCATCACGATCTCGTTGCCGTTGACGAAAGTCGGCGCCTGGCACAGGCCAGCCGCCAGGTAGATTGCGCCAATCACCCACAGGCTCGGTGCGAGGACGAACAGGCTCAGGCCGCAGCACAGCACCACGAGGCAGGTGTAGAACCTCCGCCACAGCGGGGTCTTCCAGCGGATGGCGCCGGAGAAGAGCGCGCCGACGAGCGAGCTAAACGAGAAACAGGAAATCACGAGGCCCGAAACCTGCGGCATGCCCACCTCACGCGCGAACGCCACAATGGAGACACTCGTTGCGTTCTGGAACGCGCCGAGCCCGAAGTACACGGCGCACAGCGCGACCATACCCGGTCCCCAGATCGACTGCGGGCGCGTGACGGGATTCGCGCGGCCGGCGCGCCTGGAGCCGTCTGCGCCCGTGGCAGCGTCCGCGCCCGCGTCGAGCACGCCGCCGACGGGTGCCACCTCGCGGCGCTCGGCACAGCTGTGGCGGGTGAGCTGCGACTGCGACGGTGGGAGCGTCGTGACCTCGGTGAGCACCATGATGGCGCCGATGACCGCGCAGACCGCCCCGAAGCGGATGGCGAGCGCGGCGGAGATGACGGCGAGCGTCGACGACAGCGGGTTTCCGATGACCCACATGCACTCGTCGAACGCAGAGCACAGCGACAGCGACGTGGAGATCTTCTTCTCGTCGCCGCGCAGCAGGTAGCGCCAGCGCGTGCGGCTCATGGCGCCCCAGGGCGGCGTAAACGCGAGGAACGGCACGATGCAGAAGAGGATCCACTCGTCTACGTGCGCGGTCGCCGCTGCGATGAAGACCTGCGAGGCGATAACCCAGATGATGATGGCCGGGATCGACGCCGCTCGCTGGCCGAACCGGTCGGCGAGTTTGCCGAGCTGCGGCCCGAGCAGCGCGGACGAGACGGAGTAGACGGCCGAGAGCGCGCCGGCGATCGTGTAGTTGCCATAGATCTGCTGCACGCCGATGGTAATGGACATGCTGATCATGGCGAGCGGCATGCACGCGACCACCGACCCAACGGTGAAGCGCGCCGCATGCGGGATGCGCAGCAGCTCGGCATACCCGCCGAACAGCCGGTGGATCAGGCCGGAGTTCCCCGCAGGGGCCGTGGGGGCCGTCGCGCCCCGCTCCTCGGCGTCCTCGATCTCGATGGCGTCTTCCGTGGATTCCATGATCCTTCCCCGCTCCCGACGTATGGACGGTGCCCCGATGCAATCCGGGCACCGACGCGCGATCTGCGCGCACATGGTATTAGGGTAGCGACATCCGCCGTGGAAGCAACCGGCGTTCGTTTACTTTTCCTGCCACTTTGACGCGGCACGAGGTAATCGAATATAGCCGCGCACATAAAGCGGGTCCTGTTTCATTTTGAACAGGACCCGCCTCTTTCCTTTACGGGCGTAGAGTGTCTCCTACATGTTGCAGATCGAGACATTCCTTCCGACGCTCCGCTTCTATCTCAATTTGTAACAGTAAGGGTGATTATGGGCTTCCACGTGTTACAAATCGAGACAACCGCTTCAGGAGGTGTCTTTAATCTCAATCTGTAACAGTAAGAACGGTATTTCTCCCCTACGTGTTATAGATCGAGACATTTCAAAGTGGTCCCGGTCATTGTCTCAATCTGTAACATCTAGACCGATATTTCCCTTCTAACTGTTACAGATTGAGATAAATGGACGGACCCTCAACCTTCCGTCTTGATCTGTAACAGTTAAAAGCGGAATAACCGTCTTGGTGTTACAGATCGAGACAAACTCGGGAATGAGACGAATACCGTGCCCGACAACCTATCAAAACAAGAAACGGGCTCTGTCCCATATAGAGACAGAGCCCGAAACTCTCATGGAGCCAGTGACAGGAATCGAACCCGCAACCCACTGATTACAAATCAGTTGCGCTACCGTTGCGCCACACTGGCACACTT
>CAVCBD010000111.1:0-6798 GCA_963599935.1 Acutalibacteraceae bacterium | reverse complement strand
GAGGGTGACGGGGCAGTGGTCGCTGCCGAAGATGTCGCCGCGGATGCCGGTGTCGCGTACGTTGCCGGCGATTGCGTCGCTCACCAGGAAGTAGTCGATGCGCCAGCCTGCGTTGTTCTTGCGAGCATTAAAACGGTAGCTCCACCAGCTGTAGACGCCCTCGACGTTCGGATTTGCCGCGCGCCAGGTGTCGGTAAAACCGGCGTCGAGCAGCTCGGTAAACTTGCCGCGCTCCTCGTCCGAAAAGCCGGCGTTGCCGCGGTTGGACTTGGGGTTCTTAAGGTCGATCTCCTCGTGAGCCACGTTAAAGTCGCCGCAGGTTACGACGGGCTTGCCGGTTTCGCGCTCAAGCGCGTTCAAAAAGCGGCGGTAGGCATCGTCCCAAGCCATGCGTACATCGATGCGCGCGAGCTCGTTTTGGGCGTTGGGCGTATAGACGTCCACGAACCAAAACTTGTCGAACTCGAGCGCGCAGACGCGGCCCTCGGTTGCGGCTTGGGCGACGAGCTCGGCCGCCTCGCCCTCGTCGGCGTAGGGCAGTAGTGCATCGGCGCGCAGTACGCGCAGCGGTTCCTTGCGGCTAAAGACCGCGGTGCCCGAGTAGCCCTTGCGCTCGGCGTAGCTCCAGGTTTGGTGATAGCCGGGCAGGTCGATATCGACCTGGCCCTCCTGCAGCTTGGTCTCTTGCAGCGCTAGGATATCGACATTGAGCCCCTGCGCGATCTGAATAAAGCTCGGGTCCTTTTTGAGCACGGCGCGCAGGCCGTTGACGTTCCACGAGGCGAAAGTGTAAGTCTGAGGCATGGTGTCCTTTCGACGGGGTTGGCAGGCTTAAGATTAACGCAACAAGAGCGGGGCGGAGTCCGCGAGTGATAGTGCGAACGCCGCCGTCCCGGAGACACGGACGGAGGACATATATGACGCAGGCAATATCGGACCCCAAACAGGCCTCCGCCGCGCTGGCGGAGCTGTTCGAAACCCATAGCCACGTGGTCTTCTTTGGAGGCGCGGGCGTTTCCACGGCAAGCGGCATCCCCGATTTCCGCAGCGTGGACGGCCTGTATCACCAGCGGTTTTCCTACCCGCCCGAGATTATGCTTTCGCACAGCTTCTACGAAGCGCATCCGGCGGAGTTTTTCGACTTCTACCGGACCAAGATGATCGCCCCTAACGCCAAGCCTAACCACTGCCACGCCAAGCTGGCGGAGCTGGAGCGCGCCGGCAAGCTCGACGCCGTGGTGACGCAAAATATCGACGGCCTGCACCAGATGGCCGGCTCGCAGCGCGTGTTCGAACTGCACGGCTCGGTCCACCGCAACATTTGCCAGTCGTGCGGCGCGGTCTACAGCGCCGAATGGATTTGCGCGCGCGAGCACGAGGATGCCGCGGACGTGCCCGTGTGCCCTGCGTGCGGCGGTCGCATCAAGCCCGATGTGGTGCTCTACGAGGAGCCGCTCGACGAGCATGTGCTTACCGGCGCCGTTGCTGCCATCGCCGCGGCCAACGCCCTCATCGTGGGCGGAACCTCGCTCGTGGTGTATCCGGCGGCGGGCCTTACGCGATACTTTACCGGCGATACGCTGGCCATTTGCAATTTGGCGCCTACCGATCAGGATGCAAATGCCGACCTGCTGATTTCTTGCGACATCGCGGCCGCGTTTGCGTTCTAGCCCGCGCGCGCGGATACAATAGAAAGACTGATTGCAAAGCGACCCCGCCGCCAGCGCCCGAGCGCGGCGGCGTGGGCATTTTAGGAGGATGTTCATGGCGAACGACAGCAAGACATGGCGGTGCGGAAAGTACGAGCTCAGCTTTGACCGTCCGCGCATCATGGGCGTCCTCAACGTGACGCCCGATTCGTTTAGCGACGGCGGTGAGCACTTTGACCAGGATGCCGGCATCGAGTACGGCCTGGCGATGCTCGATGCCGGCGCCGACATCATCGACGTGGGCGGCGAGTCCACGCGCCCCGGCTTTACCCCGGTCAACCCCGACGAGGAGGCGCGTCGCGTGCTGCCCGTCGTGCGCGCGCTCGCCAAAGAGGGTGCCATTGTCTCGATCGACACGCGTCATGTGGCGGTTGCCAAGGCGGCTGTGCGCTGCGGCGCCTCGATCGTCAACGACGTGACCGGCTTCACCGACCCCAAGATGGTCGAGTTCGTTAAGACGAGCACCTGCGGCGTCATCGTGATGCACGCCGGCGAGGTCGCCACACCAGCACGCACGCACGCGACGGTGCAGCTCGATACCTCAGCTGCGGCGTTTGTTGCCGAGAAGGCACGCGAAGCGGCTGCCGAGGCCGCGCGCGAGGCCGAGAAGCCGGCCCGCCGCCGTCGCGGCAAGTTGCTGGGCGAGTCCAAGGTTGAGGCCAAGCTTCCGGGCGGTGTGGTACAGCCCTCGCTGCCGTTTGGCGAACCGGAGCCCGCGCCCGAGCCTGTTGACGAGCCAGAGACGCCGACTGCCGAGCAGGCTGCCCCTGCCGCCGCTGCGCCCGAGACCGTGCCCGCAGCTACCGAAGCCGCACCAGAGCCCAGCGACCACCTGGCCGCCATGATGCGCCGCAGCGCCCGCCGCGAGGAAGCCTACGTGCCCACCTCGCAGCTCCGCCGCTTTACCCTGCCCGATTCTGCGCCCATCATGCGCCGCGTCATGGGCTTTCTGTCCGACCAGGCCCGCACGCTCATTCATGCCGGCGTGTCGCGCGACCGTATCTGCATCGATCCCGGCCCGGGCTTTGGCAAGACGGCCAATGAGGATATCGTCATCCAGCGCGAGACCGCCAAGATGGCGTCGCTGGGCTATCCGCTCATGTGCGCCGTGTCGCGCAAGCGCTTTGTGGGCGCCGTCTCGGGCGTGACCGAGGCCGCCGCACGCGATGCCGCCACGTTTGGCGTGTGCCTGGGCGCCATCCAGGCCGGCGCCAACATCGTGCGCGTACATGACGTTGCGGGCTTTGCGCAGTTCCTGAACGGTTACTGGGCCGTTGCCAAACCGCAACCGCGCCGCGCGTTTGTGGCCGTGGGTTCCAACCTGGGGCATCGCTGCGACAACATTCGCGCTGCGCGCGACATGATTGCCGAGATTCCGCTGACCTGCGTGTCCAACTGCTCGCGCATCTACGAGAGCGAGCCGGCCTACGAGACGCGCCAGGACGCGTTTGCCAACGCCGTCATCGAGATCAAGACCGAGCTGGCTCCACTGGTGCTGCTCGATGAGCTTATGAAGATCGAGGCCGAGCTGGGCCGCGACCGCTCCAAAAAGGCCAAGGCAAACGGCCCGCGCACCATCGACCTGGACCTGCTGTGGATGGACGGCGAGACCCACGGCGGCAAAAAGCTGCGCCTGCCGCATCCGCTGATCGGCGAGCGCGACTTTGTGCTGGTGCCGCTCGAGGACCTGATGCACGACCCGGCGCGGTTCTTCCGCTACAACGGCGTCGAGGTCAAGGAGCCCGAGGATCGCGTGGGCCATATCGTGGGCGAATTGGGGCGTATGTAGATGATCGAGATGAATGCTGTTACCGCCGGTACCGAGCTCGACGCGGCGCGTGACGCGGGCCGCGAGGGCATGTCCGCGGGCTGGTGCGCATGGAGCGCGGGCGATGCATCGCTAACGTTTTCGCTGGTCGTGCGCCCCGATGTGAACATGCATGCCTTCCACGGCCTGCCGTTTGTGGCCGCAATGGGCATGATGGACGCGCTCGCGGGCACGGCCGCAACGCCGGGCCTGGGGCTTGCCGGCAAGGTGGGCATCCAGTGGCCGAGCGACATCGTGTGTGGCGCGCCTGCGTTTGAGACGTCGCTCGCCCGCGTCGCCGTCAACGGCGGCGCCGGTGCCGCGGGCATGTTCGGTGCCGTGACGGTGGATATTGAGCGCGCGGCGCTGGGCGAGCTTGGCGTGGATGTTGCTGACGAAGCGCTGGTCGAGGCATTAGCCACCGCCGTGTTGACCCGCGTGGACGCCTGGGCGGTTGTCGCCAACACACCACAGGGCGCTGCCGGCCCGCTGGCCCCGGTGCTGGGTGAGTACTTCGATATGGTGCCGCTGCTGGGCCGCCAAGTTGCGGCGGTGTCGCCCAACGGCCTGCCGCTCGCGGTCGGTGTGTTTGCAGGCTTGGACATCTGGGGCCGCGCGACCATTAAGACCGACGCCGGCGAGCAGGAGTTTCCGCCCGAGGCCGTGCGCATTCGCGGCCTGTAGCGCGAGGTGCCCGCGCTCAAAGACGACGATGACAACGAAGCCCTTCTCGGCCTGCACCGGGGAGGGCTTTCGCGTGACTGCAGGGTGGCATCTCGGTCCTATTCCTCAAAACTGAAAATCTTTCGATTTTGAGGAATAGAATTAAGCCAGCTCGGCCTTTAGCGAGGTATATTCGTTACAGAGTCTATTCCTCAAAACTGAAAAATTTTCGTTTTTGAGGAATAGCGATAAAAGACCGCAGGGAGGCGTCAATGAAACTCATCAATAGAACGTCATATATGGACACGTTGACGAGCCTTATTGGCGTGCCGGACATCAAGGTCATAACGGGCATTCGCCGTAGCGGTAAGTCAAAATTGCTCGAGGCCCTCCGCGATTACGTGGAGGCAAATCTGTCCAATTCGAATGTCATCCATATCAATTACAACCTCGACGAGTTCGAGGGCCTGCTCGAATATCATGCCCTGCTCGCCTATGTAAAAGAGCATCGAGTGCCCGACAAGCAAAACTTCCTGCTTATCGACGAGGTTCAGATGTGCGACGGCTTTGAACGTGCGATCAACAGCCTCCATGCATCCGAGCAGTACGACATTTTCATTACCGGATCGAACGCCTTTTTGCTGTCGAGCGATCTGTCGACGATCTTTACGGGGCGCACGTTCGAGATCGAGGTTTTCCCATTCTCGTTTGAGGAGTATCGTCTCTATGGCGACGAGGGCGAGGTCGACCGCGACTTCGATGAGTACGCGAGAACCGGCGGTATGTCCGGCTCTTACCCTTATCCACTGCAGGAGCAGCGCTATCAATATCTCTCTAATGTCTTCAAAACGCTCATCGTGAGGGATATCGTGCAGCGGCATAACGTGAGAAACGAATCGGCGCTGCTGCGCATTGCCGATTACATGATGGACAACGTTTCCAACATTACGTCGGCACGCAACATTACGGATGTTTTGAATGCGGATGGGCTAAAGATAACGAACAAGACGGTCGGCGCGTACATGGGGTACCTGTGCGATGCGTTTGCCTTCTATAAAGTTCGTCGATATGACATTCGCGGCAAGAAATACCTTAAGAGCGGCGAGAAGTATTACCTGGCAGACCATGCGTTCAAATACGCGCTGCTCGGTACACGCGATATGGACTGGGGTCGCGTGTACGAGAACATGGTGGCCATCGAGCTGCTGCGCCGCGGATATGAGGTATACGTCGGCGTACTCTATAAAAAGGAAATAGACTTTGTAGCAATCAAGCGAAGCGAGAAGCTCTACATTCAGGTGAGCGACGACATCAGCTCGGATAAGACATTTGAACGCGAGATTTCACCACTGCTGAGCATTGGCGACGCGTACCCCAAGATGATTCTCGCCCGCACGCATCACGAGGCCACGGACCGCAATGGGGTGCAGATCGTGGACCTGGCGAGGTGGCTGTGCGACGAGGCCTAGCAGAAAGTCCTATTCCTCAAAACTGAAAAATATTCGTTTTTGAGGAATAGGACCGATGCGTTGCCTAGTTCGCCGCTCGCGCTCGACTTAAACCCCGCCTTACCCCAGCTTCTGCATGCGGCGGTAGATTTCGCAGATGCCTTTGATGGTGAGCTGTCCGTCGACCACGTCGAAGGCATCGGTCGAATCGGCGACGATGCCGGTGAGACCGCCCGTGGCGATAACGGTGGCGTCCTCGCGGCCCAGCTCGCGCTTCATGCGCGTGACCAGGCCCTCGGCCATGGCGGCGGCGCCCATCACGGCGCCGACCTTGATGCACTCTTCGGTGTCGCGACCGATGGCGTGCTCGGGCGCCTCGAGCGGCACGCTGGCGAGCTTGGCGGCTCGGGCGGCAAGCGCGTCCATGGAGATGCGGATGCCCGGCGCGATCGCCCCACCAATGTAATAACCGTCCTCATCGATGACGTCGATATTGGTCGCGGTGCCAAAGTCCACCACGATTGCCGGCGCGCCGTAGAAAGTCTCGGCCGCAACGGCGTTGGCGACGCGGTCGGCACCTACGGCTTGGGGGCGCGCCGCGCGCAGCTTGGTCACGGCAGCCGTCTGCGGCCCGATGACGATGGCATCCGCCGCGATGCGGTCGGCCACGGCGTGCCACTCGCGCGAGAGCTGCGGCACCACGCCGGCAAAGGCGATCGCGTCGACCGCGTCGAGCGAGAGGTCGTACATCTTAAAGAAGCCCATCAGGCGCACGTGGATCTCGTCGGCGGTATAGGAGCGGTCGGTGGGCATGCGCCACGACTGCACCAGCTCGTCTCCGTCAAACAGACCCATGGCCGTCTGCGTGTTTCCCATATCGATAGCGAGCAGCATGTCTACTCCAGGTGTCGGCGTAAAAGGACGCGCACCATTGTATACGCGCCGCCGACGGCGCTCGGCTGCGATTCGTTTACGCTGATATGGACTGAGGGGTTTAAATATGAAGGAATTATGCTCTACGAGATTTTCCTTGCCGTTTACCGAACTCCCACGTAATATTCTTTCTTGCGCACATGAGGCGCCCAGACATTGCGGGGTGGAGCAGTCTGGTAGCTCGCCGGGCTCATAACCCGGAGGTCGTAGGTTCAAATCCTGCCCCCGCGACCAAGAA
>CAVCBD010000110.1:0-6806 GCA_963599935.1 Acutalibacteraceae bacterium | reverse complement strand
CCTCGCGTACAATCTGCTCCGACATTCGTGCGCCGCCCGGCGCTTAAGAGGGGAGGACCCCATGGCAAACGAGATCTGGACCATCAAGCGTTGTCTCGAGTGGACCAAGGAGTACCTGGCCGAGCGCGGTGAGGAGCATCCCCGTCTTTCTGCCGAGTGGCTGCTGTGCGCGGCAACGGGCCTGGCGCGTATCGACTTGTATATGCGCATGGACGAGACGCTCGACGCATCGCAGCTCGAGACCATGCACGCGGCGGTCGTCCGTCGCGCGAAGGGCGAGCCGCTACAGTACATCACCGGTAGCACGCAGTTTCGCATGATCGACGTCGCGTGCGCCCCCGGTGTGCTCATCCCGCGCCCCGAGACCGAGATGCTCGTCGAAGAAGTCCTGAACTACCTGGATGCCGAGGTGCTGAGCCCCGAGGCCGCCGCCCGCCAGCGCGTGGAGCTGCCTTGGAACGATGAGGTCGAACAGGCTCGCAAAGCCGAGGCGGCGCTGGCCGACGAGCGCGCGACCGCCGAGCGCCGTGCTGCCAACCTGACGGCCGCCGATGAGGCTGCGCTGGGTAGCGACGTGCTCGGTAGCCGCGCCTATGCCGAGGAGCTTGCCGATCGCGAGGCCGAGCAAGCCGCCGTGCGGGCGGCAGAAGCAGAGACCGTGGAAACCCCCGAGCCCGAGCTCGACGAATACGGCATCGCCATTGAGGACAACGACCAACAGACGACTCCCGCGCAAGATGCCGCCGAGGCCAACGTATCTGCTCCAGCCGAGCCCCGCATCGCCCGCGTTCTCGAGGTCGGCTGCGGCACGGGCTGCATCTCGCTCTCGCTTGCCTGGGAGCGTCGCGGCCACGTCACCTGCACTGCTACCGATATCGAGCCGCGCGCCATCGACCTTGCTACCAAAAACCGCGATGCGCTTGGCCTCACGTCCGACGAGGTCGCCTTCAGCCTCACGAACCTGGTGAGCTCCATTCCCCGCGAAGAGTGGGGCACCTTTGACGTACTCGTCTCCAACCCGCCCTACATCCCCACCGATGTCATGCGCTCGCTGCCGCACGAGGTCAAGGACTTTGAGCCCGATCTGGCGCTCGAGGGCGGTGCCGACGGCCTCGATATCTTCCGCCGCCTGCTCAATGCGGCGCCTTACATGCTGCGCGCCGGCGGCCTGTTTGCCTGCGAGCTCTACGAGGGTGCCCTCGATGCCGCGGCCGAGCTCTGTCGCCAGGCAGGCCTTTCGGACGTGCGTATCGTCCACGACCTCACCGATCGTCCCCGTATCGTCCGAGCCATCGTCACCGAGCCCAAGCAGCGCCAGTAATATTTATTAACTGGTTAGCAAAAATTATAAAGTAGTTTATAATTAGGACGGCTGAAAGAGGTCGGCCCATGCAACCTCCTACCTTTCGGGAAATCATTGCCCTGCTCAAGCACGATGGATTCGTGAAGGTCGCGCAAGTCGGTAGTCATGCTAAGTATGTTTCCGGTGACCGTGTTGTCACCGTGAACGGCTCGGGTGGTGATCGACCAAAGAAGGGCACGTGGGCAAGCATTCGCCGGCAAGCTGGATGGTAGCCGAGGGGGTCATGATGAAACAACGATTTACCTATGACTGCGTTCTCATAAAAGAAGACGACGGTTACTGCGCCAGCTTTCCGCAGATTCCCGGCGCCTTTGCCGATGGGGATACGCGCGAAGAAGCGATTGCCCATGCCACCGAGGCGCTGATGACGTTTTTGGCCGACGATCTCAACAACGGTTTGACTCCGGCAGGGTACGAACGCTCGGCCGAGGTCGTGGCCCTTTCAGTCGAAATCGACCACGAGGGCGCTCGGGAAGCGGCGTGCCGAACATTTAAAGACGCAGCGCTGGACCTCAAAGTCTCCGCTCCGCGGATTACCGCGCTGGTCAAAGCCGGAAAGCTCGATGTTGAACTCGTCGACGGCCGTCGGATGATAACGATAGACAGCATCGAGCGTTACGCCGCTCAAGAACGTCACGCCGGAAGACCAAAGAAGTTCGTAGCCGTCCAATAACCCCCTCACTTTCACCGACTACTAGAGCCGCTCACCAAACCAACATGCGCTCTGGGCAAATAGGTTGAACGTTTCGTGCGAGAATGCCCCACAGTAAACAAACTTGCACCAGAGCGTAAGGGGCTGGCATACACATGCAGACGGTCTATCGGGTATACGAGGGAGCGCGCGAGCCACATCGGCTTGCAGTCGAGCGCACGGCCGAGCTACTCGGTCGCGGCGGCCTGGCGCTTATTCCAACCGAGACGGTCTACGGTGTCGCCGTGGCGGTCAACGCCTTCTCGGATGCCGTTCCACAAGATACAAGTGAACCTCTGCCGTGGCCGCGCGATCCGCAGGCCACCGTCAACGGCGCCGCGGTCCCTGCACTCGGTACCGGCTATCGTCGTATCTTTACTCTCAAGCAGCGCGAGCTCACCCAAACGGTTGCCTGGCTGGTCGATGATGCCGAAGCACTCGACCGCTATGGCGTGGATATCCCTAATGAGGCCCGCGTGCTCGCCCGACGATGCTGGCCGGGCGCCCTGACTATTGTGGTCAAGGCGGCCCCCTGCGTGCCGACCTTTATGCGCGCCGCCGACAACACGGTGGCACTTCGCGCTTCGGCCTCGCCCGTGGTGCAAGCGCTCATCCGCGCCTGCGGCAGCCCTCTTGCCTGTACCAGCGCCAACACGCATGGCGCGCCCGCGCCGGCAAGTTTTGTCACGGTGGAGGAGCGTATCCTGGAGGGGGTCGATGTGGCCGTCGACGCAGGTGAGACCACGTGTCGCGACGCCTCAACCATCGTGTCGTTTCAGCACGGCGAGCTCCAGATCCTGCGCCAAGGCGCGCTTCCCGCATCAGAGATCGAACGGGTCCTGTCCGACCCGATGCAATAGAAAGGTGTAAGCGATGTCGTTGAATCTAGGTAGCCTGGGTATGGAAGACGCCTCGTTTAGCTTTGGCGGTTCCTACATCATGGCGCTCGACTGCGGCACCACCTCGGTACTCGCGACCATCGTTGACGAGTACGGCTGCATCGTCGCCCAGGCGCGCCGTAGCGTCAAAACAAGCTTCCCGCGCCCCGGCTGGGTGGAGCAGGATCCCACGGAGGTGCTTGCCAGCCAGATCGGCGTGATGATGGAGGTTCAGTTTAAGAGCGGCATCCATTCTGACCGCATTGCCGCCATCGGTATCTCCAACCAGCGCGAGACCACGGTAGTGTGGGACCGCATAAGCGGCCAGCCCATCTATAACGCCATCGTGTGGCAATGCCGTCGCACCGCGCCTCTGATCGACGAGCTGGTCGAGCAGGGCGCAGAAGAACTGGTGCGCTCCCGCACGGGGCTCACGCTCGATCCGTATTTCTCGGCCTCCAAGGTGCAGTGGATCCTCGACAACGTCGATGGTGCGCGTGAGAGCGCGGCGGCGGGCGACCTCATGTTCGGCACCATCGACACCTGGCTCATCTACAACCTCACCGGCGGTCAGGTCTTTGCCACCGACTACACCAATGCCAGCCGCACCGCGCTCTTTAATATCCATACGCTCGATTGGGACGACGATCTGCTGGCGCTTTTCGACGTTCCGCGTTCCATGATGCCCGAGGTTCGTTGGAGCTCGGGCGACTACGGCCGCGTCGCGAGCGACATCATGACCAACATGCCACCCATCATGGGCGTGGCGGGCGACCAGCAGGCGTCGCTGTTCGGCCACTGCTGCTTCCATCCCGGCCAGACCAAAAACACCTATGGCACGGGTTGCTTTATGCTCATGAACACCGGCGACGAGATCGTCGAATCCAAGAACGGTCTGGTCTCCACGATCGGTATCGCCGCGGACGGCAAAATCAGCTATGCGCTCGAGGGTTCTATCTTTGCCGCCGGCTCAACCATGAACTGGCTGCGCAACAACATGGGCATCATCTCGAGCGTGAGTGAGTCCGCGCAACTCGCCACTTCGATCAGCGACAACGAGGGCTGCTACTTCGTCCCCGCCTTCGCAGGCCTGGGCGCTCCCTGGTGGGACCCGCGTGCTCGCGGTATCGTGTGCGGCCTGACCGGCGCCTCGAGTCGCGCGACCATTGTACGTGCGGCCTGCGAGTCCATGGCCTACCAGAGTTATGACGTGCTACGCGCCATGGAGCAGGACGTGGGACTTTCGATTGAGCGCCTGTCCGTCGATGGCGGTGCCTCGCGCAACGAGTTCATCATGCAATTCCAGGCCGATCTGCTGGATATCCCCGTGCTGCAGTGCGAGACGGTGGAGACCACGGCGATCGGCGCCGCGTACTTGGCGGGCCTTGCTGTCGGCTATTGGGAGGATTTGGAGGAGCTGGAGCAAAACGCTCAGATCGTCAAAGTCTTCCATCCTCACATGTCCGCCGAGCGCCGTGAGAGCAACCTCGCTGGTTGGCGTGATGCCGTCAAGCGTTCGCTCAACACCGCTCAGTAGGGTTGCGACGAGCTGCTCGATACAACAAACCGTTAAACTTATGCACGGCGCGCGGCAACAACGTCGCCATGCGTCTTGTCAGCAAGGCCATCTTCCGGCCGCAATGAAAGGGGCATCAACCCATGACCGTCACCTACGATACGTCCCGTGTGACGCTTGTCGACCATCCGCTCGTCCAGCACAAGCTGTCGATCCTGCGCGACAAGAGCACCGGCACCAACCAGTTCCGCCAGCTCGTGCGCGAGCTCGCACTTTTTGACGGCTACGAGGCCATGCGCGACCTGCCCATGGAAGACGTCGAGGTCGAGACCCCCATCACCACCGCAACGTTTAAGCAGCTCGCCGGCAAAAAGCTCGCCATCGTTCCCATCCTGCGTGCGGGTCTCGGCATGGTCGACGGCATCCTCGACTTGGTACCCTCCGCTCGCGTGGGCCACATCGGCATGGAGCGCGACGAGGTCACCCACGAGCCGCATGAGTATTACTGCAAGATGCCCAAGGATATCGACCAGCGCATCTGCCTGGTTGTCGACCCCATGCTCGCCACGGGCGGTTCGGCCGAGATGGCCATCAGCTACCTGCGCGAGCGCGGTGTCAAGGATATCCGCATGCTGTGCATCGTCGCCGCGCCCGAGGGCCTCAAGTCACTGACCGAAAAGGACCCCGACGTACATATTTATACGTGCGCCATCGATGACCATCTCAACGAGGCCGCCTACATCGTTCCCGGCCTGGGCGACGCCGGCGACCGCATCTACGGTACGCTCTAGTCGTTGGGCCTTGTCGGCTACGGTCACAAATACGAAGAAATGGTGCGCGCGGGCGAGCAAAAGTCGTCCACGCGCACTTCTGTTAACGGACGTTTTGCCCTGAGGGGTTCGAAAAAACGTATTACCGTACCTGCGGCATAAAGAAGGCCTTAAGAAAACGTACAGGTGCGTATTAACCGTTTGTTTTACGGTTGTACTTTAGCGATTGGCTCGTACAATAGTCACCAATGTTTGGCTGGGACTGTGCTGTGAGGCGTTAAAAAGGAAAGCGAGGAAGCCAGTGTTTCAGATAGCCGATCTGCTCGCTATCGTTGCAGGCGCCATCGCGGGCGCAATTGCCTTCCTTCCCTTTGTTTTTACGCTCAAGCCGGTTCTTGACGATAAGCAGAATGCGGACATGCTCAAGGGTATGGTGAGTCTGGCGGTCTCGGCAGTCGCCCTGCTCGTCTTTACCTTGGTTGTGTTTGCGTTGTTCGGAGAGGCATTTCGCATGTTCCTCCTGGGCGAGGCGATCGGCTTCGTGGTCTTTATGGCCGCCTGTACGGTTCGCGTCGCCAAGGCGCTGCGAGATCCTCATGAGGTCGAAAGGTAAGTCGTGGAAATTTTTGAAAAGCTGCCTGATGAGATTAATCATCTGGTCAGCGAGTTCAGCTCCACCCCTGTCGTGGGCGATCTGAGCTGCGGCATCACGCAGTACTCGTTTTGGCTGATCGTCTCCACGATCGTGCTCCTGATCGTCCTGGCCGTGTTCAAGAAGAAGCAGACCCTGGTTCCCAAGGGCTTCTTCGTCAACGGTTTCGAGTACATCATCGAGTACGTCGAGAACGATATCGGCAAGGGCGTCGTGGGTGAGAACTGGAAGAAGCACTTCCCGTTCCTGTGCTCGCTTTTCCTGTTCATCCTGATTAATAACATGATCGGCCTGATCCCGGGAATGAAGCCCGGCACCGGCGCAATCGGCTCCACCGCCGCACTCGCCATCTTCGCCTTCGCGTACTTCATCTACTACGGATGCAAGGCTCACGGCGTGATCGGCTACATCAAGAGCCTCGCCCCGCAGGGCGTGAGCTTCCCGATGAACGTGCTTGTGTGGGTCGTCGAGCTTTTCTCGACCTTCCTGCGCCTCATTACGCTCGCCGTCCGTCTGTTCTGCAACATGTTCGCAGGACATGTGGTCATGGGCTCGTTCGCCATCATGGCGAGCATGTTCATGCAGCCGCTGCTTCAGCAGGTTTCCGCGGCCCACGCCGTCGGCGCCCTGCCTTCGCTGGCCTGGCTTGCCATCCTCATCCTGATCTATGCGATCGAGCTTGTGGTCGGCGCCATCCAGGCTTACGTCTTCACGGTCCTTACCGCCGTGTATGTCTCCGAGGCAGAGGAGGTCGCGGAGGAGGAGTAGTCTTCCGTTCGCGCCTTAAAGGTAAGGCAATTCGTTAAACCGCCGGTGCCCGTACCCATGGAGCCCGGCAGTTATAAAAAGGTTATCCTGCGTGAAATAAGACACGCACGACAAAGGAGGAATCGTGGGAGTTATCGGTTACGGTCTCGGTGTTATCGGCGCTGGTCT
>CAVCBD010000109.1:0-6921 GCA_963599935.1 Acutalibacteraceae bacterium | reverse complement strand
TGCCTCCCTTTTCTCGAACCTTAATTTCAAAGTCCAAGAAATGGGATGCAGTTCAAAAGGTGCCTGTCCCCTTTGTGGTGGTTGGCTAGTCTTGGGGCGTCCAGGACCAGAAGAAGTTGATGAGGGCCACGCGCGAGGCGGCACCGGTCTTTTTGTTGATCGAGGCGATGTGGCGGTAGAGCGTAGAACGCGAAAGGAAGAGCGCTGCCGCAACGTCCTGCACGCTGTCGTCCGATACGACCAGCGCCTCCAGCACATCGCGCTCGCGCTTCGTAAGTCCAAAGGCGGCTACAAAGCCGTCGAGTCGATCGTCAAACGAAAGCTCCGGCGCCTCCAGGGGCACCGTGTCGGCCTGACCGGGCGCACGGCTCACGCCAAGATCGTCGGTGGCAAACGCCAGTCCGCCGTGCGCAGCCTCGCCCTCGGCACCTTGTCCAAACTGCCCCAGTAGCGAGATCGCAATGCCGACAAACAGCACGAGTACGACACCCACCGCCATCAGCACGTTTTGGCTCGAGATAATCGCCACCGCCGGAGCCGTCACAAGCATTGAGCAAATGTTGTTGATAACGCGGCCCATGCACGGCCACAAATACGACCAGCGCGCATACATCGAAATCGCGGCGAACTTCGCGGTGAAGAACACCACGAAAAAGCCCGTGCCCAGGTAAAAGATAATCGTGGCGGCGAGCGCATTACCGCCGTTGCCATCGGTGATAAGCACAAAGAACGAGAGCGTGGACAGCATGGCGGCGCACGTCATGATGATATTCATATACGAGCGTCCGCGCAGGTCATACAGGGCGCCGGCGGCAAGTGCACTCACAACTAGCAGCAAGCGCGGCCAGTCACCCAGGTCGATAGCGCCGGCGGCATGCGAGGTCGTAAGACCGGCATTGAGAGCCGCGAATACGCCGGTAAGGCAGGCGGTCGCCACCGTCAAGCGCACTACGGCACCTTGGAAGGCCGCCTTTGCCTCGGGATTATCGCGCCACTTGGCGCCATGCTCCGACGCATCGACCGATAGCTCGGCAATCTCGGCTTCGAACTCGGGCGCGGACTCATCACGCAATTTAGCTCGGCGGGCACCGTGAAGCAGCCCAACCAGTGCAATCGCACAGACGATCAAAACAGACTGTTGAGGAACACCCGCAGGCATCACCATATGGTTGAGCACCTGTACCAAAATGCCCGCAGCATAAGAAAGCGCTACGGCACGCGCCAGACAAGGCGTCTGCGCAAAACGCCGCGCCAGATTGGCATGGGCGGTCGATCCGCAGTAGCCCAAGGCGCAGCACGCCACCAGACCGCCCGCAATCACGACCTGGAACTGCACCGCCATGATCAGCAGCAGCAATGCCGACACCAACAGCACGCCCGTCATATCGCTCGTCGCATCGATTGCCTGGGGACGACGGTAGTACAGGAAAGGACGCGCAAAATAGCCGATCACGCTCGCGCCGACAACGATGCTCTCGTAGATAACAACCTCGTTCGCTGGCACAAACTCGGCCACGCGTGCGTCAAAGAGGTACTCGCCGGCCAAAAACGTGAAAAAGAAAAGCGCCAGGCACAGAATCTCCCGTATGCCCCGGCGCAAATATGCGGTTGTGTCTCCCAGGTCCCTCATGGTAACCCCCACCCGCTTAGATGTCCGGAAAACCATTTTAATGGAGAACGGGTCTTAGTATCCACGCAATGCCCGAACTGTTACGCATCCGGCGCAAATGCCCCAACAGCAGTTGCGGTGAAATACGGACTGTTTACTGCCGATAAGGCCGAAATCAAACCGTATTTCACCGCAACTCAGAGCCTTGCCCCAGATACGCCAACTCAAGTTGCGGTGAAATAGTTCCTGTTGGCCGGCCCGGGCTGTCATTTAGGAACTATTCCACCGCAACTTATAAAGGGGACTGGGTTGTTGTGTCGGAGAAAGGAGGGAGGCATCCGGGCCGAAGGGTGAAGCTCGGGATCGAAACGCGGGCGTTAGCGCTCGGGAGTCAAGATCACCAGGGCGTCGTGCTCAAAGGGATGCTGAGCCACGCGCACGGTACCGTCGCCATTGTCGCGAACGGGCAGCTTGGCGATACGCTTGGCCTCCATGTCGAGCGCCGTCGCCGACCAGCCGCGCGCAGCGTCGAGCTTAAACGTAAGCGCCGTGGTACGCGGCAGATAGGTAACGACGCGATCGCCAATACGCGCCACACGAATGGCCTCGCGTGCGTCGTCGAGCAGCTCCTGTGCCGGGACCACGGCGAGGGCGTCGTCGCACGCCGTAGCGCCCAAGCCGGCAAGCACGTGCTCGATGGCGGCAAAGTCCCACACGCCCGCAAACTGCAGGCACTCCTGCCAGCGGAATGGCATGTCAAAGCCCTCGCCCAGGACCGAGCCCTGGCTGCGAGACGTCTGCCAGTTCCACACGCCGTGTGCGCCGTAGGTCACGCCCGCGCTGGCGCCGGCAAGGATCGACGACCACACGCTCGCGCGGCAATCCTGCGCGGTAAAACGCCAGTACACGTTGCGCGACGCGCCCATCTGCTCGTAGCAGGGCTCGGAGTTGACCATCGGCTTTTTGGGATAGTTGGCGATAAAATCCTGCGGCAGGTGCCAGGCCTCGGGCTGGCCCTCGTAGTTGTGGCCGGGCTGGAACATGTAGAAGTCCAGGCGGTCCAGGTACTGCGCCGGGATGGTGCGGTTACCGCGGTTGATA
Organism: Acutalibacteraceae bacterium; assembly: GCA_963599935.1. Classification (GTDB taxonomy): domain Bacteria; phylum Actinomycetota; class Coriobacteriia; order Coriobacteriales; family Coriobacteriaceae; genus Collinsella. Next base: position 4,211 of record CAVCBD010000109.1, on the reverse strand, counting down.
TGCATGGTGCGCAGAGCCTCGGGGGCACGTTTGATGACCTCATCGAGCGCATCCTCGTAATAGGCAATTGCCTCGTCACCGGCAAAGTCGGTATCGCCCGTCACCACGTAGACGGGGTCGAACTCGCCCAAGTTCTCGACCACGCGGGCAACGTGGGCGCGAACCTCCTCGCGCGGCATAACCTCGGCACCGCAACGCTCGGCAATCTTGGCACCCCAGGTGCCGGGCACGTAGTTGCACCACATGAGCACGAGCGCCGGACGAATGCCGTGCTCGACGGCAGCGCGGCACATGTCGGCGGCGCGGTCCCAGTACGCCTGGTTGGGACGGGACCAATCAAAGTGCACGCCGTCCTCGCTGGCATAGGGCCAAATACCCAGATCGGGGCAGCAGCGATCCCACTGCGGCAACGTGTTGATCTGCAGCACGTTCATGCCCTGCTCGGCGCGGCGGGTCAGATAGTAGTCCCAGTCGGCCTCGGGGATGCTGGTAAACGCACTCCAGCACGTATCGGCAAACCAAAAGAACGGCTTGCCCTCGCACAAAAAGCCATCCATACGACCATTAACGGTCAGTTTTCCCAAACTCATCTGCATGTCCTTTCGCTCGATAAAGGAATTGCGAACCGGCAGATTCTTTCGCGCCCACACCTGACACAAAAGCCCCCGTCGCTTAGCAAGCCCCGGCAGGCGGGCGCTACTCGCTCACTCCAGTCTACCTTGCAAAAGGGCCCCGCCGGGCTTGTGCCTGACGGGGCCCTGTCGTGTAGGTAAGGTCGTATGCGACCGAATGGCTTAGCCTTAGGCCTCCATCTCGGCGAGCTCCTCCTTGGAGAAGCCGGAGACAAAGACGACGGCAGCCGCGATGACAAAGGAGATTGCCATACCGACGATAGCCCAGACGGTGTTCATCTGGCCACCCTGCAGGTAGTTGGTGAAGACCAGGAAGTTGGCGGCACCGCCAGCGAGGTAATAGGTGACGCCCATGAGACCGGAGAACACGGCGCCGATGGCACCACCGATGAACATACCGAACATGGTGCGACGGAAGCGCATGAGGATACCGAAGAGCGCGGGCTCGGTGACGCCGCCGGCGATGGCGGAGATGACGTAGCCCAGGGCAAGACCCTTCTCGTCGGGGTTCTTCATCTTGAGGAAGGCACCGAAGGCGCAGCCCCAGACAGCGGCCATAGCGCAGTTGGTGGAAACGAAGACGAAGGGATCGTAGCCGGCGGCGATGATCTGAACCTGAGCGAGCAGGATGACGGGCATGTGCATGCCGCAGACCACGAAGAGCTGCCAGAAGGCACCGAGAACGGCCATGACGATCAGGATGCCGATGCCGCCGAGGTCAGCAAGGCCAAAGAGGGCGTTGGCAATGAGGCTACCGATCTCGTTACCGAGCGGGGCCAGAACGATGAAGGCGATGGGGATGGTGACGATCATGGTGCAGAACGGCGTGAAGACCGTGGAGAGCACGTCGGGCATGACCTTCTTAAAGAACTTCTCGACGAAGTAGAGGACAGGCACCGAAAGGATAATCGGCAGGACGGACTGCTGATAGTTGGCAGCGGCGATCTGAATGCCGTAGACGGAGATGATTCCGCCGCCATCCTGGGTCGCGACACTCACGACGGACGGGGCCATGAGGGCGCCGCCGAGGAGCATGCCCAGAACCGGGGAGGCGCCGAGCTTCTTAGCGGCGGCATAGCCCAGGTAGATGGGGATAAAGGTGAACGTGGCCTCGTACAGGGTGGTGTAGAGGAACGTGTAGGTCGGATCGGTGTCGGAGAGAACGCCGAGCATGGTGGGGCCGAGGACCGCAGCGATGGTGCGGAACAGACCGCCGGCCATGAGCAGCGGGATCAGCTGGGTCATGGAGCCCGACAGATAGTCGAGGATGATGTTCGGCAGGTTCTTGAGCTCGAACTTCTCCTTGGGAGTGTCGAGATTCTCGTCGACCGCGGCACCCTGCTTAACACCGGAGATGGCGACGAACTCGGCGAGCACCTTGGGCACGTTCTGGCCAATGATGACCTGGAGCTGGCTGCCGGCGAACTGGCAACCCAGAACACCCTTGACCTTCTTGATCTTCTCCACGTCGGCCTTGCTGTTGTCCTTGAGCGTCAGACGCAGGCGCGTCATGCAGTTGGTGGCGATGGAAACATTCTCCGCACCGCCCACGAGCTCGAGGACATCGGTGGCAATCTGCTTGTTATCTACTGCCATGGGACCCCTCCCCATATCATCGTGTGCCTACTCGTTTGGGCGTAGGCACGCCTTTGGCTCGGCGACTATAACCCCTTACGGCTACCGAACCCTTGGATACGCTGTCGTAAACAATGTGTTTACTGAACGTTTACTGGCTTTAGTTTACACGGAGACCCTAATTTGTGGCAATTTTGCTGTCTACAGTCCGGTGAACGGTAGGAAATCGGGGGTGAACGTACTTGAACGGTAGGGGATTGTCTATTTGTCGCTTTATCGCTATATGCCTATTTACGTGGTCTTTTACTTTGGCTGACGCCTCCGCATTTTGTTTACTCGTCAACTAAAGCCCTGATAGATAGTGTTAAACGAGTGTTTAGTAGTTTGTTGAGTGTTCATTTAGACCGTTTACCGAGTTCATCTGCTTGTTCTGTAATTCTGCATTAAACTAAACATGTTTAAGTTGTATTGCCGCAGATGTTTACCACTCTCGGCGCAAAGGAGGCAGCTCATGGAACTCAAATCGTGTACCTACGCAACCGTTACCAGTCTGGGTGACTTTGGCCCCTGGATCAGCAAGGTCGTGCTCGACCTGCCCTGCACCGTGCGCGCCAACGATATTGACGCGCACTCCTTCCATATATATGTAGAGCGCCACGAGCGCACGGGCGAGGTCCTGATGCGCAAGGAGCGCAGCGCCGACCATGCCGCGCCTTCTGTGGGCTATGTCGACGTCCTCGCCGCCTATCCGTGCGATGAGTGCGGACGCAAGCTCGCCTTTGGCACCCATGCGGCGCTCGAGATCGCCGAGCAGCGCCTGACCAAGAAGATCGAGGGCAGCGTGATGGGCTCGCGCTTGCTCGACGACCAGCTGCGCATCGTGCAGCTCGCGGCCCTGCCCGGCAACGATGGCGACGATCCCACCTGCGGCCTGGTCTTCAACACCTGCCGCGGCGACATCTGCCCTGCGCTCAAGGGCTGGAGCAATGCCACGCAAAAGACCGCCGTCAACGGCATCGCGCTCGAGTACGGCTTCTTTGAGCCGAGCTTTAAGGCCGAGGACTCGGCATGCTTCAATCCCTTCGCGCCCGAGACGACAGTCGTGCCCCAGAAGGCCCCGCTCGTGGTGTACCTGCACGGCGCCGGCGAGGGCAAGGGCGCCACGCAGGGCGAGGGTGCCGCGCGCGCTTATATCGGCAACCGCGTGACGGCCATTAGCCAGGCCCAGATCCAGCGCTACTTTGGCGGCTTTGCCTGGGTGCTCGTGCCGCAGTCGCCCACGTTTTGGATGGACAACGGCGTCGAGCAGCTCGGCCACTCCAACCAGAGCATCTACTCCCCCGTCATTAAGGCGCTCATCGACGAGTTTGTCGCCGAGCATGCCGACCGCATCGACACCGACCGCATCGTGGTCGCCGGCCTTTCCAACGGCGGCTTTATGACGCTGCGCCTGTGCGCCGACTACCCCGATTTCTTCGCTGCGGGCCTTCCCTGCTGCGCGCCGTGGTACAACGCCACGGACGAGGACGTCGCCGCCCTTGCCAAGACGCCGCTGTGGTTTACGCACTCCAAGGGCGACGAGCTTGTGATCCCGCAGGAGACCGTGCTGCCGCTCACGGCGCGCCTGCGCGCTGCCGGCGCCAACGTGCACCTCACGTACTTTAGCCATGTCGAGGACCTGACCGGACGCTACCGCGAGGCCGACGGCTCGCCCAAGAAGACATTCAACCATGGCGTGTGGATCCACCAATTCAACGACCTGTGTTATCAAGACTTCGACGGGGGCAACGTACTCATCGACGGCGAGCCGGTGGGCTGCTGGGAGTGGTCGGCCAGAGTTTCGAGGTAACCATCCCATCGGGGGCCCTGACCTTTAGTTTTGTAAACGTCCTCGCGCATGAGCCCCGCTCATCCTGCTCCTTCGGAGCATCGGATAAGCGGGGCCCGCGCTGACGCTCCTATTTGGCAAGGCTTTTTTTAGAATCCATTTTCCGCTCCGCCTCG
>CAVCBD010000108.1:0-7141 GCA_963599935.1 Acutalibacteraceae bacterium | reverse complement strand
CCATCGAGTCCAACGGCGGCGTGGTCGTGTGCATGGACGACTGCTCGGGCGAGCGTACGGCTGCCATGATGATCGACCCCGATGCGACTGATATTCTGCGCGCCATTGCCGATCGCTACATTGACATTAACTGCTCGGTCATGACGCCCAACGACGGCCGCATGGACAATACGCTGGCCATGTGCGAGAAGTACCACGTCGATGGCGTGGTCGAGAGCGTGCTGCAGGCGTGCCACACCTTCAACGTGGAGAGCGCCCGTATGCAGGAGGCCGTTGAGGGTGCGGGCATTCCGTACATGAAGATTGAGACCGACTACAGCAACGGCGACATGGGCCAGATCGAGACCCGAATCGCCGCCTTTATCGAGACGCTGTAGGACGAATGCGACAAAGGGACAGTCCCTTTGTCGCATGTGAAGGAGGATGCCGTGGTTGGCATTGGTATCGACATCGGTTCGACGGCCGCGAAGGCCGCGGTGGTGGAGACGGATGGCGCCATCGCGTGGACCTGCGTGATGCCCACGGGCTATTCTTCGGTCGACGCGGCCGAGCGCCTGCGCGCGGAGCTTGTTGCGGCCGGCTATGACGTGGCGGCCGATGACGTGCGCGTGGTCGCGACCGGCTACGGTCGCGTCGCGGTGCCCTACGCCCACAAGGTCGTGACCGAGATCACCTGCCACGGGGCCGGCGCTGTGCGTCTTTTTGGCGACCACGGCACCGTGATCGACGTGGGCGGCCAGGACACCAAGATCATCCAACTTAAAGCGGGCCGCGTGGCCAAGTTTGCCATGAACGACAAGTGCGCTGCCGGCACGGGACGCTTTCTGGAGATCATGGCCGACCGCCTGGGTATTTCCCAGCAGCAGATGGCCGACCTTGCCCGCTCTGGCGAGCCTACCAAGATTAGCAGCATGTGCACGGTCTTTGCCGAAAGCGAGGTCATTAGCCTGATCGGTCGCGGTGAGCCGCGCGAGAACATCGCGCGGGGCGTGATCGAGAGCGTCGTGTCGCGCGTGGCCACTATGGCCGGGCAGGCGGTGGGTGCTCCATACTACCTGACTGGCGGCCTGTGCGAGAACGCTTACGTTGTGGAGCGGCTGGGCGCACTGCTGGGGTCTCCGGTGACCACCTCGCCCCAGGCTCGCTTCGCCGGCGCGATCGGTGCGGCTATTCGCGCGCAGGCACTCGCGTAAGGGGGCAGGTCCGTTGCGCATCCTCAACATCTCGGCCCAAAAGCCCGATAGCACGGGAAGCGGCACGTATCTCGCTGCACTGGTGGCCTCGCAAATTGCTGCGGGCCACGAGGCAGCGGTGCTGTGCGGTGCTGCGCCCGGGGACACGCAAGGGGAGCTCGACCCCGCCGCGCGCGTGTTCACCGTGCCGTTCGAGACGCCGGAGCTGCCGTTTCGCATCTGCGGCATGTCGGACGTGATGCCCTATCCCTCGACTCGCTACCGCGATCTGACGCCTGCGATGGCGGTAGCCTTCGAGCAGGCCTTTGGCACGGCAATCGACCATGCCGTCGCCGCCTTCAAGCCCGATGCCATCATCTGCCACCACTTGTACTTGCTGTGCGCCCTGGTGCGCGAGCGCGTGCGGGGGATTCCCGTGTGCGGCGTGTGCCATTCGACCGATATTCGGCAGATGCGGACCCATGGACTTGCCCATGATCGCATTGTCGTGGCGGTCCGCCGCCTCGATGCCGTCTTTTCGCTTCATGCCGAGCAGACAGAGGAGATTGAGCACGTCTATGGCGTTGACCCGTCGCGTATCCACGTGATTGGAACGGGCTATGACCACCGGGTGTTTTGCCGTGATGTGCAGGCGGCAAAGGTGACCGGGTCGCTCGTCTTTGTGGGCAAGGTGTGCGTTAAGAAGGGCGTCGAGTCGCTGATGCGCGCGATGGGGCGCTTTGGCGAGGACTCTGATGCGGCGTACAAGGTGCGCCCGAGCCGGCTGGTGCTGGTGGGTGGCCATGGCGATACGGATGAGTATGGGCGTATCGCCCAAGCTGCTGGGGATTCCCCCGTGCCGGTGGAGCTTACCGGCCGCCTGAGCCGCGATGAGCTGGTGCGTGCTTATCGCGAGGCCGAGGTGTTTGTGCTGCCGTCCTTTTACGAGGGGCTGCCGCTGGTGCCGATCGAGGCGATGGCCTGCGGATGCAAGGTCGTCATGACTGATCTGCCCGGCGTGCGTCCATGGCTCGAGGCTGCCTTGCCCGGCGCGCCCGTAACGTGGGTAACGCCGCCGCGCATGACGGATGTCGATACGCCCGATGTGCGCGATTGTCAGCGGTTTGAGCATGCACTGGCGGACGCCGTGGCCCTGTCGCTCGCGGAGCCCATTTCGACCTTTGACCCATCTGCGGTTTCGTGGGATGCCTGCTGGGCGCGTATACTGGAGCAGTTGTCAAACTTGAAAGGAGGTATCGATGGATAAGGATCAGATTAGGCTCACGTCTATGACTGCTGCGAGCGGTTGAGCCGCTAAGTTGGCTCCCGGAGCCCTCGCCCAGGTCCTGGGCGACTTGCCCAATGCGCATAACGACAACCTACTCGTGGGGTTCGATACCTCCGACGATGCGAGCGTCTTCCGCGTTGGCGAGAACTTGGGTCTCGTGCAGTCCATCGACTTCTTCCCGCCGATGGTCGACGACCCGTTTCTGTTCGGTCAGATTGCCGCGGCCAACTCGCTGTCGGACATCTACGCCATGGGCGGGCGGCCGAGCCATGCCATGAACCTGCTTTGCATACCCAGTTGCCTGGGTGTTGAGGTTGCCGGTCAGATTCTGGCAGGCGGCGCCGATAAGTGCGTCGAGGCGGGTTGCTCCATCGCGGGCGGCCATACCATTAACGACGACGAGCCCAAGTACGGCCTGTCCGTGAGCGGCTTTGTCGCGCTCGACCGCATGCTCGCCAACAGCGGCGCGCGCGCTGGCGATGTCCTGCTGCTGACCAAGGCGATCGGCTCGGGCATCATCACCACGGCCATTAAGGGCGAACTCATCGAGCAGGACGAGGCCACAGCCATGTTTGACTCGATGCGCACCCTTAACGAGGCACCGATTCGTCTGGCCGAGGGACTTGAGCTTCACGGTTGTACCGACATCACGGGCTTTGGCCTGATCGGGCATGCGTGCGAGATGGCCGAGGGCTCGGGCGTGCAGATTGAGCTTGCGTCGGGGGCGGTGCCGCTCTTTGATCAGGTGCTCGACATGGCACGTCTGGGCATTATCCCCGCGGGCTCCTACCGCAACCAGGACTTTTTTGGCCCGCGTGTGGCTGCCGACGAGGACCTGGAGCCGGGCATGCTCGACGCGCTGTACGATCCGCAGACGTCTGGTGGCCTGCTTATCGCGGCGCCCGCGGCGGATGTGGATGAGCTTGCGCGTCGCCTGGATGCCGAGGGGCGCGTTGCCGCCACAATCGGTCGCGTGTGCGAGCCGGTGCCGGGCGGTCCTGCTGTTCGCGTTGTGCATTAAGGAAAACCGTTTATGCGACCGCCTGCTGTTCTGGGCGGTCCCTTTTGAAAGGATGTAGCTATGTCTACCAAAATTGAAGTCAATGCCATGGGCGATGCCTGTCCGCTGCCCGTCGTCAAGACGCTTAAGGCGCTCAAACAGCTTGACGGCGAGGGTGCTGTGGTGACCTCGGTCGATAACGAGACCGCCGTCAAGAACATCTCCAAGATGGCGCAGGAGAAGGGCTGCACGGCCTCGGTCGAGAAGGTTTCTGACGCTGAGTGGCACGTGACCGTGGCGACCTCTGGTGCCATTGCCGTGGCCGATCCCGAGCAGGATGGCGCTGCCTTCTGTGGTGCCAGCACCGGCAAGGGCGAGCTCGTCATTTCCGTCTACACCGACTGCATGGGCCGCGGCGACGACGAGCTGGGCCACAAGCTCATGAAGGCCTTCATCTTTGCCGTGACGCAGCAGGAGGAGCTGCCCGCGACCATGCTGTTCTACAACGGCGGAGCCAAGCTCACCGTCGAGGGTTCTCCGGTGCTCGACGACCTGAAGGGGCTGGCTGAGCAGGGCGTCGAAATCCTCACCTGTGGCACCTGCCTCGACCACTATGGCATTAAGGACCAGCTTGCCGTGGGCGAGGTCACGAACATGTATGTGATCGTGGAGAAGATGGAGCAGGCCGTGCGCGTCGTGCGCCCGTAGCGTATTGGTTGGAGTTGCCATGAGGGAGAAGCGCCCGGCGCTTGTCATCACGTTTCCCACCACGGCGGCCGCCATGGGCTGCGAGTCCCTGTGCATCGAGCGCGGCCTTCCCGGGCGAACGATTCCCGTGCCCGGGGAGGTCGCTGCCGGCTGTGGTCTGGCGTGGAAAGCGTTGCCTGCCGATGAGGGGCTGCTGCGCGGCGAACTCGCCGCGGCGGGCGTTCCCACCGAGGGCTATACCGTGATTGATATGTGGGAGGTCGTGCGATGATCTACCTGGATAACGCGGCGACGACCATGCACAAGCCGCAGACGGTCATCGATGCCGTGACGCAGGCGATGTGCTCGCTCGGCAATGCCGGGCGCGGCGCCACGTCGGGTGCCCTCGATGCCGCTCGTACGATTCACGGTTGCCGTGCCAAGCTCGCGCGCTTGCTGGGCTGCCCGCGGGCTGACCATGTGTGCTTTACGCCCAACTCAACGGCGGCGCTCAACACCGCCATCTGTGGCGTGGTGCGCCCCGGCGACCGCGTGGTCACGACGGTGCTCGAGCACAACTCCGTGCTGCGTCCGCTCAACCGCCTGGCAGCGGAGCGGGGTGTGACCGTTGAGCATGCGGGCTGTGACGTAAGCGGCGCGCTCGACTACGACGAGCTCGAGCGGCTAGTCACGCCCGGTACGCGTGCCGTGGTTGTGACGCACGCCTCAAATGTGACCGGCAACGCGGTCGACATTGCGCGCGTGGCGGCCATGGCCCATGCGGCCGGTGCGCTGGTGATCGTCGATGCCTCTCAGTCTGCCGGCACGGCGCGTATCGATATGCATGCCATGGGGCTCGACATTGTGTGCTTTACCGGCCACAAGGGGCTCATGGGACCCCAAGGCACCGGCGGCCTGGCCGTGGCGGAGGGCATTGACGTGTCTCCGTGGGCCATGGGCGGCACGGGCGTGCACAGCTTTGACCCACTGCAGCCACTTGAGTGGCCCACGCGCCTGGAGGCGGGCACGCTCAACGGTCACGGCATCGCGGGACTTTCTGCCGGTCTCGACTTTATCGAGGCGCAAGGCGGGGTCGAGGCGATTGCGGCGCATGAGCGCTCGCTTGCAGAGCGCTTCCTCGCCGGTGCTCGCGAAATCCCCGGCATTGTGCTCTACGGGGCCTTTGACCAGCCGACGCGCTCGGCGATCGTGTCGCTCAACGTGGTCGATATCGACTCTGCCGAGATCTCGGACGCGCTCATGCAAGGGTGGGGGATTGCGACGCGCCCCGGTGCCCATTGCGCTCCGCTCATGCACCGTGCGTTAGATACCGAGCGCCAGGGTGTCGTCCGCTTCTCGTTTGGGTATTTCAACACGACCGAAGAAGTCGACACGGCTATCGATGCTCTGCGCAATTTAGCCTGCTAAAGCTGCTGGACCGTTTATACTTGCGGGACGGGTATTTTGCCCGTCCCGTTTTTGTTTCGACCCGAAAGGTGTGCCTATGGCTTCATCCGCCCCGCGCGGTCTGCGTTCCGACCATGTCGTTACCGTCGGCATTGCGCTGTTCTCGATGCTCTTTGGCGCCGGTAACCTCATTATTCCGCCGCTGCTGGCGCTGCAGGCAGGTTCTGCCACGCCGGTTGCCATGATCGGCTTTTTGATTGCCGCTATCGGTCTGCCCGTTATGGGATTTATCGCCGTCGCGCTCGCTGGCACGGCCCGAGAGCTGGCCGGGCGTGTGCATCCTAAGTTTGGCGAATTCTTCGTTGCGGCGGTCTACCTGGCCATCGGTCCGTGCCTGGCCATTCCGCGCACAAGCTCTACGGCGTTCGAAATGCTGGTGCCGCTGCTACCCGAGGGCGTTTCGCTCGGCACGGCACGTCTGGTGTTTGCCATCGGGTTCTTCGTCGTCGCGTTTGCGCTCACGCTGCGTCCAGGCGTCATCACGCGCGTGCTCGGCCGCATTACGGGCCCTGCGCTCATTGCGCTCATCGTGCTGGTCGTGGGTGCTGCCGTGATCTCGCCGCTGGGACCGGCTGCCGCGCCGCAGGCCCCCTACAATGCCGGTGCTGCCGTGCAGGGCTTTCTGACTGGCTATCAGACCATGGACCTGCTCGCGTCGCTCGCCTTTGGCATCATCATCGCCGAGACCATCCACGAGTTGGGTGTTACCGATGACAAGCGCGTGGCCTTTGAGATTTCGCGTTCCGGTGTGATCGCCGGCGTGCTCATGGCTATCATCTACTGCGGCTTGGGTCTTGCCGGTATGCAGCTCGGCACCGTGATGCCCGACGCTACCAACGGCGCCGCCATCCTCGCCCGTTCGGCCTCCATGCATTTTGGGCTTGCCGGCACGGTCGTGGTATTCGCCATTTTCTTCCTCGCCTGCATGAACGTGTGCATCGGCCTCATCAGCTGCTGCTCGCGTTACTTCTGCGAGACGTATGTTGTCGAAGGGGGAGCGGAGGCCTCCGAGGAGGACATGCGCCGTCCCTTTGCGGTTCTCGCCTTTGTGTTCGCAGCGTTTTCGTGCGTTCTCTCCAACGTGGGCCTCGACGTGATTCTTATGTTCTCGGTGCCTATGCTCAACGCCTTGTATCCCGTTGCCATCGTGCTGGTACTGATGGGCCTGGTGCACGGCTTTTGCGACGCTCATCCGCAGGTGTGGGTCTGGGTCGGCGGCGTGGTTGCCGTGCAGAGTGTGATCACCTCGGTCCGCGACGCGTTCTTTGCGGGCGCGTGGCTACCGTTTGATGTGCTGCCGCTTGCGGATATCGGTGCCGCGTGGGCGCCGGTCGCCGTAGTTGCCTTTGTGATCGGCCTGCTCCATAGTCGTTTTGTTGCCCATTCGAGGAGCTAAGGCATCAATGCTTGCACAGGCGGGGAGTCTCCCCTATAATTTCCTTCGCTTTGGGACACGCAAGGTTTAGACCTTAGCTGCTCAACACCTTCGGGACGTGGCGCAGTTTGGTAGCGCGCCTGCTTTGGGAG
>CAVCBD010000107.1:0-7174 GCA_963599935.1 Acutalibacteraceae bacterium | reverse complement strand
TCGATTGCGCCAAGCGCGAGCTGCACGAGGAGACGGGCTTTAGGGCCGGTCGCATTCGCTTTTTGACGTCGATTGTCACGACCTGCGGCTTCTGCGATGAGATCATCCATATCTACCTGGCCACCAAGCTCGAGTTCGACGCGCCCAACCCCGACGATGACGAGTTTGTCAACGTTGACCTGGTGCCGCTGCACGAGCTGATCGACGCCGTGCTCGACGGCAAGATCGAAGACGCCAAGACCGTCGTGGGCGCCTTGGCCTGCGATAGCATCGCGCACCGCTTGGGTGGGGCCGAGCTCTAGGTTACGCGGTTTTACCAAACCGCGTAACGAGTCGACGCTGCAAACGCCCCTAAGCGGCAATCTGCCTTTCAATCGTCGCTCGCGTACCGAAGTACGCGTCGCTCCTCTTTCAAGGCACCTTGCTCGCTTAGGGACGTTTTCGCTGACGCTGCCAGAACATCGGCGTTATGCTTGTTGGGACGCTTTGTTTTCAGCCTGACCGGTTCAACCGGATTTCTCACGCTATTTATTTCTCTTGGAGGATTGCATGTTTAAAAGGTTTCTCTCGTATTACGAGCCCCAGATGGGGCTTTTTGTTGCCGATACTGTTTGTGCTCTGGTGCTTGCTGCCATTGACCTTGCGTTCCCCATTATCCTGCGCAATCTGACCGGCGGGTTGTTTACCCAGGGTCAGGCTGCCATTATGCAGGCGCTCGGTATGATTGCGGTGGGACTGGTGCTGATGTATGCCATCCGCTGCGCCTGCCGCTACTTTGTGAGCTACTGGGGCCATGTGATGGGCGCGCGCATGGAGTCCAAGATGCGCGAGGACCTGTTCGATCAGTACGAGCGCTTTAGCTTTGCATACTTCGATCGCAACAGCTCGGGCGACATGATGAGCCGCGTGGTCAACGACCTGTTCGATATCTGCGAGGCGGCGCACCACGTGCCCGAGTGGATCATCATCTGCGGCATCGAGATTATCGGCTCGTTTGTGATCCTCTTTACCATCGCCCCGGTGCTGGCGCTTGCCATGGCTGCGGTGACAGCAGCGTTTTCGGTCATCATGTTTTGGCAGAACATGCGCATGCGCGAGGTCTTTAGCGACAACCGCAAAAAGATCAGCGGCATCAATGCGCAGCTGCAGGATTCGCTGGCGGGCATGCGCGTGGTCAAGAGCTTTGCCAATGAGGAGACCGAGCGCTCTAAGTTCCGCGCCTCCAACAATCGCTATCTTTCGTCCAAGGAGAACATGTATCACGCCATGGGCGTCTATACCGCGACATATGGCCTGCTCTCGGGTGTGCTCTATGTGATCGTGGTACTGCTGGGCGGCTGGCTGGTCGCCCAGGGACAGCTGCAGGCGGTCGATATGGCGACCTTTGCACTCTATATTTCGCTGTTCTGCACGCCGCTCGAGACACTCGTCAATTCGGCCGAAACGTATCAGAAGGCCATCGCCGGCTTTAAGCGCATGGACGAGGTACTCTCGACCGCGCCGGATATCCAGGACAAGCCGGGCGCCATGGATCTGCAGGTGACCGCCGGCGCCGTGGATTATCACGACGTGTGCTTTAACTACGAGGATGTTGAGCTGGGCGAGGGCGATGCCGACGAGCGTCCCGTTATCGACCATATGGATCTGTCCATCAAGCCCGGGCAGACCATCGCTTTGGTTGGCCCTTCGGGCGGTGGCAAGTCCACGACCTGTTCGCTGCTGCCGCGCTTTTACGACGTTGCCGCTGGGTCCATTAGCATCGACGGTCAGGACGTGCGCGATGTGACGCAGCAGAGCCTGCGCCGCGCTATCGGCCTGGTGCAGCAGGATGTCTACCTGTTTGACGGAACAATCGGCGAGAACATCGCCTGCGGCAAGCCGGGCGCCACGGCAGAAGAGATCGCCGAGGCCGCCCGTCGTGCCAACATCGATGCCTTTATCGAGTCGCTTCCACAGGGCTATGACACGGTCGTGGGCGAGCGCGGCAGCCGTCTTTCGGGCGGACAGAAACAGCGCGTCGCCATTGCGCGCGTGTTTCTCAAGAACCCCAAGATCCTGATTTTGGACGAGGCGACGAGCGCTTTGGATAACGAGAGCGAGGAGGCGGTGCAGGAGTCACTCGAAGAGCTGGCACGCGGCCGCACCACGATTATCATCGCCCATCGTCTTTCGACCATTAAGCATGCCGATGAGATTGCGACCGTTGAGCATGGTCGCGTTGTGGAGCGTGGCACGCACGAGGAGCTTCTCGCCCGTGGCGGCACTTATGCCCGTTACTATCGAATGCAGTTCGAAGGTGCGCGTGCGCACGAGCTCGACTGATTGATATGACAGGAAGTTTATGGCTGACAAGAACCCTTTGACTCCGGAAGAAGTGACGGAGTTATTCTCCGAAATCGATGCATCCGGTGTCTTGGATCCCACGCTTGCCAAAAAGCGAACCGAGCGCATGCGTGAGAAGGAGGCTGCGGCCAAGCGCGGTGACAAAGCGGCGCTAGCGCAGCTGCGCAGCGAGGACCGCGCGAGCCAGGCAAAACATATCGACCCGCTGTCCGAGGACGATCCTTCGGGCTCGCAGGTGAGTCATACCATTACGAAGACCGCGATGGCCGTGGTCATCGGTATTTTGGTGCTGATCGTGGGCATGCAGATTGGCTACGGCGTGATGCGTCGTCTGAACACCGCCAACCTGTCCGAGAGCGTTTCGGTCGATACCGTTTCGACGGCGCTGAAGGGCGGCCTTGAGTGGGGCAACGGCTTTACGCAGTTCCCGCTCGACTTTACCGTCGATGAAGCTGATGAGCGTACGGGCACGGTCGAGGTGACGGTGTTGGACACATCGTCTGCCAACGAGCTCGAGCTGCTGTCCAACGGGCAGATTCAGGCCGCTGCGCTTGCGACCAACGCGCTGCTCAACGATAAGATCGACCGCGTGGTGTATAACGTTCACGCCTATATCGACGAGAATAGCAACATTCAGCACGATTCCTTCTTTGGCATGTTTCCCGCGCGGGGTCATCAGAGCGCCATTTTGACGTTTGTGTGGACCAAGAGCTCATCCAACGCTACGAGCATCGACTGGAAGATGCGTATCGTGAGCATGGACGATACGATTGCCGAGCGCATCCAAAAACAGGTGAACTCGGTGTCGTCGCTGATCGAGGACCCGGCGGTGAGCCAGACCAAGATCACGGAAGAGAAGGCCGAGCGCGATCTGGAGCATCGCCTGCACGGCCGCGAGATCTTCCGCGGCGGCAAGCCCGACCGCACGCCGTCCGATCTGCTGGAGCAGGACAAATAAGAAGCCATCATCCCGCGTGAGCCAAGTGCCCCGCGGGATGATTTTTTCATCCCCGTCCCAGAAAAATCATTATGCATAGAAAGTCATAATTATCATTTCGTAAACATTTCGATGAAATTAACGCCATGGCACATACTTGCGGTTACAATACCGCGAGGCCTAACTACCAACCTTTAAGCCGGTCCCGTGAGACCGGGAAGGAGAACTATGGCGAACAACCATACTGCGGGCGCTGCCGCCCGCACCATCGCGCCCAGCGAGCTTTGCCAGCGTATGCTGGCTAAAACCAGCAAGGGCACCTGCGGTCCCTGCATCCTGTATCTTGAGGATGGGACCATTTTTTATGGACGTGCGTGCGGCGCCGAGGGCACCGCGACCGGCGAAGTCTGCTTCAACACCTCGCTCGAGGGCTACTTTGAGGTCATGACCGACCCGAGCTATGCCGGCCAAATCGTAACCATGACCTATCCGCAGATTGGCAACTACGGCATCGACGAGACCGACGTCCAGTCGGCCTTCCCCGGCGATACCACTCGTCCCGCGAGCGCTCCGGCCATGCGTGGCATGATCGTTCGCGACATGTGCGCCACGCCTTCCAACTGGCGCTCGGCCGTTAGCGTGCCGGAGTATCTGCGTGCTCACGGCATCGTCGCCATCGAGGGCGTCGATACCCGCGCCCTGGTGCGCCACCTGCGTGACAACGGTTCCAAGATGGGCATTGTCTCGACCGAGATTTTCGACGTCGATGAGCTTGCCGAGCGTCTGGCCGCAGCACCCACGCTGGTGGGCGAGAACCTGGTCAAGACCGTGAGCTGCCCCGAGTCTCATGAGTTTGCAGCTGCCGACCTGCCCGCCACGCATGACTTTGCGCTTGCCCCTGCCGCTCCTGCCCGCCACAAGGTGGTCGCTTACGACTGCGGCGTGAAGCGCGGCATTCTGGAGGGCCTCGTCCGCGCCGGCTGCGACCTCACCGTCGTGCCGTGGGACACGCCTGCGAGTAAGGTGCTCGACATGAATCCCGACGGCGTCTTTTTGTCCAACGGTCCCGGCGACCCCGATGCCGTGGTGGAGACCTACGAGCAGGTGCAGCAGCTGATCGGCAAGGTGCCGGTCTTTGGCATTTGCCTGGGTCACCAGATGATCAGCCTGGCCTGCGGCGCTCAGATGGAAAAGCTTAAGTTCGGTCACCGCGGTGGCAACCAGCCGGTTATGAACCTGGTGAGCCGTCGCGTGGAGATCACTGCGCAAAACCATGGCTTTGGCCTGCTGTTCCCCAGTTTGGGCAAGTTGATTCCCGAGCTTTCCGGCGGCGAGGCCGAGCATGCGGCCGATGGCGATCTGCGCGCCTGGGTGCGCCGCGGCATCGCGCCGGTCGTGATGAACGAGCGCTTCGGCCGCATTCGCCTGACGCACGTGAACCTCAACGACGGCACCGCCGAGGGCATCCAGCTGCTCGACGCGCCGTGCTTCTCGGTCCAGTACCACCCCGAGGCCTCGCCCGGCCCCACCGATGCCCACTATCTCTTTACCGCCTTTACGCGACTCATGGACGGCGAGGAGAACTACCTGGACATCGACACCGCGAAGGACCGCCTTGCCGGCTGGAATTTTGCCGATGGTGGTTCCGCCGTTCTACCGAACGGCGGACCGGTCGACGCTGCGGCTGCATCTGGCACATCATCTTGCCGTTCTGCTTCGGACGCGCGGGCATAAGCCCAGCGCGCCCTCGCATCACGGCAACCTGATGCACCAGCTGCACCCTCGCTGACTTTTTCAAAACATTGAGTCAGCCTCTCTAGGAGGTTTTAAACATGCCTAAACGTACCGACATCAAGCGCATCCTCGTTATTGGTTCGGGCCCCATCGTCATTGGCCAGGCCTGCGAGTTCGACTACTCCGGCGCCCAGGCCTGCAAGGTGCTCAAGGAGGATGGCTTTGAGGTCATCCTGGTCAACTCCAACCCGGCGACCATCATGACCGACCCGGGTCTTGCCGACCGCACCTATGTCGAGCCCATCACCGCCGAGTTTATCGAGCGCGTGATCAAGAAAGAGCATCCGGACGCGCTGCTGCCCACGCTGGGCGGCCAGACCGGTCTCAACGCCGCTGTCGAGCTGGCAAAGGATGGCACGCTCGACAAGTACGGTGTCGAGATGATCGGCTGCGACCTTGCCGCCATCGAGCGCGGCGAGGACCGTAAGCTCTTTAACGAGGCCATGGCCGAGATCGGCCTGGAGGTCGCGCGCTCGGGCTATGCCTACAGCGTGGAAGATGCCGAGGCCATCGCCGAGCGCGTGGGCTACCCCTGCGTGCTGCGCCCGAGCTTTACCCTCGGTGGCGCTGGCGGCGGCATCGCGCACACCCACGAGGAGCTCGTCTCCATCGTGAGCCAGGGTCTTGAGCTCTCGCCTGCCCACGAGGTGCTGGTCGAGGAGTCCATCGAGGGCTGGAAAGAGTACGAGATGGAGGTCATGCGCGACCACGCTGGCAACGGCATCATCGTGTGCTCCATCGAGAACCTCGACCCCATGGGCGTGCACACCGGCGACTCTATCACCGTGGCGCCGGCGCAGACGCTCTCCGACCTTGAGTACCAGCGCATGCGTGTGGCCTCGCTCGCCATTCTGGAGAAGATCGGCGTCGAGACCGGCGGCTCCAACGTGCAGTTTGCCGTGAACCCCAACACCGGCCGCCTGATCGTCATCGAGATGAACCCACGCGTGAGCCGTTCGTCCGCGCTCGCCTCCAAGGCCACGGGTTTCCCCATCGCCAAGGCCGCCGCGCGCCTGGCCGTGGGCTACACACTCGACGAGATCGTCAACGACATCACCAAGGCAACGCCCGCTTGCTTTGAGCCCACGATCGACTACTGCGTCGTCAAGGTGCCGCGCTTTGCCTTCGAGAAGTTTAAGGGCACCGACCCCACGCTCACCACGCGCATGAAGGCCGTGGGCGAGATCATGGCGATCGGCCGTACCTTCGAGGAGGCCTTCGGCAAGGCCATGCGCTCGCTGGAGGACGGTCACCAGGGCATTTGCGCCGGTGGCAAGGAGGGTGCCGACAAACTGAGCGACGATGAGCTCGCCCAGGCCGTGGCAACGCCGACCGAGCATCGCATCTTCTTTGTGGTCGAGGCCCTGCGCCGTGGATGGGATGTCGCGCGTATCCATGTCATCTGCGGTATCGATCCGTGGTACCTCAACCGTATCAACGACATGGTGCAGATCCAGGAGAGCATCCGCGGCCTGCGCGTGGAGGATATCGACGCCGATGCGATGCGCCTGCTCAAGCAGTACGGCACGAGCGACGCCGAGATTGCCGCACTGACCGGCTCGGACGAGCGTTTTGTGCGCGCCTACCGCAAGGGCCTGGGCGTGGTTCCCAGCATGAAGACGGTCGATACCTGCGCCGCCGAGTTCTCGAGCGCCACGGAGTACCACTACAAGACCTACGAGAACATCTACCGCACGAGCTCGGATGCCAAGAAGTGCGTGGCCCCCGACGAGACCACGCCGGCGAGCAAGCCCAAGGCCATGATCCTGGGCGCCGGCCCCAACCGCATTGGCCAGGGTATCGAGTTCGACTACTGCTGCGTGCACGCGAGCTACGCGCTGGCCGCCCGCGGCTTTGAGACCATCATGGTCAACTGCAACCCCGAGACCGTCTCGACCGACTACGACACGTCCGACCGCCTGTACTTTGAGCCACTCACCTACGAGGACGTCATGGACGTCATCGATGTCGAGCGTCCCGATGGTGTCGTGGTGACGCTTGGTGGTCAGACTCCGCTTAAGCTGGCGCGTATGCTCGAGGAGAGCGGCGTGAACATTATGGGCACCAAGCCCGATGCCATCGACTTTGCCGAGGACCGCG
>CAVCBD010000106.1:0-7180 GCA_963599935.1 Acutalibacteraceae bacterium | reverse complement strand
CCGTTTCGCCGGAGTGGAAATCGGGCGAGATCAAGGCCATCAAAAAGGGCCGCGGCGCCAAGCGCATCGTCGCCAACACCATGGCCGACTGCCTCGCATTTTTGGCCGAACATCCAGGCTCCAGCGTGCGTGTGCTCACGACCGGCGCCGCCGAGGAGCAAGAGCTCGTCAACCAGGCGCTCGCGGGCCAGGACTACGCCGACGCCGGCACCGGCCCCATCGGCTGCACCATCGCCACCCACGTAGGCATTGACGCCATCGCCATCAGCTACTGCCCCCGCTACCAGCCCACCCACTAGGGCCACCTTTACCACTTGCGGTGAAATAGGGACTGTTTTTGGCATATCAACCGCAAATCAATCCCTATTCCACCGCAACTTTATTGCCGTGCGCTACCCACATACAAGATATTGCTGGCGATTGGCGCGTTCCCAGCTGTTTGGGGAGCTTTGATTGGCCCCAACGATACCCAGTGGGCAAAAAATGGCAAATATGAGTACTGTCACAATTTTAGTAACAGCAAAATCTAGCTGAAATTGCCCGCTTTCACCGATTTCAAGCGCCATAAAGCCCCGAATCGTCGTGGTAAGGGGGTTAGAAATATCTAATCTCAGCCAATTGGTCTTAAATACTTTCCAAATGATATGGTACTAGCCAGGCAACAGTACTCATATTTGCCATTTTTTGCCCACCGGGTTCGGATGAAGCCCGCTCTTTACGCCTCCGGCTGCCCACATAACCGCAAATCCTGATTACCAAGGGCCGTCGCGCGCCTTGGCATCGACCGAAAGCCACTCGCGGAGCAATCCCTCACCATTAGCGAACTTGAATCGAAATTATATATCCCAAGAAGTCGCAATGCCGTACCCTCGTCTCAGCAACTCCAACACAAGAATGGCATTCAAATGGGCAACACCATGCATCAATACGCCCTCTTTGGGACCGTACAATTTAAATACGATCAGACGATTGCGCACACCGCAGACCCACACCGACAAATCGTCATTTGCAACAACGGTTCAGACGTACGCTACGCCACACTTGAAGAGTGGGAAGAAGCCGGCGCTTTGTTCGATGAACGAGCACAAATCGAGGGCATCGTCACCAGTGCGAGCCCAGCACGTGACAAACTCGAGCTCTTTCGCAGCCTCTTTACCGGGCGTAAAGATGTTTACGCTCATGGATATCGCAGAAAAGACGGGGGCATCGGCTATACGCCCGCTTGCGCAAACGAGTGGAAGCCGGGAATTTGTCCCAAAGTAGCCCATCAAAAAGTCAAATGCGCAGAATGCCACAATCGCGTCTTCCCCGAATTAAGCGATGCCGCAATCATTGCTCACTTTAAAGGCAACGATGACCGGTTCCGCGATGTCCTCGGGCAATATGTACTCGACAAGAACTGCAATACGAAAGTTCTCGTCATCGATTTTGACAAAGCAGACTGGAAAGAGGCAACAAATGTCGTACGGCTTGTTGCAAAACGACGGAACATTAACGCCGCCGTCGAGCGCTCAAGGTCCGGCAACGGCGCACACATCTGGTTTTTCTTTCTCGAGCCAATCAGCGCAAAGGCTGCCAGAGAGTTTGGAAGTTGCCTTATAACCGAAGCTGCGGCGCTTAATAAGACAATCACGTTCGAGGCCTTTGATCGAATGCTACCCGCTCAGGACACTATTCCCGATGGAGGTTTTGGAAACCTCATCGCACTTCCCTTTCAAGGCAAGGCACAACGTGAAGGAAACAGCGTATTTGTAGACGAACAATTCGAGCCCTTTCCCGACCAATGGCTTTATCTGTCGCAAGTCCAGCTGATTCCGCGCTCGACAGTGCAAAATCTGATCGAGACCACTGGGGACAACCCACACGGGCTAGCAACAGTTACGGTCGCAAACAAGACCAAACGATATGCCCAAAAACCACGAAAGCGGCTACCGCTCACATCGCGGGACTTTCCTTCATCGCTGCCCGTCACGCAAGCCGATATGCTCTACATCCCCGAAAAGTCTCTGAGTCCTGCAGCTCAAATGGAAATCCGCGGGCTCGCAACATTCGCCAACCCAGAATTCTATCGAGCACAAGCCATGCATCAATCGGTATTCGGTAAACCGCGACTTATAGACCTCAGCGAACTGAGAGATGGTTATGTTGCGATTCCCCGGGGCTGCAAAACTCAGCTTGAGCAGCTGCTCCGAGAAACCGGCGTTACTGCCCACTATTCAGACGAACGCAAATCCGGCAATCAAATTGTGATGACATTTAAAGGCGCCCTTCGCCCTGAACAGCAAATCGCCGCTGAGCAGCTACTTGGATACGAAGATGGAATCATGTCCGCGCCGACAGGCTTCGGTAAAACAGTCATTGGGGCTTACCTTATTGCCGCCATTGGCCTTCCAACGCTTGTCATCGTTCCCAAGACCGCGCTCATAGCTCAATGGAGATCTCAGCTCGAGCAGTTCCTCGACATTACGGACAACAGAGAACCCGTCCGAACTCCAAAAGGACGAATCAGCAAAAGACAGCCTCCGGTCATCGGACAAATAGGAGGGGGCAAAACCGCCGTAAGTGGCCTCGTCGACGTCGCTTCGTTTCAATCGCTGTCTGGCAAAGACCGCCAAACCGGAGAGCCGATAGCCAAGCAGCTCGTTCGCAATTACGGTCTCATTATCTGCGACGAATGTCACCATGCCGCCGCGCCACAGCTCGAGCTTGTTCTCAAGTCTGCCCCGGCCAAATACGTATACGGCCTTTCCGCGACGCCCGAGCGCTCCGACGGTCTCACGCGGGCGCTCTTTATGCTCTGCGGCCCACTTCGCTATGTCATAGATCCAAAAAAGCAAGCAATCCAGCAGGGCATCCATCGCATCGTACGGCCTCGTTTTACCGGAATTCGACTACCCGCCTACGAGCCGGGCGCAAGCTTCAATCAGATTCTCGACCTGCTGTGCACGCATGCAGCTAGAAACGAATTGATTGTCAACGACGCTCTTGAAGCTGCGTCAAACGGTCGGCATCCGCTCGTGCTGTCTAAAAGGAAAAAGCATGCCGAGGAGCTGTTCAGGCTGCTTAAAGACCGAGGACACGAACCCATTCTCCTGACCGGGGAAATCGACGCCAAAGAAAGAAAAGCGATACTGAACAGTCTTCCCTGCTTCGAACACGAACATCGAATCATCGTCGCCACCGAAAGCCTTCTGGGCGAGGGCTTCGATCTGTCCTACCTTGACACTCTCCTCATTGCCACGCCGATATCGTGGGACGGCAGCATCACGCAGCAGGCGGGCAGGCTGCATAGAAGTCACGAGGGCAAGCGGCGGGTTGAGATATTCGACTACGTTGACTTATCGATACCCATGCTCGCCCGCATGTATCAGAAGAGACTCAAGACCTACGCCAAGCTGGGGTACGAGGTTTATGTAGCAGAGGATAGTGGGCAACCCGATTACAACATCCTCATAGAGCCGGCGAATGCCATAGAGACTCTGGTTGACGACATTGCCGGCGCCGCAAAGAGTGTCTTCATAGCCGCTCCTTACGCATCCGCCGCATGTCTCCCGAAGCTCACCGCCGCGCTCACAGGAACAGCCGCCCGCGGGATCGCCCTTGAGATAATCGTTGCCTCAACTCCGCGCGATGACGCGAAGGCGGTCTTTGCCGAAATGGGCATCGACTATTCCGTCAAAACTGAAGGGCGTTTGTGCGCGGCAGTGATTGACGAGGAAACCGTCTGGTACGGAACCATTCCATTACTGGCTTTTCCCAAGAAAGAGGATTGCAGCATTCGTTTTAAAAGCAGCGAAGTCGCAGCCGAGCTTTTGGAAGAAATCCAGCAAAGGGGCGAATCGGGGACCGCAGCAACGAACGGGACATCCCCATCACTTGCGGTGGAATAGGGACTGTTTTTGGCTTATCAGCCGCAAATCAATCCCTATTCCACCGCAACTTAGAAATCGGCACTCAGCCCTGTGGGCCCTGGAATAGCTCATCATGCGAACCCATTCTTACCAGTCTGATCACCGGATTAGTCTTATGCGGCAAGTACAGAACGACCACATCGACCAAGCCATCGGATAGATGGAAATCGATGTGGCCGTTGTAGTTGCCGCCCGGGTTTGAAAGCTCATGGGCGCCATATTCCGCGGGAAGCGAACCGTGAGCCGCAAGCTCTGCGACTACCGCCTTAAACTCGGTTTTTAGCTGCGGATGGATGCGCATCGTCCGTTTGTAATCCGCCTTAAACTGAGCCTCGACTTTAATCTCAAACATCGCTAGTCCTCATCGAGGAATGATATAAGCTCATCAGCGTTATTGAATGACGGGCTGTCGTCTGGCAGAATCCCCAACTCATGAGCCTCGGCAATCACCATGGCGCGTCTCGTCGCCTCGTTGGGCACCTCCGCCCTTCCTACGATCTCAAATGGAATCTTTCGTTGATTTACCAGCTGCCGAACAGCAAGGTTGAGATACGAATTGAGACTCAGACCGACCGTATCCAAGAACTCAGTCGCCTGTTCCTTGAGCCCCTCTTCGATGCGAACCGTCGTGGGCTTAACCGTTGTAGTAGACATACGCGACCTCCTCGCCTCGTCTTTTGCATCAGTATACCCAGTTTAGATGGCAGACTGATGTTAAATAGCATCAGTCTGCCGTTCACATTACTATAACAACAGGCACGCTCGCCCTACATCAGCCCGCTCAGGGCGATGTCGACGGCCTCGTTGAGGTCGTCGGTGATGTGGACGAGGTCTGGATCGAGTGGGCTGATCATGCCGGCATCCATCACCGGGCCGTTGAGCCAGTTGAACAGGCCCTGCCAGTACTCGGTGCCCACCAGCACGAGTGGCATGCGCTTAACCTTGTGCGTCTGTACCAGCGTGAGCACCTCGAACATCTCGTCGAGCGTACCAAAACCACCGGGAAACACGATGGCGCCCGAGCTGTATTTGACGAACATGGTCTTGCGCACAAAGAAGTAGCGGAAGTCCATACCGAGATTCACGTATTTGTTGAGCCCGTGCTCGTGCGGAAGCTCGATACCCAAGCCGACTGACTTGCCGTTGGCACTCGCCGCTCCCCTGTTGGCCGCCTCCATGATGCCGGGACCGCCACCAGTGATAACCGCCACGCCGCGCTGGGCGATTTTGCGGCCGACCGTGCGCGCCGCCTTGTAGAGCGGATCGGTCTTGGGCGTGCGGGCGCTACCGAAGATGGTCACCGCGGGCCCGAGCTCGGCAAGCGCGCCAAAGCCATCGACAAACTCGGCCTGAATGCGCAGTACGCGCCACGGGTCGGCGTGCAACCAGTCGGTCGAATCTTCGGGCGCCAGCAGGTTTGCGTAGGTGTTGTCCTTAGGAATCATGGGGCCGCGCATGACCACGGGGCCGCGGCGATACGTCTCGTCGTAGGCGGGCTCGCCCTCGACGTTCTCATTCTTAATCATGGGTACTCCTATCGAAAATAGGAACGGGCGGGGTCGACGCCATGCGTCAAACACCCGCCCGAACATCAACTATTCGGTATGGTACCCACGATGCATCAAGCGCTTGCAAGGCATCGGTCAGCGGTCACGCAGACCGTGTTAGCGAACGCAACGACCGACCGCCGCTTGACCTTTGCCGTTGCTCACGCCTCACAAGCGTCCGCGCCGTCCTTAGTAATCCACCGCCGCGGGGCTGTTCATCCAGTCGCTCACGAACGCACCGTAGCGGCCCTCGATAATGGCCTGGCGGGCACGCTGCATAAGGTTGAGCAGGTAGTAGATGTTGTGCATCGAAAGCAGAATGCCGCCGAGCATCTCCTTCTGCGTGACCATGTGACGGATGAGCGCACGGCTGTAACCGCCCGTGCACACCGGGCAGGTGCAGGTGGGATCGATGGGACCGTCGTCGTGCGCAAAGCGCGCGTTGCGGAAGTTGAGGCGACCCTCGCTGGAAAATGCCGTGCCCATGCGGCCGGTGCGCGTCGGCAGCACGCAGTCGAACATGTCGATGCCCACGCCCACGCCGCGCACGAGCGTCGTCGGGTTGCCGACACCCATCAGGTAGCGCGGCTTGTGCTTGGGCATGTACTCGCTCACGAGCGGTGCCAGCGTCTCGAACATGGTCTCGTGGTCCTCGCCCACCGAATAGCCACCGATACCATAGCCCGGGAAGTCGCCGCACTCCTCCAGATGGCGCAGCGAGCGCAGGCGCAGGTCCAGATGCATGCCACCCTGGACGATGCCAAAGAGCGCTTGGTCATCACGGGTGTGGGCCTTATAGCAGCGCTCGGCCCACATACTCGACAGCTCAACCGCGCGCTCAACGTAGGCGCGCGTGGCAGGATAGCCGGGACACTGGTCGAGCTGCATGCAGATGTCGGAACCGAGCTTCATGGCGATTTCCATGTTGTCCTCGGGCGTCCAGAACACGTGGCGGCCGTCGTAGTCATTGACGATAAAGCGCACGCCCTCGTCGGTGAGCTTGACGGCGTCGTTATGGCTAAAGACCTGGAATCCGCCCGAGTCGGTGAGGATGGGGCCGTGCCAGTTCATGAACTTATGCAGTCCGCCCAGCTCGGCGATGGTATCCTCGCCGGGGCGCATAGACAGGTGATAGGTATTGGCAAGCACGATCTGGGCGCCGAGCTGCTTGACGGTCTCGGTGGGAATACCTTTGACGTTCGCCTTGGTGCCCACGGGCATAAAGATCGGCGTCTCGATGTCGCCGTGCGGGGTGTGCAGCACGCCGGCGCGCGCGTGCGTCGTCGGGTCCTCGGCGATCAGGTCGAATTTAAAAAGGTTCTGGTCCATAAACTGGAACTCCTTGGTTGCGGTTCATACGCAAACCATTATACGGGCAACCCGCAAGAAGCACCGACTCGACAGAAACTGGTGCATTAAACGACTAGTCGTTGGGGACAGCCTTCGCAGCCATCTTGCAAAGGAGTGTCCCAATCTGCCGGCACTCAGGGACTGTCCCCAAGTGCCGACAAGAGTGTCCCTTTCGACTAGTCATTTAAGAACATCCCCAACGACTACCCATGAGAGGCCTTCTGTCAACAACACAAACGCCGATGCTATGGCACCGACAGCGAAAACCCGCCAGAGCGAGCAAGGTGCCTTGAAACAAGGCGGCATTGATCTTTTGATCATGCCGCCGAAGTTGAAAGGCAGATTGCCGCTCTGGCGGGTTTGCAGCGTCAA
>CAVCBD010000105.1:0-7199 GCA_963599935.1 Acutalibacteraceae bacterium | reverse complement strand
CTCCAGTCGACCTCGCCGGCCTCGGTGAGGGGCGGGTTTTTGGGGTCGAGCGTGGTCACGCGGAACATCTCGCCGGCGCCCTCGCAGTCACTCGTGGTGATGATGGGGGTGTTGACGTAGACAAAGCCCTGCTCCTGGAAGAAGCGGTGGATGGCGGCAGCCGCGACAGAGCGGATGCGGAACACGGCGCGGAACAGGTTGGTGCGCGGGCGCAGGTGCTGCTGGGTGCGCAGGAACTCGACGGTTGCGCGCTTCTTCTGCAGCGGGTAATCCGGGGCGCTCGTGCCCTCGACCTCGATGGAGGTGGCAGAAAGCTCGAAGGGCTGGGGCGCATCGGGGGTCAGCTTAACGGTGCCGCTGCAGATGAGGGCGGCCGAGACGTTTTGATGGGCGATCTCGTCGTAGTTGTCGAGCGCCTCGCGGTTCATGACGACCTGCAGGTCGCGGAAGCAGCTGCCGTCGTTGAGCGTAACGAAGCCAAAGTTCTTCATGTCGCGGACGGACTTGACCCAGCCGGCAACGGTGACGGTCTGGCCACCGAGCGACTCGGCGTGCGTATAGAGCTGCGCGATTTTGGTGCGGTTCACGTATCCTCCCATAACGGTTGTACGGATTATTTCCAAACAGTTAACCATTCTAACCCGCGAGTGGGGGCGTAGCAAAACGTCAGGTGTGATGTATGGGCGTGACGTGGGCACCGCGCAAGCGCCGATTTTGCGTTGCCTAGTGCCCGCAGATGGCTTGGCGTATGAGGGCAGCGTAGGTGTCGATTCCCGCCTGGGTGAGGTGTGTGCCGTCGTCGACGAGGTATTCGCTGTGGCCCTCGGAGGTGCTGTTCCAGTCGATGACGCCGGCGTTGTCGTTTTGGGCGCAGACGTCACGAATCGTCTGGTTATTTCGGTCCTGTAGCTCGAGCGGTACGCGCACGGTCACAAAGTAGATGGGCTTGCCGCCCACGGCATTAATCACGTCCTGTACCTGCTGGGGGTCGCGGATGAGGCCGTTGGTGCCAAGCGCGCAGATGACCACGCTTGGATCGTAGTTGGCACTGTCCTGTGCATAGACATCCTGGAAGGTGTAGAACTGGCGGCTCACCACGCCGTCGATGTAGGCGTTGGGAAGCGCTGCCTGAATGCCAGATTGGGCACCTGCGGTGACCGAGTCGCCGATCATGAGCACGCGGGCATCGCAGGTCCCGGTCGCCTCGTCGTAGGTAAAGCTCTTCCAGTCCAAGTTCTTGGGGACCTTTTCGGCGATAGGTCCCTCTTTGGGTTTTTGTTTGGTGGCGTCATCGGATGCGGTGTCGCTGGGCTGGGAGTCTTTACCGGATGCGGGCTCGGTGCCCTTGTCGTTGACTCCGTTGTCCTGGGACGAGGTCGCGTTCTGGGCAAGCTCGGGACGGAGCTGCTCGGCGCGGGCGGTGGCGATGCCTGCCCAGTCAAGCGGCGCGAAGGCAAGTGCGGCGACGCATGCGGCGCCAAGCGCGGGGAGCACCATGGCGGGCGCGAGGACGTGTTTTTTTGCCGTGCTGTCCTGTTGGGCCGGCTTGTGGGACCAAGGGCGTTCGACGAGGCGATAGAAAACCTCGGCTACCGCAAGAATCAGTACAAGCTGTAATACCTGCTCCCACCAGGCGATGCGGGTAGTGCGGGTTGCGGGATTCATAAGAAGCAGTAGGGGATAGTGCACCAGATAGATCGAGAACGAGCGCTGGCCCAGCCAGACGAGCGGCTTGACCGACAGCAGGCGGCGCACGATGCACTCCGTATTCTGCACGCAGATGATGAGGAGCCCGGTGACGAGGGCAAACAGCAAAAAACCGCCGCGGTAGAGCCAGGCGTTCTCTCCGGTCAGCATGAGTGCGCCGGCTATAACGGCAACGAGCCACGCGATAGAAATCGCGTTGACCTTTGAGATGCCCTTGTTGGCGCCGGGGGTATGGATGTCACCGCTCAGCATCTCGCGCAGACGCGGCGCGGCGATGGCGGCTAAGGCTCCGCATAGAAGCTCGGCGGCACGGGCGTCGGTTCCGTAGTAGACGCGCGATGTGTCGGCGGTGGGATTAGACAATAGGACCATGGCTGCCGTCGATACAAGCGCGAATGCGATTGCGATGCCGATGGCGGTGTTGCGCGACCTGGTTTTGCCGCACAGTGCCATAAGGATGACCGGCCATACCAGATAGAACTGCATAGTGACAGCGCAGAACCACAGGTGTGTGAGCGGCGAGGGGAGCCCCGCGGCGGCGAAATACGAGACGTTGCGGAAGATGTAGAACCAGTTGCTCAAAAAGAGTGCCGATGGCAGGGCGTCCTGCTGCACCTTAGGGAGTAGGCTCGGGGCCGCGATGTAGGTGGCGACGGCGGTAAGCGCGATGGTCACGACGATCGGCGGCATCATGCGCGCAATGCGGCGGCAGATATAGCGCGGGTACGAGAATCCGTCGCGTGCCGTGGCCCGCATAATGCTTTTGGTGGCGAGATAGCCACTCAGCGTAAAGAAGAGTGTAACGCCCAAAAAACCGCCGGTCAGGCGGCTGGGGCGAAGGTGATATAGGACGACGCCGGCGATGGCGAGGGCGCGGAGCCCGTCGAGCGCGACGATGCGTTGGTTGCGTTGAGGCGCGGCATGTGCGGCGCCCGTGGGTGTGTTTTGCATCGATCTTCCTCCAATGTCGACCTAGCAGTCTAGCGCTCTGCGCGGACAAAGGAAGGGGGTTCGTGCGGTTGAACAACATGCCGCGGGACGATGCCTCGCTACGCAAAAGCCGCACCTGCGTTGATACTCAGCTGCCTATATAGAAACGTTTTAGAACCTCTACATAGGCAAAAACAACAACACAGATGCGGCAAAGATGCACGGGTGGTTGACCCGTTATGTGACGGCAGTCTGCTACTTGGTCTTGGCAACCAGCAGCGGATCGCCAAGCTTGACGAGCGGGTTGCCGCCGATAAGCGTTCCGGACTCGCCGACGTGGTCGATGCTCTTGAGACGGTCGAGCTCAGAGACGATGACGGTCACGATGTCCTCGTGACCAGCGGCCGTGATGGCGTCGCGGTCGAAGCTGATGAGCGGCTGGCCTGCCTTGACCGTGTCGCCCATCTCGACAAAGCGGGCAAAACCCTTGCCGTTCATTTCCACGGTGCCCAGGCCGACGTGGATGAACACGCGCAGGCCGTCCTCGGTAATCATGCCGATGGAGTGGTTGGTGACGGTGGTGGCGCCGATACGGCCGTTGGCGGGGGCGTAAATGGTGCCGGTAATGGGCTCGATGCCGTAACCCTGGCCGAGCATGCCCGAGGCGATGGTCTCGTCGGGAACCTCACTCAGATTGACGAGCACGCCGTTGACGGGAGCGTAGATGACGCCTTCGCGGGTGGCGAAGCTTGCTGCGGGCGGAACGGACGCCTCGCCCGACGAAGTGAACGTGGACTTGAGCGAATCGAGCAGACCCATAGATGCCTCCAACGTATCAGGCGTGCATGTTGCACGCGTGTGGTTTGCCGGAAACGTTTCGTACGTGTTTCCCAGCACGGTCAGCGCTCCTATTTTACGCTGCTTAACGATGCCTCTGAACAGCGATTTTGTGATATATCAGTTGAAGGCCAACTTATTGCGGGGGTGTTTCTGCGCCGCGGGCTCAAGTGGGGTACGCTAAGGTGCGAAAAACGAGTGCGCACGAATCGCACGGAGGGAGCACCTATGATTATTGAGAACCATGCGCTGTGGGGCGAGGAGCCGACCGAGGATTATCCGGCGACGTTTACGTATCTGGGTGCCGAGCCGCTGCCCGACAAGCCCAATGGCCGCCGCCCCGCGGTGATCATCTGCGGCGGAGGCGGGTTTACGCATATCGCTCCGCACGAGCAGGACCCGGTGGCGTTTGCGTTTTTGGATCGCGGCTACCAGGCCTTTGTGCTCAACTATGTGACGAGCGCCACGGGCGACGTGAGCTTTCCTCACCCGCAGGCGGACCTTGCCAAGATGGTCGCTACCGTGCGCGCCAACGCCGACGAGTGGCATGTCGATCCCAAGCGCGTGTGCATCGTGGGTTTCTCGGCGGGCGGCATGATCTGCGCCTCGTTGGCAACGCAGTGGAAGACCGGACCCTTCGCGGGCCTTGCCGGGGCTCGTCCGGAGGATATTCGTCCCGACGCCGTGGTGCTGGGCTATCCGTTGCTCGACCTTGCCTATGTGCGCGATATGCAGACGCGCGACCCGCGCATCGACCTGCGCGTGCCCAAGACGGGCGGCAAGACGGGGCGCGATTTGCTCAACGACTATCTGTCGATGGTGACGGGCGACGAGGCGACCGATGAGCACCTGACCGACATTTGCCCTACCACGCACGTTTCGCGCCAGATGCCCCCGACCTTTGTGTGGGGCGTTTCGGACGACAAGACGGCGCCGATCGCGCAGGTCTACCCGTTTGCGCAGCGCATGGCCGAGGAGGGTGTTGCATGCGAGATGCACGTCTTTGACCAGGGTGGCCACGGCCTTTCGCTCGGCAACGCCAATACCGCGGTCGACAACGAGGACAAGCAGGTTTCCGTCCGTCCCTGGATCCGCCTGGCCTTCCGCTTTTTGGAGCGTCATCTGTAAAAGTAGACTACTTACCCGATTCAAAAAGCCTACTCAGAGGAGGAGCCATGCTTGAGGGCACGTATGTGGTTTCGGCCCAGACGCCGGTGGGGAGTAAACGCGGCGAGGTGACGTTTTCACATGGGGTGAACGGCGCGCTCAGGGCAGTACTAAACGTCAGGGGTCTCAATATCGCTCTCTCGAGCGCCCGCGCTGAGGGCGATTTCTTTGAGCTCTCGGGTACTATCTCCCACGTCTTGATGGGCAAGGCGCCCTTTACATGCACGGGGTCGGTCGAGGGTGATCGACTCACCGCTACCGCACGGTCGGGTTCCGTTTCGATCTCGCTGAGCGGTATGCGCAAAGAGCTTTCGGGGTGCACCGCATAAAGTTTGCGCAGGTAAACATCGGTATTTGACTTTATAAAATAGTTCAGAGCGCTATCATTTGTCGTTACGAGTTGGTTAGCCCCGGTAAACGGTTAACCGCGTCTAACGAAAGGATGAGCGCGTGAAGCTCGATACACTCGAGATTGGAAAGGACGCCGTTGTCGCATCGGTGACATCCGACGACCAGGCGCTCCGACAGCATATTTTGGACATGGGCCTAACGCCGGGCACCGAAGTCACCATGATGAAGCACGCTCCCATGGGCGACCCGCTCGAGATCCGTCTGCGTGGTTACGAGTTGACGCTGCGCAAGGACGATGCTGCTCGCATCGAGCTCGTGGGTGTTCACGACACAGACACGGGTCCGCGCACTAACGCCGCAATCGGCACGACGGAGCACCCGGCACTCGGCGAGGGGACGTATTCGCCCCGTGCGGCAAAAACGGCCGTGCCCGAGGGTGCGCCGCTGCATTTCGCCCTCGCCGGCAACCAAAACTGCGGTAAGACCACGTTGTTCAACCAGCTGACAGGCTCCAATCAACATGTCGGTAACTTTCCCGGCGTGACGGTCGACCGCAAGGACGGTACTATCCGTAACCATCCCGAGGCGGGCGTTACCGACCTGCCTGGCATCTATTCGCTGTCGCCGTACACGGGCGAAGAGATCGTCAGCCGCCAATTCATCTTGGACGAAACTCCCGACGCCATCATCGATATCATCGACGCCACCAACATCGAGCGCAACCTGTACCTGACGCTGCAGCTTATGGAACTCGACCGCCCCATGGTCATCGCGCTCAACATGATGGACGAGGTGACGGCCAACGGCGGCGCCGTGGACGTCAACCTGCTCGAGAGCCTGTTGGGCGTGCCTGTTGTCCCCATTAGCGCTGCCCGCAACGAGGGCATCGGCGAGTTGGTGGATCATGCCTTGCACGTGGCGCGGTTCCGCGAGCGCCCCGGTCGCCTGGACTTCTGCGCGCCCGATGGTCCAGACGGCGGCGCGCTGCATCGCTGCATTCACGGCATCGCCAACCTTATCGAGGACCATGCCGCGACGGCGCATATTCCGGTGCGTTTTGCGGCGACCAAGTTGGTTGAGGGCGACGAGCTGGTAACCGAGGCGCTTCACCTGGATCGCAACGAGCTTGACGCCATCGAGCACATCATTACCCAGATGGAGGGCGAGGCCGGCACCGACCGCCTGTCCGCGCTGGCCGATATGCGCTTTAGCTTTATCGGCGACGTGTGCGGGCGCTGCGTCGTCAAGCCGCATGAGAGCCGCGAGCACGTGCGCTCCGTCAAGATCGACCGCATCCTGACGGGTCGCTACACGGCCATTCCGGCGTTCCTGGTGATCATGGGCCTCGTCTTTTGGCTGACGTTTGGCGTGATCGGCGCGGCGTTGCAGGGACTCATGGAGGACGGCATCGCTGCCATCATCGCCTCGGCCGATGCGGGCCTCAAGGCGTTTGGAACCAACGACGTGGTGCGCTCGCTGGCTGTCGACGGCGTGCTTACGGGCGTGGGCAGCGTGCTGACCTTCCTGCCGATTATCGTCGTGCTCTTCTTGTTCCTCTCCATTCTGGAAGACTCGGGCTACATGGCGCGCGTGGCCTTTGTCATGGATAAGGTGCTGCGTCGCTTTGGCCTGTCGGGCCGCAGCTTTGTGCCCATGCTCGTCGGTTTTGGCTGCACCGTGCCGGCTATCATGTCGACCCGTACGCTCCCATCCGAGCACGACCGCAAGATGACGGTCATGCTCACGCCGTTCATGAGCTGCTCGGCCAAGTTGCCGGTCTACGGTCTGCTGTGCGGGGCGTTTTTCCCACAGGCGACGGTTCCTGCCATGGTCTCGCTCTATCTGATTGGCATTGCGGTCGGTTGCATCGCGGCTCTGGTGCTCAACCGCACGGCATTTAAGGGCGACCCGGTGCCGTTTATCATGGAGCTTCCCAACTACCGCCTGCCGAGCATCAAGACGACGGTGATGCTGGCATGGGATAAGGCCAAGGACTTTATTACCAAGGCCTTTACCATTATCTTTGCCGCTACCGTGGTCATTTGGTTCCTTCAGACGTTCGACATCCGCTTTAATGTGGTCGCCGATCAGTCGCAGAGTCTGCTTGCAGGTCTCGGCAGCATTATCGCGCCGGTGCTGGCGCCGCTCGGTTTTGGCGACTGGCGTGCCTCGACGGCGCTCGTCACCGGACTTATCGCCAAGGAGAG
>CAVCBD010000104.1:0-7295 GCA_963599935.1 Acutalibacteraceae bacterium | reverse complement strand
TGCCCGGTTTGAACGAAATCGTATATGGGCTCCGCAATGATTGCGAAGACAAGCATATTTCGCAGGTACTTCTTTATGTCATGAGTATGCAAAAATCCCTCAACTATCAAAAAGCAAAATAAGGGAAATGCAATTCTGCCAAGAACATGAAGCACATCCGAAGCCTCGCTTAGAATCGCCCATTGTTCGTCTGATATCTGATTGTACGATGCGTGAGTCATGATTCCATTGGTCAGGACGATCCTGCTTACATGATCGAGAACCATCGAGATGGCCGCTATTATCTTTAATGTGCTGCCGCTAATTCCGTATCTATCTGTTTTCATTTCGTTTTCCTTCCTTTGGGCGGGCCGTCAGGGGTTCAGCCTGCTCCGCAGGCGGTCGCTGCGGCGCTTTCGCGCCTTGCGCGCTGCGCTGGCAAACGCTCACGCGTTTACTCAGCTCCACGCCCCGACGGGTTCGAACCCGTGACGCGGCAACAAAAAAGCGGCCGGCATCCGCCAGTCGCTTTTCTATTCTATGGTGGGCCGTCAGGGGTTCGAACCCTGGACCTTGGGATTAAAAGTCCCCTGCTCTGCCAGCTGAGCTAACGGCCCGCGGGTGGCATTGTACCACGGTCTGGGACTATTCCCAACTCCATTGGCCGTTCTGGAAAATCACAACTTCACGTCCATCAGGCGTAATGCCCGTAATATCGATGTCGTCCGTGCCGATCATAAAATCGACGTGCGTGCTCGAGACGTTAACGCCATGCTCCAGGAGCTCCTCCTTGGACATGTCATACCCACCCTCGATGCATTCGGGGAAACCGACACCTAGCGCGAGATGGCAGCTAGCGTTCTCGTCATAGAGCGTATCGTAGAACAGAACACCACTTTCGCGGATCGGCGTGTTCTTGGAAATGAGCGCGACCTCTCCCAGGTGAGCAGCGCCCTCGTCAGTATCGATGATACTTGCGAGCGTTGCCTTGCCCACGCGGGCGTCGTAGTCCACCACGCGGCCGCCCTCGAATTTAATCCAAAAATCGTCGACCTTGTTGCCGTGGTGAATGAGCGGCATGGCCGAATAAACGATGCCGTCGGCGCGCATGCGGTCGGGCGACGTAAAGACTTCCTCGGTAGGAATATTGGGGAAGAAGGGGTGCCCATCGGGCGTCTTACCCTTGCCGCCGGCCCACTCGTGGCCCTTCGTCATGCCGATCGTCAGGTCGGTTCCATTTGCCGCGGTATAACGCAGGCGGTCGAAACGATTGTCGTTCAGGAAACGCAGGTTCTTTTCGAATGCGGCGTCATGGAGTTCCCAGTCACTCTCTGGGTCCTGGCCATCGGCGCGAGCGGTGTGCAGAATCGCATTCCACAGCTTATAGATTGCAACCTCATCGGCGTCTCCCGGGAACACCTCGCGCGCCCAAGCCACGACCGGAGCGCCGGCGATGCACCACGGATTGATGTTGTAATCCAGCCCACGGCGGAAAACTTTGCACTGCGTATTCCTCGCCTTGGATGCCGCGGCCGGCTTGGCTGGATCGATGCCCTTGAGGGCCGCAGGATCCGCACCCTCGATAAAGACAAAGCAGGCACCATCCTGGGCCAAGGAATCCAGCTGCATGCGCTTCCACTCGGGTGTCTGCTCAAAATAGCTTTTCTCGACATGCTCGTACGTGAGCCTCGTCACGGCATCATCGGCCCAAATGACCGTCACGTGGCCGGCGCCGGCAGCATAGGCCTCCGCGACCACCACGCGCGCAAACGGCGCGCACTCGACCGGAGACTGAACGACAACCTCCTGGCCGGGCTTGACGTTTACGCCCTTGCGGACAACCAGACGCGCATAGTTTTTAATCTTGGGCTCCAGGGCCTTCATGCCCTCCAGAGCCTCTTCGACCGTCAGGGCAGCTCGAATCATGTGCCACTCCATCTATCTATAGAACAGTAAAAAGGCGCGCCGCAAAAACGACGCGCCTTATATCTTAGCGATATGTATGGATACAAACGCTACTTCTTCTTGGAGTCCTTCTTGTCCTCCTCGGCAGCCGAGCGTTCGATAAGAGCGTTGAGCTTGTTCTCGGACATGCCCTCGGCCTGCGTGCGGTACATGTTGCGCAGGGGACGAATACGAACGAAGTCGTAGATAAAATCACCCAGAATGATGACATAGGACAAAACGATGCCGACCATCTGGACGGGACTGGACACCGTGCCGCCGGGAGCGAAGTAGAGCGAAGCCCAAATTGCCACGACGAGTACCATGCCGATGGCGAGCACGGCCCACCAGATACGACGGCGCTTGGTGTAGTCCTCGTCCTGCTTGAGGAGAATATTCGACACCGTGTAGATACGATCCTCGTGAGTACGCTGTTTGGCCTTGCGGGCGCGCTTCTCCTCCTTGGAAAGGCCTTCCAGGTTTTCACCCTTCTCGAGCTCTTTGCGGCGAGCTTTAGACGAAGCCGGCACGACGCGAACGGAGCTCGCTGCCTGGCGGGCGGGTTTAGCAGATGCGGCGGACTTGCGCGCAACCCCGGTAACCTCGTGGGATTGCGTGCGCTTGTTCGTGGCGCTACGGGTACTCACTTATGCGTTCTCCTTCATGCTTGTGAACTGGGAGCCCGTGATGATCTGGAAGGCCTCTCGATAGCGCTCGGACGTGCCATCGATGACCTCGGCGGGCAGGTGCGGGGTCTCCCCCGTCATATCCCAGTTGGCCTTGAGCCAATTGCGGACGAATTGCTTGTCGTAGCTGGGCTGAATCTTGCCCTCCTCGTAGCTGGCGGCAGGCCAGAAACGGCTGGAGTCGGGCGTGAGGCACTCGTCGATCAGCGTGACCTTGCCATCGATGACACCGAACTCGAACTTGGTGTCGGCGATGATGATGCCACGGGTCGCTGCATACTCGGCAGCAGCCTTGTAAATCTTGAGGGACAGGTCGCGAATCTGCGCGGCGATGTCCTCACCCACGATCTCGCAGCAACGCTCGAACGAAATGTTCTCGTCGTGGTCGCCGATCTCGGCCTTCGTGGACGGCGTGAACAGCGGCTCGGGAAGCTTGGAGGCCTCGGTCAGACCCTCGGGCAGCTGAATGCCGCAGACGGTGCCGTTCTCGTCATAGGTCTTCTTGCCCGAACCGGTCAGATAGCCGCGGACGATGCACTCGATAGGAATCGTCTGGGCCTTCTTGACCAGCATGGCGCGGCCTGCGAGGTAGTCACGATACTCGGCAAACTCCTCGGGGAAATCCGCCGGATCGATGGAAACGAGGTGATTGGGAACGATATCGGCAAACTTATCGAACCAGAATGCCGAGATGCGGTTGAGCACCTCTCCCTTAAACGGAATCTCGTCGGGAAGAATGAAGTCGAACGCAGAAATGCGGTCGGTGGCGACCATCAGCAGGTTTTCACCGGCATCGTAGATATCACGAACCTTGCCACGGGAATCCGGACGACGCTCCATCGTTGTCACGTGAGTCACTCCTTACCAAAATACGACAGTAATGCGGGTTCTTTCCCGCACGTTTTCGCAAACTCGGAACGGCAGGGACGAAACCCCTCCTTCACCGAGTAGCGAAAAGCTAGTGCTCCATTGTAGTAGATGCCGCGTCCGCCGTGTGCTCGCGAGGCAGATGAATCGTAAAAGTCGTACCCTTTCCAAGCTCCGACTCCACGGATATGTAGCCGTGATGACGCTCGACAATCTGCTTGGTCACGGCGAGGCCCACGCCCAGGCCACCCGCCTCGCGGGCGCGACTGGCGTCGGCACGCCAAAAACGTCCGAAGATGCGCGACAAATCATCCTTGGCGATACCGATGCCCGTATCCGAAACCGCGATATCGACGTGCTTGCGGTCGCTGAGCACCGACACCACGACCCAACCCCCCTCGGGGGTATAGCGCATGGCGTTACTCAAGAGGTTGATGACGCATTGCGTGATCATGTCGGGATCTGCCTCGACAACGTCATCGTGGCCCTGCGTCTCATCTGCAAAGCGCAAACGCAGGTCACGGTCGGCAAACAGGCGCTCCTGGCCATTCACAATCGAACGCACAAACGGCACCATATCCACCGGCTCCAGATTGAGCGGCGCGGTACTGTTTTCCATGCGCGACAGGTCGAGCATCTGCTGCACCAGACGGGCCAGACGACGCGTCTCGGATGCGACTGTCTCCAGGTGTTCGTCGTCGGTGGGATACACGCCGTCTTGCATGGCCTCGACCGTTGCAAGCATGGCCATGAGCGGCGTGCGCAGCTCGTGGGCAACATCAGAGGTTAGGCGCTTCTCGTGCTTCATATCCTTTTCGAGCGAGGTGGCCATCTCGTCGAAGGTCTCTCCCAGCTGATCGATCTCATCATCGCCGCGCAAGCCCGTACGAGCGGACAGGTCTCCATCGCGAATCTGCTTGGCGGTGCTGGTAATACGATGAATCGGCTTGGTGAGCATGCGCGACATGAGCGCTCCGATAACGACCGAGATGCAGACGGCCACAACCGCGGCAAGGGCCATGGCGTTAAAGGTCTTCTCTCTGAATGCTGAGTCTGCCCTGGTGAGCAGGGCATCGGAGCCAATCGCCCACAATTTGACCTGACCCACGTGCTCGCCGGAGGACGTCACGATCTCAACGTTGGCAACACTATTGGAATCGGTGGGAGCAGACGAGACTGGGCTGTGCGACGCCTTCTTTCCGCTCGTACCGTCGGTTGTCGCCTGATTTTCGCGTACATCGGCAGTAGCGCTTGCCGAGGGCCACGAGTCGTCGTAGACGATGACGCCCTTTTTATTGACAACCTGCATACCAAGATCGTCGGACACCAAGCTCGATGTCGCGACCGTACGCAGCTCCCCCGCGGTCCAAGAACCATTTTCCTCATATGACGTTGCCAACTTTTCGGCAGCGGAATTGGCGATTTCGACAATATTGGAGCGCGTGTAATCCGTAAAAACCGTGCCCCATACAACGGAGACTACGCCCACCAGCACCAATACCGTCATGAGCGATGTCAGGGCAAAAGCCAGGGCCATGCGCGAGGGATAGCTCATCGTTGGCCGTGAATCGGAACGAGGCGTGTTCCAACTAGCCTTGGAACCCGCCTCGTTCTCCTGCTTATGCTTTTGCCCGATTTCAAAGCGCGCAGGTGTCATATGTGATTTCCTTTATTTCTCGTCCGACTTATCGGTCTTGGTCGGAGCCTCGAAGCGGTAGCCGACACCATGGACGGTGTAGAGCCACTTGGGCTTCTTGGGGTCGTCGCCCAGCTTGGCGCGAAGGTTCTTCACGTGGCTGTCGATGGTGCGCTCGTAACCCTCAAAGTCGTAGCCGAGCACCTTCTCGACCAGCTCCATGCGGTTGTAGACGCGGCCGGGGTGACGGGCAAGCGTGGTAAGCAGCTTGAACTCGGAAGCCGTCAGGTCGACTTCCTTGCCCTCGACCAAAATCTTGTGGCCCGAGATGTCGATGACCAGATCGCCAAAGTCGAGCACCTCGACCGCCGGCTCGTCGGCCTGATGGGCACGGCGGAACAGGGCACGAACGCGGGCAACGAGCTCGCGCGGCGAGAACGGCTTGATCAGGTAGTCATCGGCGCCCAGCTCAAGACCGATAATGCGGTCCTCGATCTCACCCTTGGCCGTAAGCATGATAATGGGCACATCGGAGGTATCGCGAATGGTGCGGCAGACGCGCTCACCCGGAATCTTGGGGAGCATGAGGTCGAGCACAACCAGATCGAACTGGTGCTTCTCGAACTCCTCGATCGCGGACTGGCCGTCGCCGACGCCCACGACCCAGTAACCCTCACGCTCGAGATAGGCTGCGACAGCGTCACGGATTGCCTTCTCGTCCTCGACCAGCAGAATCTTTTTTGCATCTGAAGCCATAACACGGCCCCCCTGTCTCAATTAGCTAAGAACAAGCTCATTTTAACGCACCTGAGCCCACCGGGTATCGCATGGGTGCGATAGCTCGGCGGGCGGTACTCATAGTCACAACGCGCTTATTCCCCTGTCGACGCCTTTTTAACCCCTCGGAGACTAAAGAGAGAACAAGCGAGCGGTAACCGTCTCGGGAATTCCCTGGCTGTTGCGCACCGTTGCGTACGTTAAGAACGAGTTCGATTTACCCGCCGTAGCAGGATAATCGCCATACTCCAGGGCTCGGTCGGGCGACAGGAGCGAGCCGTAGGTCTTAGCCGAAGTGTCAATCAAAAAATGCGACGCCTGAACTTTAACCAGGTATTTATTTTTCCTTCCCGCAGCGCACGCGAGCGGCTCACGCGAAAGGAAGAGGTACGGCCCGCCCTCGTTACCGATATAGGTGCCCATATTGCCCAGGCTACCCACGCCGCTATACGTCGCCTCAATGGAGAACACGAAGGTGTCGCCCATATACACGGCCTCGAAAGGCGAAACCGACGAAGGAAGCACCAGCTGAGCTCGCTTCGTGTTGTTGCCGTCAGTCAGGTCAATCGCCGTCATACCGTAATAGACACCCTCATCATTGTGCACGCGGGGCGAGATGGTCAGGATGCCGTCGCTCACACGCGGGGCGGATGCGAAGCGGCCCGTCGACTTCCAAATAGTCTCAGGCTTGGACTCGTTGGGCGACTGACGGTAGCAGTACGAATCGTTACTCGTCTTGCTGCCGCCGGACGAGGGCATCTTATACCAGATGACCGACGACCCATACGCTGTGAAGAGCGGCGGATCGTAATTTTCGCCACCGCGATCGAGCTCGACAGCGTTGCCGGTAAGGGAGGAGCCTGCAAGGTTTTGCGCATAGAGCTTCCAAGACGCATTGGCAAAGTTCATCTCGACCCACGCGAACACGCCATCACCCGCACGAACGTCGTAAAACGCATAACCGGTTCCCTCAACGGGATCCTCGATAAGTGTGGTAAGCGAGCCATCGCCCAGGTTGAGCACACCAAGCGTATTGGCATGCAGGGCAGAAGCAGGCGCCATCATCGCGGCAGCGTAGTCGCCATCACAGTAGTACAGCAGCGTGCCCAGCGGCAGCGTCCACGAGGCCGTGGGCTCAAGATCGATATCAACAGCTTCGTACTCATCAGTGATCGAGACAATCTTCGAATCGTCCTTGATAACCTGCGGCTCGCCAGCGGCGTCATCACTCGTGCCCGTTTTTTTCGAGCAACCGGCAAGCACCGTGGCAGCGCCCGCGGCAGCACCGCCGAGCACAAAGCCACGGCGCGATATTCCATTCTTGATGTGGTCGGCGATACCCATTAGGCGATCTCGGCGCGAGCGGCCTCGATAGCGCGCGTAAGCTGATCGGCGCAAGAGGTCTT
>CAVCBD010000103.1:0-7356 GCA_963599935.1 Acutalibacteraceae bacterium | reverse complement strand
GGTCGATGCGTAGCTCATGATGGGCGACAAAATCCACCACGGTGGTGTCGCAGATATACTGCGCCACGCGTTGGACCACGTTGTGCAAAAAGCCGCCGTAGAGCGCGCCGCTGCTGGAGGTCAGGGTGCTCGGCAGTTCGTGGCCGCTGGCGACCAGGCGCTTAAAGAGCGGGGCGACGGTGTCGAGCGCGCCCTCGATGTCGCCAACCGTGCGGCTGGCATTCCACTGCTCGAGCTCGGCAATGAAGCCGTCGATTGCCTCGTCCATGACAGCGGTGACGGCGGCGTCCATATCGGCAAAGTAATGGTAGAACAATGAACGCGTGCAGCCGGCTCGCTTGGTCACAGCCGATACCGATAGGTGGGACACGCCCAGCTCGGAGCTTACGGTGCGCACGGCATCGAGAATCTCGCGACGGCGTTCGTCGCCCGTCAAGCGCTTCGCCGCGCTATCGGATGCGGGGACGGCATCGACCACAGAGGTACCTGCTGCGTTGTTGCCCATGTTTTGCCGCCTTTCATCCTCTTTTGCCTGACCGTTCGCCTAACAGTCTTGAATATTGTTGACGGTTCGTCAATACTATTTTTGACACAATGTCAACAATGGCGGGTGAACGGCATGGGGGCATGCCCGGCCTGCAAAAAAAGAGGGGCGCTGCGGCCTCGTCGGGCTGCGGCAAGAGAAGGGACAACCATGATTCTCAACGGACCGGGGATTAGTTACACCGAGCCCGATATCGGCGTGGAGTTTGTGCCGCCGCTGCCGGAGCATCCGCGCGAGGCAATCGTCAAGCTGTGCGAGCACTGCACCAACCGTCTGCTGCATCGCGACGAGCTGCTGGGCTACGAGTACTGGTCGTTTGCCGAGGCCGCAACCGACGAGCAGGCCGAAGTGCTCTGCAAGATGAAGATGCGTCGTCCCTATACGCTGCCCGAGATGGTCAAGCTCACCGGCATGCCCGAGGCCGATATCGAGAAGATGCTCGACGACATGAGCTACACGGGTCTGCTCGAGTACAACTGGGAAAACCCCGAGCGCGCCAAGCAGTGGGTACTGCCCATGCTGGTGCCGGGTTCCGCCGAGTTCCTCAACATGCGCGTGAGCCAGCTCGAGGAGCATCCGGTCTATGCCAAGTTCTTTGAGCAGGCGTCCAAGGGGCCGCTGTCCCGCGCCACGCCGATGGTGCCGCCCGGAGGCGCCGGTATCGGCATGCACGTCATTCCGGTCGAGAAGGCCATCGACGCCGCAAGCACCTCGGTGCCTATTGAGCATATCGAGCATTGGCTCGACAAATACGAGGGTAAGTATGCCGCTAGCACCTGCAGCTGCCGCGCGAGCCGTCGCGTGATGGGTGAGGGCTGCGCCGACGACCCGGCCGATTGGTGCATCGCCGTGGGCGATATGGCCGACTACGTGGTCGAGACCGATCGTGGCCATTACGTGACCCGCGACGAGGTTTACGACATCTTGCGCCAGGCCGAGGACAACGGCTTTGTGCACCAGATCACCAACATTGACGGTGAGAACAAAATCTTCGCCATCTGCAACTGCAACGTCAACGTGTGCTACGCCCTGCGCACCTCGCAGCTGTTCAACACGCCCAACCTGTCGCGCTCGGCCTATGTCGCCAAGGTCGAGAAGGACAAGTGCGTGGCCTGCGGTCGCTGCGTTGAGGTGTGCCCGGCCGGCGCCGCCAAGCTGGGCCAGAAGCTCTGCAGCAAAAAGGCCGGCGGACAGGTGCCCGAGTATCCGCGCCAGGAGCTGCCCGATGCCACCAAGTGGGACCACACCAAGTGGTCGCCCAACTACCGCAACGACAACCGCATCGAGACGCATGAGTCCGGCACCGCTCCCTGCAAGACGGCCTGCCCCGCGCACGTTGCCGTTCAGGGCTATTTGAAGCTCGCGGCTCAGGGTCGCTATGACGAGGCCCTAGCACTCATTAAGCGCGAGAACCCGCTGCCCGCTATCTGCGGCCGTGTGTGCAACCGCCGCTGCGAGGACGCCTGCACCCGCGGCCGTGTGGACGCCGCCGTGGCTATCGACGAAGTCAAGAAGTTTATCGCCCAGCGCGATCTGGATGCCGCGACCCGCTATGTCCCACCTGTGGTGACCCCGACGCGTGCCGGCGGCTTCGATCAGAAGATCGCCATCATCGGTGCCGGCCCGGCCGGTCTGTCCTGCGCTTTTTACCTGGCCGAGAAGGGCTACAAGCCCGTCGTGTTCGAGAAAAACGAGCGCCCGGGCGGCATGCTCACCTACGGCATTCCCAGCTTTAAGCTGCAGAAGGATGTTATCGAGGCCGAGGTCGAGGTTATTCGCCTGATGGGTGCCGAGTTCCGCTATGGCGTGGAAGTCGGTCGCGACGTGACGCTCGACGAGCTGCGCGCGCAGGGCTTTAAGGCCTTCTACGTTGCCATTGGCTGCCAGGGCGGCCGCCTTGCCGGCATTCCGGGCGAGGATGCCGAGGACGTGACCGTGGCCGTCGACTTTTTGCGCGAGGTCAACAGTGGCAAGATCGACGCGCTGCCCGGCCGCACCATTGTGGTGGGCGGCGGCAACGTGGCTATCGATGTCGCCCGCAACGCCTGCCGTCTGGGTTCCGAGCACGTTGAGATGTTCTGCCTGGAGAGCGAGGCTCAGATGCCCGCCAGCGAGGAGGAGCGTCGCGAGGCCATCGAGGACGGCGCTCACATCAGCTGCGGTTGGGGCCCCAAGGAGATTCACCTGGACGAGGCCGGTCGTGTGTGCGGTATCACCTTCAAGCGCTGCACGCGCGTCTTTGACGACGAGGGCCGTTTTGCGCCCGAGTACGACGAGAACGATCTGCGCCGTGTCGATGCCGACCGTGTCGTCATGTCGATTGGCCAGTCCATTGTGTGGGGCGACCTGCTGGCTGGCTCCAAGGTGGAGCTTGGCCACGGTCAGGGTGCCCTTGCCGATCCTCAGACCTACCAGACCGCCGAGCCAGACATCTTTGTGGGCGGCGACGTCTACACCGGTCCCAGCTTTGCCATCGACGCTATCGCCGCCGGTCACGAGGCCGCCGTGTCCATCCATCGCTTTGTGCAGCCGGGCTCCACGCTCACCATCGGCCGCAACCAGCGCCGCTACACCTCGCTTGACCGCGACGATGCCGTGATCGAAAGCTACGACAACGCGAGCCGCGAGGTTGCCCACGTGGACCGCGAGCGCGAGAAAGCTGCGCCGTTTAGCGAGTATGTTGAGACCTTCACCGAGGAGCAGGTGCGCGCCGAGACCGCCCGCTGCCTGGGCTGCGGCGCCTCGATCGTCGACCCCAACAAGTGCATCGGCTGCGGCCTGTGCACCACCAAGTGCGCGTTTGACGCCATCCATCTGGATCGCGACCGCCCCGAGTGCTCAACGATGGTCAAATACGAGCAAAAGCTTCCCAGCCTGGGCAAGTACGCGCTGAAGCGCGCGATCAAGATCAAATTCGGAAAGAAGTAAAAGAGCGTAACGAGTAAGCGAACGGCGCAGAAGGCGGTTGGACAGCGAGCGGGCCCCAGACGTGGCGAGGTGCCTTGAAAGAGGAGGGCATAGGGCTTTTGCCCATGCCCGACGATTGAAAGGCAGATCGCCCGTCTGGGGTTCGCGCAGCGTCAAGCCGGCCGCCGTTCGTTAGAACGGCGGAAGGATATAAAGTGCACGAGCTCGGAATCGTGTATCACATCATTCGCGATGTCGAGAATGTGGCTCGCGCCAACGGCGTAAGTCGCGTTTCGAGCGTGACGTTGCTGTTGGGCGAGGTCTCGGGCGTCGTTCCCGACTTGCTGCTCGACGCTTGGCGCTGGGCAGCGGATAAAAAGCCTATCACCGATGGCTCGGAGCTTATCGTGGAGCCCGTTGAGGCCGTGACACATTGCGAGGCGTGCGGCCGCGACTACGCGACGGTCGAGTACGGAAAGACCTGTCCCCATTGCGGTAGCGGCGAGACTTATCTGCTGCAGGGCCAGGATGTCATGATCAAGCAGATCGAGACCCCCGACGAGAAC
The DNA here is from genome assembly GCA_963599935.1 of Acutalibacteraceae bacterium. Classification (GTDB taxonomy): domain Bacteria; phylum Actinomycetota; class Coriobacteriia; order Coriobacteriales; family Coriobacteriaceae; genus Collinsella. The sequence continues at coordinate 3,339 of CAVCBD010000103.1, read as the reverse complement.
CTGGCAGACGCTACCCCTGATGGTCCCGCTGCTCCTGACGCCGTCGACGCCGCCAACCCCCTCCACATCGCCTAACTTAGTCATTGGGGACGTTCTTAAACGACTAGTCATTAAAGAACGTCCCAATGACTATTCTTTTTTGACGGTTTGCTAGAGCATAACTAACGAAATTAGTCAAGTCACGTCTGTTTAAACAAAATATCGAAGAGTCAAGCAGGTTCTTATCCGATTTAAATCGGTATTAGTGAATGCTGTGCCTGTATCTGTTTTCTAAGATGGTCAAACTAATTATGTTTAGCGAGGAATAGCTGAAAACCAGCGATGTAACCAACTTGTAACAAAAGCATGACGTTTAAACAAATAATCCAACCATTCACATTTTTTCCTATAATTTTGCCACACTTGCGGCTATACTCTTTTTTGTCGTGTAGGAAATACGTAGACAAAAAGGAGGTTATGTGATGGTAAGTATTGTTCTTGCTAGCCATGGTGACTTGGCGGCTGGAATCAAGCAGACGGGCTCGATGGTCTTTGGCGATCAGCCGTCTGTAGCCGTGGTCTCGCTCGAGCCGAGCATGGGCCCCGACGACTTCCGTGCCAAGGTCGAGGAAGCAGTCGCTTCCTTCGAGGACCAGGAGCAGGTGCTCTTCCTCGTTGATCTGTGGGGCGGTACGCCGTTCAACCAGATCAGCGGGCTCATCGAGGGCCACGATTCCTGGGCTATCGTCACCGGTGTCAACCTGCCTATGCTCATCGAGGCATATTCGCAGCGCTTTGACGCAAAGAACACTGCACATGCGATCGCAAAACATCTCGTGACTGAGGCTAAGGCTGGCGTGCGCGTCAAGCCCGAGTCTCTGGAGCCCGAGGAGAAGAAGCCGGCTGCGGCCGCCGCTGCTCCTGCAGGCGCCATCCCTCCGGGAACGGTCATCGGCGACGGGCACATCAAAATCGCCCACGTCCGTATCGACACCCGTCTGCTTCATGGTCAGGTGGCCACCACGTGGACCAAGCAGATCAACCCCAACCGCATCATCGTGGTTTCCGACGGCGTTGCTCACGACGAGCTCCGCAAGACCATGATCGAGCAGGCTGCCCCTCCGGGAGTCCATGCCAACGTCGTGCCCATCAAGAAGATGGCCGAGGTCGTCAAGGACACGCGCTTTGGTGACACCAAGGCCATGCTGCTCTTCGAGAACCCGCAGGATCTGCTCAAGGCCATCGAGGCCGGCGTCGACATCAAGGAAGTCAACATCGGTTCCATGGCTCACTCCAAGGGCAAGGTCGTCGTCACCAACGCCGTCGCTATGGGCGATGACGACGTTAAGACTCTCGAGGCCCTCAAGGCCAAGGGCGTCAAGTTCGAGGTCCGCAAGGTTCCTTCGGATTCCTCCGAGGATCTCGACGCCATGTTGAAGAAAGCTAAGGCCGAACTGGCCGCTCAAGCATAGTAAAGGAGGGTCCGATACATGTCTGCAATCACTATTCTGCTTGTTGCGATTGTCGCGTTGCTTGCCGGTATGGAAGGCATTCTGGATGAGTTCCAGTTCCATCAGCCGCTCGTGGCATGCACGCTTATCGGTCTCGTAACCGGTCACCTTCAGGAGGGCATCCTCCTGGGCGGTTCGCTCCAGATGATGGCCCTTGGCTGGGCTAACGTCGGCGCCGCCGTCGCGCCTGACGCCGCCCTGGCCTCGGTCGCTTCTTCGATCATCATGGTGCTCGCCCTCAACGGTGGCGCCACCGATTCGGCCAAGGCCGTTACCGCCGCTATCGCCGTCGCCGTGCCTCTGTCGGTCGCTGGTCTGTTCCTGACCATGATCTGCCGTACCCTGGCTACCGCTATCGCTCACGCCATGGACGGTTGCGCCGAGAAGGGCGACTTCGCCGGCATCGAGCGCTGGCAGTACGCTGCTATCCTCATGCAGGGTCTTCGTATCGCCATCCCGGCAGTGCTTCTGTGCATCATCCCGGCCGAGGCTGTTACCAACGCGCTTAACGCTATGCCCGACTGGCTGTCCGGCGGCATGGCTGTCGGCGGCGGCATGGTCGCTTCCGTCGGTTACGCCATGGTCATCAACATGATGGCCACCAAGGAGACCTGGCCGTTCTTCATCCTCGGCTTTGTCCTTGCTGCCATCCCTCAGCTCACGCTGATCGCCCTTGGCCTCATCGGCATCTCCCTTGCCCTCATCTACCTTGGCCTTAAGGATCTGGCTAAGCAGGGTGGCGGCATGGGCGGTGGCTCCGGCGACCCGCTCGGCGACATTCTGAACGATTACGAGTAGGAGGGGAGTGATACATATGGCAGAGAACAAGATTCAGCTCACCAAGGCTGACCGCAAGAAGGTTTGCTTCCGTCATCAGTTCCTTCAGGGCTCGTGGAACTACGAGCGTATGCAGAACGGCGGCTGGTGCTTCGCAATGATCCCTGCGATCAAGAAGCTCTACACCAGCAAGGATGACCAGATTGCCGCTCTTAAGCGCCACCTGGAGTTCTATAACACCCACCCTTATGTTTCCGCCCCCGTCATTGGCGTTACCCTCGCTCTCGAGGAGGAGCGCGCCAACGGTGCTCCGATTGACGACGTCGCCATTCAGGGCGTCAAGGTCGGTATGATGGGCCCGCTCGCCGGCGTCGGCGACCCCGCCTTCTGGTTCACCCTTCGCCCGATTCTGGGCGCTCTGGGCGCTTCCCTGGCCCTGTCCGGCAGCATCGCCGGTCCGCTGCTGTTCTTCTTCGCGTGGAACATCATCCGTTACGCCTTCCTGTGGTACACGCAGGAGTTTGGCTACAAGGTCGGCTCCTCCATCGCCAAGGACCTCTCCGGCGGTCTGATGGGCAAGGTCACCGAGGGTGCTTCCATCCTTGGTATGTTCATCATCGGCGCCCTGGTCGAGCGCTGGGTGTCCATCTCCTTCACCCCGGTCGTCTCCAAGGTCACGCAGTCTGCTGGCGCCTTTATCGACTGGGCTAACCTGCCCTCCGGTTCTGAGGGTGTCAAGGAAGCACTGACGATGTATAACTCCATCGGTGCTAACGCCCTTGATCAGGTGAAGGTCACCACGCTTCAGGCCAACCTCGATCAGCTCATCCCCGGCCTTGCCGCCGTGTGCCTGACCCTGCTGGTCTGCAAGCTCCTCAAGAAGAAGGTCAGCCCGATCGTCATCATCCTGGCTCTCTTCGCCATCGGCATCATCGGTCGCGTCTGCGGCTTCATGTAAGCACGTTTCGGCTTAAGACCGAGAATTGCTAGGCAAGGGCTTTTGAGCCATTGAAACGGACCGCACCCGGTGGGTACACTGGATGCGGTCCGATTGTTTTATTTGGAGGGCGAG
>CAVCBD010000102.1:0-7672 GCA_963599935.1 Acutalibacteraceae bacterium | reverse complement strand
ACCCCTGGTTCGCCACGGTCGTCACCCTGCTTCCCGGCCTCGCCCTCGCCTTTGGCGGCTATGCCAACATCTGGCCGCTCTTTGGTGCCTCCAACCAGCTGCTCGGCGGTATGACCATGATCACCCTCGCCGTGTTCTGCAAGTGCACCGGCCGCAAGGGTTGGATGCTCTACGTGCCCGTCGCCTTCCTGCTCTGCTGCACGTTCACCTCGCTGGTCCAGAGCGCCATGGGCTGCATGACCGCCGTCCAGGCTTATGGCTTCTTTGGCACCATCCCGGCTACCGCCACCACGGCTGCCGTCTCCGTCGCTGCCACTAAGGGCCTGCAGCTCGTCTTCGCTGTCCTGCTGATGGTCCTGGGCCTCATCGTTGCCGTCAACTGCCTCAAGGAGTTCTTCGGCAAGGAGGCCGGCTCCATGCCCGACGAGGAGCCCGAGTGGTCCGAGATGGGCAAAGCCGAGTATGGTCGCGCCGCTGCCGCCGAGGCCCCTGCCGACGCCGAGGCCGCCAAGGCCTAGTCGATCGGACGATTGAATCCTCCATCTCTATGACTCGGAAAGGCCGGGTCCGCGCTACGCGGGCCCGGCCTTTTTTCTTGTGAAGACGGGTGATGCCAGGGGTGTTCTCGCAGATGTTTTGCGTGGACGGGCACGCGCGTTGTACCATATGGACGTATATGTGTGCATATGAAAGGGGCCCCGTGGCCAAGACGGTATATTCCGATAATCAGAACAATGTCGATGCCCTGGCCGAGCGCTTGAGCGGCCAAACGTCGCTTTCTGCCGAGCGGGCTAAGCTCGTCGCCTACGACCTGCTCTGCCGTAAGGCGCTCAAGATTAAGTCGAGCGCGCTGGCGCAGATTTTCCGCTCCGTGGATAAGGAGTGCGATACCAAGGCGATGCGCGATGAGCTTATCGCGGCAAAGATTGTGACCAAGATCGAGGGCAGCGGCATTAACGGCCGCCCGGCGTTCTATACCATCAATGCCGAGATTCATGATGCCCAGGAGCAGCTTGTCGAGGTTGCCGAAGAGGTTTCCGTCGATGATTCCGTTGAGGTGTCTGCTACGGATGAAGTTGCCCCGCGTGAGCATATCGATACAGACGAGCTGCTCGATGAGCATGTCGTGCGCGCCTTCACCGCCAAGGCGGGCCGAGGCGGCTTTGGCGGAGGCGGCAAGCGCGATGCGCAACGTCGCGCCCAGCAGGAGCGTTTCCGTCGCGCCGTGGCTCAAAAGGATGCGGTGGATGCTGAGGTTGTCGAGAATGAGCCTGTTACCGAGCCGCAGGAGCCTGTGAAAGAGCAGAAGCCCGCTGAGCCTCAGAAGCCCAAGCGTCGTCGCGGTGCGCACTTTAAGGCCGAGCAGCAGGATGTTGCGCACGAGGCCGAAGAGTCTGCCGAGGTCGCGGACGATTCTGAGAAGCCGGCCAAGAAGGCATCGGGCTCGTGTCGTCCCGGTCGCGGCTTTGTGGATCGCGCGTATCCCGTAAAGCGTCAGGAGAAGGTCGATCAGGTTCCGGAGGCGCGGGCCGAGAAGGTCGTGAAGCCTGCCGAGCCGGAAGTCCGTGAACAGAAGCCTGTTGATGAGCAGACTGCTTCCGATACGGAGACTCAGGGCCAGCAACCTGCGGCTGAACAGACGGGGGAGGGTACTTCGAGCAGGCCTCGCCGCCGTCGTCATCGTGGCGGTCGCAGCTCTAACGCTCAGGATGCCGCCGAGAATGTAGCGCCGCGCGACGAAGATGCGAAGGTGGATGCTCCGATGAGGCAGCCCAAGCGTCAGCCGGCGAAGGAGGGCAAGCCCGAGCGTTCGCAGAAGCAGACGTCTACTTCGAAACGTGAGTGCAATGCCCAAGGCGATTCTAAGCGCAAGTCTCAGAAGAAGCCCGAGTTTGCCGCAGCAGATACGGCTGCCCAGCAGACTGAGTCGACTACCCATGGCGAGGTTTCGGCGTTTGCCCTGGCCCGCGTTCTGGGCAGGCAGCTGCTCAAGGTTGTCCCCACGCCCACGGCGCTCTCCAAAATTAAGGAGCAGCAGACCCAGATTGTAAGGGTTGAAGGCAAGGACGGTAAAAAGACGCCGCAGCGCGCTCAGCACAACGAGATGTCCAATCGCAAGATTGCCGAGGAAATCGCGATCATTCAGGCTTGGGTCGAGCAAAACCGCGGTGCCGATACGCCGGTTGCCTCGCGCCGCCAGCGCGCCTACCAGATCTTCAATGACGAAAAAGCTTTTGACGGCAAGCATGGCGAGCGCCTGATCAGGCGTATGACCGAAAAGGGCATCAGCATGCAGGCGATCAAGGTCGCCCCCAACCGTCCGGTGCACTTTACGGGCTTCTTTACGCTGGGCGCCGACAAGCCGTTCATTATGGTCGAGAACCTGGATACCTACGACGAAATCGTCAAGCTTCTGCGCGGACGTAAACATGCCAAGCTCTTTGGTACCAAGGTGGGCGGCGTAATCTTTGGCGGCGGCTGCAAGGCGAGCGTCTCGCACGCACTGGATGATTATCTGGCCGAGATCGGCTATCGCTTTAGCTATGTCTACTACGTGGGCGATATCGATCGAGAGGGTGCACGCATCGTCGAGCAGGCCCGCAACGCCAACGTTGTTGAGATTCGCCTGCATGCCGGCATGTATCGCGCCATGCTTACCGAGCATAAGCGTCGCGTGAAGGCCGGTGGCGAGTGCGAGCCCGCGGCTGCCAACCAGGGCGTGCCGCAGAATCTGGCCGCCACGATCAAGGACCTGCCCATGGTCACGCGCGTGCAATTCCGCAACGTGCTGCGTGAGGGCGGACGAATTCCGCAGGAGATTCTGATGACCGCCGACTATCGGGATGGCGACTCGGGAAGCTTCGACCGCATGCTGAACAATTAGTTCCGCCGTTCTACCGAACGGCGGTCCTCTCGACGCTGCGAGGGTCCCTGGCACGGCAATCTGACGTTCAACTTCGGCGGCGCGACCAGAAGGTCAGCGCCGCCTCGTTTCACGTCACCTTGCCATACCAGGGCCCCTCTCGCTGTCACGTCCAAAACATCGAGGTTAGTGGCCTTCTTTGCGTGCGGAACTCGCGACAAACTTAATGCCCGGCCCGCCGGGGCCACACGGCACTTTATAGATGGCGGCTCGCTTTTCGGAACTGGGCTGATATTTTTTGGCGCAAGGCACTCTCGGCTGATATGGGACGGAGGGATTCCGCGTCCGCCTTTTCGGCGGCCGCGCTCCGCTGCGTCGCTTCGCTCCTTGCGTGCTGCGCTGGAAAACGCTTCGCGTTTCCTCAGCTCCGCACCCTTGCGGGTTCGAATCCCTCCGCTTGTCCACAAGAAAGCGCCCCGGGCTGATGAAGGCCCAGGGCGCTCAGTTACCTTGGCTGGGACGGAGGGATTCGAACCCCCAACAGCCGGCACCAAAAACCGGAGTTCTACCGTTGAACTACGTCCCAGTATGGGTGTTGCACAAAAGCAACTCGTTTAGTTTACCTAATCTGCGAGGGCATCGCAAACGCCATCGAGCAGGCGTACGGCGAGTGTCTGGGCGTCGCTGGCAGTGAAGGTGCCGTTGTAGCGCGTCATGCCGGTGAGCTCAATGCGGATGCGTGCCGGCTTTTGCTGCGCGGCGACATTGGCGGTGCGGATGCGCTGGGCCAGGTTGTGGCACTCGGCGAGGGCAATCGTGGCGCGCGGAGCGGCGTCGGCGGGCAGCTCGTCGCTTGCGATCTCGAGCACCAGGTCAACGTCGGTCGGAACCTCGGAGTCGCAAAGCATCATGCCGCTGTTGTCGGTCGTCGCCGTGGCGATGTTCCACATGCGCGATGCTACGCTGCGCGCGATAGGGTCCTCGCCGATGACGGCAATCTGGAAACGCTCGAGTACGTTGGCCGCGCGGGCAAAGCCGATGCGCGATTCAGCCTCGGTCACCGAAGGTTTACCCTCCCACACATGGTGCAGGCGGTTGATATAGGCGTAGGTATCCTGGAAAGCCATGCCGTCGGCAAACAGACCGACGTTTTCCTGGAACTGCTGAAGGGCCGCCTCGGTGTGAGGGCCAAAGTAGCCATCGTCCTCGCCGCAGGCAAAGCCCAAAACGTTAAGCGCCTTCTGCAGGGCCTGCACGTCGGCGCCATGGAAATTGGGCATGCGCAGATAGAGGGTGCGGTCGCCCAGTTTATACGAGGCGTCGACCAGGGCGCTCCAGCAGGGGATATCGACGGCACAGCCAGCGGCAAGACCGCTATCGAGCCTAAAGGTGCCAACAGCCTGTTCGGTGGTGGTGCCAAAGCGCTTGTCGGCAACCTCGGTGTCATCGATTGTATAGCCGAGCTGCAGAAGGCGGGACTGGACGTCCTCGACGGCTGCTCCCTGCATGCCCGTTGTAATAGGTTCCATGAACGAACCCCTTTCGGCGTACCATTCGTACTATTTGAGCGTGTGTCGGATAGACAACGCAAAGGGATGCATAAACATGCACTCAACAGTGTAGCAAGTTGTACCCAAATACGCTGCTGACAGGTTTTATAACCCCCGCTAGTTAAGGCGCTCCACAAAGAAATCTGCCATGGAGAGGAACAGTTCGCGTGCATGCGCCTCGAGCGAAACGTCCTCGATGGCGGCCTTGGCTTTAGCGGTCAGGTCCAGCGCGTAGGCGTGGGCGTAATCGATAGAGCCGGTCTCCTGGAAGATTTCCACGGCGCGCGCGAGCTGCGCGGGGTCCTCGGTGCCCGAGGAGAGGATCGCTTCAATCTCGTCGTGATAGCGCTCATCAGACAGGGCGTGCACGGCAACGAGCGTGCGCTTACCCTCGGTGATGTCGGTACGGAAGTCCTTGTTGGCGGCCTCCTTGGTATCGATCAAGTTGAGTAGATCATCTTGGATCTGGAAGGCAAGGCCCGTGTGCAGGCCAAAGGCGCGCAGCGCCTCAATTTGCTCCTCGCTGCCGCCGCCGATAATGGCTCCAGCGGCAAGCGGCGTGGCTCCGCTGTAGTACGCGGTCTTGTGCATTGCCATGTCCAGGTAATCGTCGACCGAGATGTCAAAGCGCCCGTCACGGACCCAGCCCAAGTCGAGCGCCTGGCCCTCGATGGTGCGGACGATCATCTCGGTAAGCTCGTGGAGCACGCGCAGCTTCACGTCGGACTCCAGCGTGGGGTCGTCGAGAACCGTCTTGGTGACCATGGTGAGCGCCAGGTCGCCACAATTGATGGCAAGGCCCGTGCCCTCGGTGAGGTGCATGCAGGGCTTGCCGCGGCGCAGCTGTCCGTTGTCGGCGATATCGTCGTGGATGAGCGCGCCCGACTGGAAATGCTCGATAGCTGCCGCGGCGCTGCGGGCGCTCTCAAAGCTGCCGCCCACTGCGGTGGCGGCGAGCATGCAGATAAGCGGGCGGTGGCGCTTGCCGGCATTGGCGGTAAATGCCGACAGCGGGGTATACAGGTAGCGCTCGATATCGGCAGAGGTCGCCTGTCCGTCAAAGAACGTGGCCAGATAGTCGTTGATCTGGTCAAAGTGCTGGGCTAAAAAGCTGGTAAACGGACTGGACACGGGTTCTCGCATTCTTTCTTAGGTTGCATCGTTGCATTATGCAGACAACATATTGCCACATTAGGGCGTCGAGCGCGGCGGTTGAAGAAGATTGAGTCTTGCGGCTGCAAACGCGGCAAGGGGCTCGGCTAGATAAGCCCAAAGTGTTCGAGCGCGGTGACGACGCCGTCATGGTCGAAGCTGTCGGTTACGTAGTCGGCCTTTTCCTTGAGGAAGTCCGGCGCGTTGCCCATGGCGATGCCAACGTCGACCGCCTCCATGAGGGCGATGTCGTTGCTCGCGTCGCCAATGCCGTACACGGTGCCGTGATCTGGCCCCAGGGCGTCAAGCACGGCACTGATTCCGGCTCGTTTGGTGCACTCACGAGGCGAGATTTCTGTGACCTCGAGCTCGAGCTCGTTGAGACAGAGCAGAGGTCCAAGCTCTTCATCTTGGGCGATGCGGCTGGCAAGTGGTGTGGACATAAGAATTTTATAGGCGTTGTAGTGCTCAAGTTGCGTGACGGCATCGCCTACGGTACGGGCATATCCGTCGCCATCGGGGGCGTCCGCGCTCATGCGCACGACGCGATCGAGACCTTCAAAGCGAATCACCTCGTCCGATTGCTCAAGATACGGGGCGAGGCGTTGCAGCAAGCCGGGGCTCATGGCTGCATTTCGCACAATGCGTCCGTCGAGTTCGACGTAGCCTCCCGCCAAGCAGACAATTCCTGCCCACGGCAGCTCGAGTAGTTTGGGATGAATGCAGCTCAGCGTACGTCCCGTGCAGATAAAGGCCATGTTGCCGTTGGCGACAAACTCGCGGATTGCCTGCGAAACCTCCTCGTTGGGATAGGGGGAGAGGTCCCGCTCGTCTTCGGGAAGGTCTTGGGCGACCCTGGGGTCTTGCCACGCGAGCGTGCCGTCAATGTCGAAGAAGCAGATATCGCCGTGCTTGTGGGTTGGGCTGGCGGCAGGGGAGGCCGAGGTGGTGGGCACAAACCCCGGCTCGAGTCCCATAATCCGATCAAAGTGCTCTTTGACGCGGGGAACGGAGATGCCGATGATCACCTGGGCGGTCTTGCCCGTAATGATGAGGCCCTTGGCGCCCGCTGCGACAAAGGTCGCGTTGTCCGCGACGATGGAAGGGTCCGCGACTTCGACGCGCAGCCGCGTGGCGCAGTTGGTTGCGCCCACAATGTTGGAGGCGCCGCCCAGAAGCATCACAACCTGCTCGGCGAGCAGATGATCTTGTGATGCCTGGCCGCCGGAAGCGCTGTTTTCGGATGAGCGCTTTTCGTCAACGTCGTCTCCCGTCAAGCGCGAGAGCGCCGTGTTGCTGGCGATATGGTCCTCGCGTCCCGGGGTTTTAAGGTCAAAGGCCAAAATAAGACCTCGAAAACTCAGAAAGAAGATGGCGCTAAAGATGAGTCCGATTCCGAGCGCCAGAAGGTAGGCGCCGGCATGCGTCCGCATGAGCGGGATAAAGTTGAAGGCAGCCATTTCCATAAAGCCACCCGAGAAGATGCCGACGACGCCAAAGAAGTTCATAGCCATGGCGAGGCAGGACGAGAGGACGGCGTAGAGCAAAAAGAGCCCGGGGTGGGTGAACATAAAGAGAAACTCGAGCGGTTCGGTGACGCCGCAGACCACTGAGGCAACAATGGCGGGAACCAGGATGACCTTGAGGCCAGCGCGGCGCTCGGGCTTTGCGGTGGAGTAGAACGCAGCCGCGATGGCAGGAAGGCCAAAGAGCTTGACCCAGCCGGTGGCGGTGAAACCGGCCCACGGCGCAAGCTCATTGAGGGGGCGCGTGCTGTGGGAGAGGATGGGGAGCAAATTGGTCCACGTGGCGTAGATGCCGTCGTTAATGACCAGGTTGTCGTAGTAGATCGGCATGTAGAGCAGGTGGTGCAGCCCTATGGGCTCGAGTGCTCGTTCTAAAAAAACAAAGACGCCTACGCCGAAGGGGCCGACGCCCACAAGTGCATGGCGCAGCGTCTCGGTCACTGCGTATACGGAAGGCACGATGGCGGCCGAGACGACGGCTAGGGCGAGCACGGCAAAGAAGCTGATGAGGTAGACCAGCGAGGATCCCGAGAAGGTGCCGAGCCAATCGGGAACCTTGGCATCGTAGAAGCGGTCATGGA
>CAVCBD010000101.1:0-7700 GCA_963599935.1 Acutalibacteraceae bacterium | reverse complement strand
GTCACGCCGTCGACGTACTTTTCGATCACGTCGTCCAGACCGCGCCAGAACTTGACCGTTGAGCACAGATCGCTGCGGGTGCAGCTGTTGTCGATGCCATCGCACGCTACCGGGGCAGTGCTGCCCTCGACGGCACGCAAGATGTCGCCGGCACGCACCTCGGCCGGGTCCTTGGCCATCATGTAGCCGCCGCCCTTGCCGCGCACGCTCTTGAGCAGGCCGGCCTTCATAAGCGGACGCACCAGCTGCTCCAGATACTTTTGTGAGATATGCTCGCGATCGGCGACCTCGCGCAGGGCAATCTTGCCTTCGGCGTCGCCCAACGCCGCGATATAAATCATCAGTCGGAGGGCATAGCGGCCCTTGGAAGAAATGAGCATACCTACCCTTCCATAACGCTGGGGACAAGCACTTCCGATGAATTTGTCCCACAATCTGAAAAGTCGAGTGAATTAGTCGGGTTTTCCCTTGACTAACGCCGAACCCATAGTAACTTTATTCCGAGAAGATTCCTAGGGTTTAGTACACCTATGAGTACACCATATACAGAGAGGGACAGCATGAGTGCAAATCCGCTGCTTTCCATCGATGGTCTGACCGCCTCCGTGGACGAGAAGACCATCCTCCACAACGTCAACCTCAACGTCGCCGCCGGCGAGACCCATGTGCTGATGGGCCCCAACGGCGCAGGCAAGTCCACCCTCGGCCACCTGGTCATGGGCGACCCCGTCTACACGGTCAACGACGGCCGCATTGTCTTTGACGGCCAGGACATCACCGAGCTCACCACCGATAAGCGCTCGCGCGCCGGCCTGTTCCTGAGCTTCCAGGCCCCGGTCGAGATCCCGGGCGTGCCGCTGTCGAGCTTTTTGCGCGCCAGCATCGCCGGACGCCCCGGCCTGGAAATGAAGGGCAAGGAGTTCCGCCGTCGCGTCAAGGAGCTCGCGGCCGAGCTCAACATGGATACCGCCTACCTCAACCGTGAGCTGGGCGTGGGCTTCTCGGGCGGCGAGAAAAAGAAGGTCGAGATGCTCCAGCTTCTGCTGCTGCAGCCCAAGCTCGCCATCCTAGATGAGACCGACTCGGGCCTGGACGTCGACGCGCTTTCCACCGTCAGCCACGGCATGGATGCCTATCGCAAGAGCTGCGACGGCTCCATGCTCATCATCACGCACAACACGCGCATCCTGGAGCACCTGGATGTCGACCACGTCCACGTTATGGTCAAGGGCCACATCGTGCGCGAGGACGACGCCTCGCTCATCCCCTGGATCGATAAGAACGGCTTTGAGACCTTCGAGCGCGAGGCCGCCGAGCAGCGCGCCCAGGCCGAAGCCGCCGCTGCCGAGCAGCGGGCGTAAAGGGGCGACGCAATGACCAAGAACCGCACCGAGGTCGCGGACATCGACCGCAGCCTCTACGACTTCACCTATGGCGAGGAGGGATTCGAGCGCCTCGACGCCGGCATCACGCCCGACATCGTGCGCGAAATCAGCGCCAAGAAGGACGAGCCGCAGTGGATGCTCGACCTGCGTCTCAAGTCCCTCGAGATCTTCAATCGTTTTCCCGACCCGACGTGGGGCCCCTCCATCGAGGGCCTGGACATGGACAACATCGTCACCTACGTCAAGCCCAACACCGACCAAAAGCACGACTGGGAGTCGGTGCCCGACGACATCAAGAACACCTTTGAGCGCCTGGGCATCCCCGAGGCCGAGCGCAGCTACCTGGCAGGCGTCGGCGCACAGTACGACTCCGAGCTCGTCTACCACAACATGCAGGACACCGCGTCCAAGATGGGTATCGTCTACTCCGGCATTGAGGAGGCCCTGCACGATCCGCAGTGGGAGCCGCTCATCCACGAGAAGTTTATGACGCTCATCCCGCCCACCGACCACAAGTTTGCGGCCCTGCACGGCGCCGTGTGGTCGGGCGGCTCGTTTGTCTACGTGCCCAAGGGCACCAAGCTTGACTTCCCGCTGCAGAGCTACTTCCGTCTCAACGCCAAGGGCGCCGGCCAGTTTGAGCACACGCTCATCATCGTCGAAGACGACGCCGACCTGCACTTTATCGAGGGCTGCTCCGCGCCCAAGTACAACGTGGCCAACCTCCACGCCGGCGCTGTGGAGCTCTTTGTGGGCAAGCGTGCGCACCTGCGCTACTCGACCATCGAGAACTGGTCCAAGAACATGTACAACCTCAACACCAAGCGTGCGCGCGTGGACGAGGACGGCGACATCGAGTGGATCAGTGGCTCCTTCGGCAGCCACGTGGGCTACCTCTACCCCATGAGCGTGCTCAACGGCCGCCGCGCCCGCTCGAGCTTTACCGGCATCACCTTTGCCGGCGCAGGCCAGAACCTCGATACCGGCTGCAAGGTCGTGCTCAACGCGCCCGATACCTCGGCAACCGTCGAGACCAAGGGCATCTCCAAGAGCGGCGGCATCCAGACCTTCCGCAGCTCAATCGTGGCCACGCCCAAGGCCGAGGGCTCCAAGGCAACCGTGAGCTGCCAGTCGCTCATGCTCGACGACCAGAGCCGGTCCGATACCATCCCTGCCATGGACATCCGCGCCAAGAACGTCGACATCGGCCACGAGGCCACCATCGGCCGCATCGGCGATGACAAGGTGTTCTACCTGATGAGCCGCGGCATCTCGGAGGAAGAGGCCCGCACCATGATCGTCAACGGCTTTGCCAACCCGGTCTCCAAGGAGCTGCCGCTTGAGTACGCCGTCGAGATGAACAACCTGATCAAGCTCGAGATGGAAGGAGCGATCGGATAATGAAACAAACCACGAACACCGCTGCAACCACCCTTGAGCAGGTCAACGCGATGCCTGCCGCCACTTGGGGCTGGCTCAAGATGAACCAGACCAAGCTCGAGCTTTCCGACGAGCTTGCCGACGCACCCGCCGAGGCCGTTGAGGTCGAGGGCCTGGACGAGCAGTTTGCCGGCTCGGCCGACGCCTTCGACGCCGCCATGGAAGACATGGCCGAGCGCTTCCCCGAGCGCCGCGCCGCCGCCCCCGGTGATGCCGCCGATCGTGCCCGCATCACGCCCGAAACCGAGCTCGACGTGCCCGCCACCTCCGTCTACCAGGCCGGCGCCATCAAGCTCGAGGAGGAGCTCTCCCCCGCCGAGGCCTTCGAGACCGGCATGGGCGAGGCTGCCTACACCTACCTGTCCAACCACGCCACCAAGCGCATCATCATCGATGTGCCCGCGTACCAGCACGCCACGGTTACCGTGCGCGTAAGCGGCGTCGACGCGGCGGCTGCGATTGCCGCCATCGACGTCGTCGCCCGCCCGCAGGCAACGCTCGACCTGCAGATCGCCCTGGACTCCCCCGTTGCCGGCGAGGGCGTCGTGGGTTCCGTGCTGCGCGTGTGCGCCCACGAGTACGCCACCGTCAACGTGACCTGCACGCAGACGCTCGACGATAGCTGGATCGCGCTCGACGACACCGGACTATTCCTGGACGAGGGCGCGCGCGTCAACGTGCAGCACACCGTCCTGGGTGCCGGCGCCAGCGCCACCGGCCTTGCTGGCGACCTGCTGGGCGACACCGCCAAGGTGACGATCGACACCGATTACCTGGGCGCCCGCGAGCAAGTGCGCGACTTTAACTACGAGCTGCGCCACCGCGGTCGCAAGACCGAGTGCGAGATCGACGCCAACGGCGTGCTGACCGGCACGTCCAAGAAGGTCTACCGCGGCACCATCGACCTCGTGCACGGCTGCAAGGGTGCCGTCGGCACCGAGCGCGAGACCGTGTTGCTGGCCAACAAGGGCGTCGACAACAAGACCGTCCCCGTCATCCTGTGCGACGAGGACGACGTTGCCGGCAACCACGGTGCCACCATCGGTCACGTCCGCGACGAGCAGCTGTTCTACCTCGCCTGCCGCGGCCTTGACCAAAACGCCGCCGAGGATCTGTTCATCCGCGCCAAGCTGGAGGATGCCGCACTTTCCGCCACCGATGAGCGCACCCGCGCCGCCGTCGTCCGCCTGGGCAACAACCTGATCGATAACTTTGAAGAGGAGCTCGCATGATCGACACCGAGCACGTTAAATGCGATACCTGCACAGCACCGGAGCCTATGGTGCTCGACGCCAGCGACGAGGCTTCGCGCGGCTGGCCTACCATCGACATCGAGACCAACCCCTACAAGGGCCAGTTCCCTCTGTTCCAGCAGCACCCCGAGATCGCCTTCCTCGATAGCGCCGCCACCGCACAGCGCCCCGCCTGCGTGCTCGACGCCGAACGCGACTTCTATCAGCGCATGAACGCCAACCCCCTGCGCGGCCTGTACTCGCTGTCCGTCGAGGCCACCGAGGCTATCGCGAAGGTTCGCCAGCAGATCGCCGACCTCATCGGCGCCGCCCAGGCCAACGAAGTCGTCTTCACCCGCAACACCAGCGAGTCGCTCAACCTGGTCGCCAAGAGCTTTGCACCCACGGTGCTGGAGCCCGGCGACGAGGTCGTCATCACCATCATGGAGCACCACTCCAACCTGATCCCGTGGCAGCAGGTCTGCCGCGAGACCGGTGCCAAGCTCGTCTACCTCTACCCCACCAAGACCGGCCAGCTCACCACCGAGGAAGTGCTTGCCAAGGTGGGTCCCAAGACCAAGATTCTGGCCGTGGGTCAGGTCTCTAACGTGCTGGGCGTCGAGAACCCGGTCAAGAACCTCGGCAAGCTCGTGCACAAGTATGGCGGCTATCTGGTCGTCGACGGCGCGCAGTCGCTGCCGCATATGCCGGTCAACGTAGCCGATCTGGGCGCCGACTTCTTTGCCTTTAGCGCGCACAAGGCCATGGGCCCCATGGGCATCGGCGTGCTGTGGGGCAAGATGGACCTGCTCAACGCAATGCCGCCCATGCTCACCGGTGGTGAGATGATCGATTCGGTCACCGAGCAGGACGCCGTCTGGGCGCCCGTCCCCGAGAAGTTCGAGGCCGGCACGCAGGACGCCGCCGGCATCTTCGCCACGGGCGCGGCCCTCGACTACCTGGTCAACACCGTGGGCTACGAGAACATCCAGGCCCGCGAGCAGGCACTCGTCCACTACCTGATGGGCGAACTCATGCAGCTCGACTTTGTCCAGATCATCGGTTCCATCTATTGGGATAACCACCACGGCGTCGTGAGCTTTAACGTCAAGGGCATCCACCCGCACGACGTCGCAAGCATCATGGACATGGACGGTGTGTGCATCCGTGCCGGCCACCATTGTGCGCAGCCGTTGCTCACCTGGTTGGGCGTCGAGAACCTCGCCTGCTGCCGCGCCAGCGTGGCCTTCTACAACGACAAGGCCGATATCGACAAGTTCATCGCCGGTCTGCATCACGTTTGGAGCACGTTCAATGGGTAACCTCTACACCTCCACCACGTTCATGGAGCACAACTCGCACCCCGACTATAAGTACGAGATGGACGCTCCCACGCACGAGCATGACGGCATCAACCCCAGCTGCGGCGACGAGCTCACCTTGCAGCTGCGCGTCGAGAACGGCGTGATCGAGGAGGCCTCGTTTATCGGCCACGGCTGCGCCATCAGTCAGGCCAGCGCCGATATCATGGCCGACCTCATCACCGGCGAGACGGTCGAAGAGGCACGCCGCCTGGCCGGGCTCTTCCTCGCCATGATCCGCGGCGAGCAACTCTCCGAGGAGGACCTGGAAGACCTGGACGAGGCCGCCCAGCTCCAGGACATCTCGCACATGCCCGCCCGCGTCAAGTGCGCCGAGCTCGCCTGGCGCACCCTCGACGGCATGCTCGAGGGGCAAGCTAGCCAGTAGCGGATGCCCCAGATCAAAGGGTTTGATTGCCGAGCCGCCCAATACGGGTGGCTCGGCTTTTTCATAACGCCTCGGACACACAAGGTCCGCGCACCCGGCGCCCCGTCTGTCATTTATCACACGGCCAACCGCGAACACGAGCGTTTTTCCCCAGTACAAAAAGCTTGGGGCAGGGCCACGGGCACTCTAAACAAAGTGCCAAGCCCCGTCCTGCTGAGCTTCGGCACGCCTCGCGCCTGCCGCAGAAGGGTCCCCTAGGGTGCGGCGTGCATTTTTGCGAGTATTCAGCACGCCAAGCCGTGTGTATACGCATCGGAAGCGTTAATCAACATCTCAAGTCGCCTTTATATAGCGATTTAGAACAAGCATCGAGGTCTCAGGGGGCGCAAACATGAGCTTCGGAGGCTCATCGGTAGGCACAAATAACTTCGGAGCCCGTATGTTTCAAGATTGCGACGGTGCCGACAGTACCACGATGTTGAATACCCCGCTTTTTGCACGGAGTAGACGGGGGTAGGCACAGGCAAAACAGAACTAAGCCGTTATTTTATGCATGAAGGCGACCGTTCTATGCAAATCTAGATGCGCAGTTACCGTACCAAGCTTTTAGAACAAAGGCTGTGGCGTATGGGCGACCCCGGCTGCGGTGCACAGGCGGCCCTACACCACGTTTCCACCAGTCAGCACCGCCGCTGGCGCACGGGCGCGCACAATGCGAGAAACGGTACTTTTGCCAATACCCGTATACCGCTCAATCTGACGCACCGTAAATCCGGCATCATGCAATCCAAGAATAACGATATTGCGCTGCGCCGACGATGCGGCTTTAACCTCGTGGAGCGGAACCCCGAGACCCTTCGCCAGCTTTTCGGCAAAGGCGTGCCGCTCCCACTCCGCCTCTTCCAGATCGGGCATCGCAGGCTCGCAGGCATCGGGCTTCGAAAGCGAATAGGCAATAAAGGCCTTGGCAGAACCAAAAAGCTCAAGCACGCAAGACGGGTCGGAAAATCCCCTCGTCATATCGTTGTCATAGGCCCGTAGATACTCGACAAAGCTGCTCCACGGATAACGCTCAACTAGGCTAATACCCGCCCCCTGCGGATTAGTATGCACGTAGCAAATAGCCTCCATCACCTGCCGGTCAGTATCGAGCGAGCGGCGCTCAAAACGTTCACGAAATAGGCAGCCCGAACGCCCAGTGCGCTTATTGAACCGACGAGCATACGTCAACAGCAGCCGCTGCATGGCTGCGCTCATTTCGTCCTCGTAATCCAAAAGCACCAGATCCACGCAGTCGCTCATGAGACACCACGCCACGATCGTCACCTGGGCATCGCGGCAGCAGTCGCGCATCAGCTCCAAAAACGCCCACCGGTCTTCATCGCCCTCAAAAATGAGCTGCTTGCCCGTGCCGCGTGCACACACATGGTAAAAGCCGGTAACCGTTCTCCAAACGCGCTGCATGGCGCTCCCTTCGCCGGGATCTGCTTACCATCAAATACAGCACGATTGAAGCGTGCCATCAAAACATTCACGCAAAACAATACACTCGCGCGGCCAAAGGCAGTAAACAGGCGGCGAACGGCACCGTTGCAACAGGTCAACCCCTGCAACGCTTACAAGGGCTGACCAAAAGCTTGCCCAAGACGGACCCCCTTTACGGAAGTTCGCAACCACAGAACATAGAGTTAAATCGTTTCAATTGAAAGTTCCGCGCTTCTCGCTACGAAAACTGAGCCGTTCGCCGAATATTCCGTGCATTTCGCGGTATTATAGGGGCTGCATGTCATGTCCCTTTCGAAGGGTCGCCCGGCAATCGCCAGCCACGACCCCCAGACGGGACGCCAACACGATAGAGAGGAGAGGCATGCAGTACTCACAGGAAGTGGAGAAC
>CAVCBD010000100.1:0-8080 GCA_963599935.1 Acutalibacteraceae bacterium | reverse complement strand
CGCGTGCTGCGCCTGCGCGACGGGCGCATCGTCGAGGACGAGCTCAACGAGTCGCCCGTCGCGGCCGCCGAGCTCGATTGGTAGGCGGCGCCATGACACCTCTCGCAAAACGTCTCCCGCGCGAGCTGCGCCGCAATATCGGCAAGTACCTGGGCATCTTTTTGCTTATGTGCGGAAGCATCGCCCTCACGTCGGGCTTTTTGCTCGCGGCGCATTCCATCGGTTGCCTTATCGACGACATGCGCGATGCGTACACAATCGAGGACGGCCGCGTGACCACCTCCTTCGAGGCCACCAAAGACCAGCTCAAGGCTGCTGAGGATGCAGCCGACGACGTCGGTGGCGTCACGCTCTACAAGAATTTCTCCATCGACGCCATCATCAAAAAGACCGCCGGCGACGATGGCACCAAGCGCACGCTGCGCACCTATGCGCACCGCACCAAGGTCGATATCGCGTCCTACTGTGAGGGCAGGCAGCCCAAGGCGGACGATGAGGTGGCAATCGACCGTGTCTTCGCCACCAACAACGACCTCGCCATCGGCGATAAGGTCGAGCTTGAGGGCCGCACCTACACCATCTGCGGCATCATGACCCAGCCCGATAGCCAGGCGCTGTTCCTCAACAATTCGGACTTTACGGTGAACACCATCACGTACGGCGTGGCAGAGGTCACCGATGCCGGCTTTGCCGCGCTCGAGGATGCCGGTGGCGCGCCTGCCTACACCTACTCCTTCACCTTTGCCGACCGCGGGCTCTCCACCGCGGACCGCATCGATGCGGAGCAGGATATGGTCGAGGCGCTGACCGATGCCGATGCGCGCGTGGACGATCTGATCGATGCCGATTCCAACCAGGGCATTGGCTATGCGCGCGACGACGTGGACGGCGACTCCATGATGTGGATGACGTTGCTCGACATCATCATCGTGATCATGGCGTTTGTCTTTGTGGTGCTCACCGACGCCACCATCGAGGAGGAGAGCGCCATCATCGGCACGCTGCTCGCCAGCGGCTATCGCCGCCGCGAGATCGTGCTGCACTACCTGGCACTTCCCGCCATCGTGGGCGTGGTCGCGGCGCTTTTGGGCACCGCACTCGGCGTTGCGTTCTTTACCGAGCCCATGCGCGGTCTCTACTACGGCTCGTACAGCCTGCCGCCCTTCCAGGTGTACTGGAGCTGGGAGATCTTCGTGAAGTGTGCCGTGGTTCCCGCCGCCGCGCTCATTCTCATCACGCTGGTGGGTCTGCTTCGCAAGATGGGCAAGACGCCGTTGCAGTTCCTTCGTCACGAGGCGAGCGGTAAGTCGGGTACCAAGCGCGGCCTGCAGCTGCCGGAGCGCATGGGCTTTGTCTCGCGCTTTCGCCTGCGCGTCTTCCTGCGCAACCTGGGCAACTTCGCCACGCTCTTCGTGGGCATTGCGTTTGCCTCGCTGCTGCTGCTCTTTGGCCTGGCGATTCTGCCCACGATGACGCACTACGCGGACAACCTGGAGACGAGCCTGGTCGCCGAGCACCAGTACACGCTCAAGGCGCCGCTGGAGCTCGAGGGCACTGCCGAGGAGCGCGAGCAGTGGTCGGCACTCGAGCGCTTGCAGTCGGTTGACGGCGCGCTGCTTTCCGCCGCTCAGGATGCCGATGACGAGCTTGACGACGCGGCCGATGCAGCGCAGGCGGCGACCGATGCCGCGACTGCATCTCCGTCTGCCGAGAGCTTGTCTGCGGCGCAGCGCGCGCTCGCGAACGTTCAGGACAAGAAGGATGCGCTCTATGCGCGCCTCGATAAGCTTGCCGAGGCCCTTGGCTGCGACCGCGACGAGGCTATCGACCTGATTGACAAGGCCTCTAAGATCGACGCCGACAACGACGACATCCACCCGGTCAACACGACCGACAACGGTGCGGCCAAGATTGCGCAGGCCGAGAAATACGCTGTCTACCAGCTGCAGTACGACCGCGGCGACGGAAACGGCGAGGAGACGATTTCGGTCTACGGCGTCTCGCCAAGCTCGCGCTACTGGAAGGGCCTCGACGTCGGCGACGGACACGTCGTCTTTGGCGGCGGCCTGCTCGACAAGTTTGGCTGGAGCGAGGGCCAGAAGGTCGAGCTTCGCGACAAATACGAGGCTCGGAATTATTCCCTTGAGTACGCGGGTAAGGACTGCACTTGGGGCTCAAAGTCGGACATGAATATCTATATGAGCATCGACGACTTTAACGAGCTGTTCGGCAACGATGCCGCCTACTTTAACGGCTATGTGAGCGACGAGAAGCTCGACCTCGATGCGCGTTACTTTGCCGGCGACACCACGCCCGACGACATGCGTGCCGTGGGCGACCAGTTCATCGGCATGATGAGCAAAATGATCGGCATGATGGTCGGGCTCGCGGTGTTTATCTTCCTGCTGTTTATGTACCTGCTAACCAAGGCGGTCATCGACCATAGCGCCCGGTCGATCAGCTACATGAAGGTCTTTGGCTATCGCGATGGCGAGATCTCGCATCTGTACATCCGCTCGATCACGCTGTGCGTGGCGGCGTCGCTCGTGCTGAGCCTGCCGGTCATTATTGGCTCGCTCACGGCCATCTTCCGCTCGATGCTGCTCGCCTACAACGGCAATATCGAGATCTACGTGCCCGCTTGGTCCATGGCTGCATGCGTCGGCATTGGCTTTGCGACCTACCTGGTCGTGGCGCTGCTACACACGCGCTCTATCAAGCGCGTCAGCCTGGCCGAAGCCCTCAAGGTGCAGGAGTAGTCATTGGGGACGTTCTTAAACGACTAGTCATCGGGGACAGTCTTTGCCGATTCGCTGGCTCGCCGGCCGGGCGGCAAGGACTGTCCCCAACTGCCGGAAGGGAGGCACTCATTTAAGTCCGTCCCCAATGAGTGGTTTCACTCATTTAAGTCTGTCCCCAATGAGTGCCTAACGACTCGGTGTTGCGCTTGACTTCGACCCTACTTCAACGGGTACCATCCTCTTATGTCTGTAACGCCATATAGACCGAGGGGATAGATCTATGACCGCAACTGCACCCGCAGCACCCGCTAAGGTGTACTTCACCAACCTGCGCACGCATGCTCGCGAGAGCCAGCTCGACAAACTCAAGCGCCTCATTCGCCGCGCCGGTATCGAGCAGATCGACTTTGAGAACAAGTTCGTCGCCATCAAGATTCACTTTGGCGAGCTGGGCAATCTGAGCTTTTTGCGCCCCAACTACGCCCGCGCCGTCGCGGATGTCGTCAAGGAGCTGGGCGGCAAGCCCTTCCTCACCGACTGCAACACGCTCTATGTCGGTAGCCGCAAAAACGCGCTCGAGCACATCGATACCGCCTACCAGAACGGCTTTACCCCGTATGCCACGGGCTGCCAGATCATCATCGCCGACGGCCTCAAGGGCACCGACGAGGCACTCGTTCCGGTCGAGGGCGGCGAGTACGTGCGCGAGGCAAAGATTGGTCAGGCACTCATGGATGCCGACATCGTGATCAGCCTCACGCACTTTAAGGGTCATGAGCAGGCCGGTTTTGGCGGCGCCATGAAGAACCTGGGCATGGGAGGCGGCAGCCGTGCCGGCAAGATGGAGCAGCATGCCGCCGGCAAGCCGAGCGTCGATACTACCAACTGCGTAGGTTGCCGTGCCTGCGAGAAGATTTGCGCGCACAGCGCCATCACGTTTGACGGTACGCGTGAGCGCGAGCTTGCCAACGGCAGTACCCGCACGGTTCACGTGGCTGCCATCGACCACGATCGCTGCGTGGGCTGCGGACGCTGCATTGCGGCGTGCAACCAGGACTGCATCAAGCCCGACTATGACGCCGCGGCCGACGTACTCAACTACAAGATCGCCGAGTATACGAAGGCCGTTGTCCAGGATCGCCCCAGCTTCCATATTTCGCTGGCTATGGATATCAGCCCCAACTGCGATTGCCATCCCGAAAACGACACGCCCATCGTCAACGACATTGGCATGTTCGCGAGTTTCGATCCAGTCGCCATCGACCAGGCCTGTGCCGATGCCGTCATGGCATCCGAGCCGCTGCCCAACACCGAGCTTACCGACAGCGCCGCCAAGATGGAGCACAACCACGAGCATCTGGAGGGTGAGCAGGCCAAGGATCCCTTCTGCATCACGCATCCCGACACCGACTGGCGCGCGTGCATCGCGCATGCCGAGAAGATCGGCCTGGGCACGAGCAAGTACGAGCTCATCGAGGTCAAATAGCGCCTAGCTATTGGACAAAACAAGCGCATTCGTGGCGTAATTCAAGCAAAAACCGCCCGCGAGCACAGCGCTCGCGGGCGGTTTTCCGGAAGTATGCGGCAAATTTCGAGACCGCCGAGCACACGACGTTTTTTGGCAACAAAACCCCTGATAAATTGTTGATAAAACTGCGGTCTGGTCGGCAGTTCCAGATTTTGCCGCATACTTCCGAAAATAGGGGGCCAGATAAAGCCCCGGACGTTGCTTTTTGCCTAAAAATTCTTTCCGAGGAAGTCGTCGACCGTGTTCCAGTAGAGCTCGGGGTTAACTTGCGCACTCTTGGCGTGGGTGGCGCCATGGATGGTGAGCTTTTGCTTGACCTTGCTGGCGCACGCCTCGTAGTTTTGGTCGAGCATACTGTACGGTACAAAGGTGTCTTGGTCGCCGTGGATAAAAAGCATGGGAACCGTCGCGTGTTTGAGTTGCTCCACACTGCTCGCCTTATGAAAGTCGTAGCCTGCGCGCACGTTGTACACCAAGTTTGCTACATCGAGCAAGGGAAAGCTGGGCAGGCCGAACACGTCCTTGAGCTGCAGAGAAAACTCGTCCCAAACACTCGTATAACCACAGTCTTCGATAATGCATTTCACGTTTGCGGGCAGAGATTCCCCCGCGACGTCCATGGCGGTTGCCGCACCCATCGACTCGCCAAAGACCAGGATGCGCGCCTCGGGGTCAGCCTGAACGATCCGCCCAATCCATGCAACGACATCGAGCCGCTCGGGCCAGCCCATGTCGATATAGTCGCCGCCGGAGCGCTCGTGGGCGCGGGCGGCGGGTGCGAGTACGTTCATGCCGCGGTCGTGGAATCGTTTGACGTATCGGGCCATGCCGATGGGCTCATCGGTGTATCCGTGTAGGCAGATAGCGTAATTGTGCGTGCTCTCTGGGGCGGCAAAATACCAAGCGGCAAGTTCGGTTCCGTCATCTGCGGTGAGGCTGCTGCTCTCGCGGTTCTCTTTAAACCATGCCCGCGCCTCGGTTCCCTCGGCATCCGGCTGCTCACTTTCTTTGTCGTCCTTGCCGTCCTGCATCATCTTCATGGTGTATGGCGCGCGGGGATTCAGCGCGAAGTCAAACAGAAAGTTGCCGGCAAATCCGAGCAGCGCAATGACAACCACCAGTGCAACGATGCCGGCTATCTTGAGCTTTCGATGGGAATGTGCGTTTTGAGCCATGCGGTATTCTCCTATAAGATGTTAATACATCAACATTTAATGCAAGCGCATTATGGACGTTCACCGTTGATGCGTCAACAGGCAAAGAATGGGTAAACAAAGGGTCACGTATGGTGCAAATTTCGCACGCACCCAGACGCTTTGATATAGTGTTGAGAACTCTTTACGTTGGAGGATGTAACCGGCATGTCCGATTCGAGCGACAGTTCCAAGCCGCGACCCAAGGCCGCGGCCGTTCCGCACTACACGGTGGGCGAGGAGATCATGAACTCCGTCACCCATGGTGTCGGCTGCTTGCTGGGTATTGCGGGTCTGGTGCTCCTGATCGTATTCGCTGCCCTGCGCGGCGGAGGCCCGGCCCACATGGCCGCGGCGATTGTCTATGGTGTTAGCATTATCCTCGAGTACCTAGCCTCCACGCTCTACCATGCGATTCAACCCGCGCGCGCCAAGCACGTGTTCCGCATCATCGACCACAGCTGCATCTACCTGCTCATAGCCGGCAGCTATACGCCGTTTTGCCTCATCACGCTCGCAAACGACGGCGGCGCCGTGCTGTTCTTTGCCGTATGGGCCATCGCCATTATCGGCATCGCCCTCGAGTGCTTTATGCGCGAGCGTCAACCGCACTGGGTAAGCGGCCTGGTCTACCTGCTGATGGGCTGGCTCGTTGTCTTTAAGCTGCCCGAACTTGTGGCGCTGCTCAACCCCGTGGCACTTGCCCTGCTCGCCGTCGGCGGCGTGTGCTACACCGCGGGCGTGCCGTTCTATATCGCCAAAAACGTGCGCTATCTGCACAGTGTTTTCCACTTGTGGGTGCTCGCCGGCAGCATCTTCCAGTTCATGGCGGTGATCCTCTTCGTAATCTAGCGACCGCGCCCACGGCCCCGCTCGCACGGGCGACCGGCGCAATTGCCCTATCCGTCACCTACGCTTACTACCCAACGTCCCGAATCTTGGAGGTTCGAGAAACTCCCGATGGACATAACCATCTCCCTTATTACCACGCTCGTTTTAACGCTTATCAACGGCTACTTCTCCATGTCCGAGATGGCGCTCACCACGGCCAAGCGCGCCGTGCTGGAGCACGAGGCCGAGGAGGGCGACAAGCGTGCCGAACGCGCCATTAAGCTCGCCGCCGACTCCGACCAGCTGCTGGCCACCATTCAGGTCGCCATCACGCTCGTGGGCTTCGCCTCGTCTGCCGTCGCCTCGACGAGCCTGTCCGACCCGCTTGCCACGTGGCTCATGAGCTTTGGCATCGCGCCGCTCTCCGCCATCGCGCGCGGGCTGGCACCGGTCATCATTACCGTCGCCGTTGCCTTCGTGTCCATCGTGATCGGCGAGCTCGTGCCCAAGCGTATCGGCCTGGCCAACGCCGAGGGCGTGTCCAAGCAGGTCGTGGGGCCGCTTTCCGTGTTCCAGAAGATCGCCCGCCCGCTCGTGTGGCTGACCGGCGCCTGCTCCGACGGCCTGGCCCGCATCCTGCGCATCAAGAGCGCCGACGACCGCCAGAACGTCTCGGAGGAAGAGATCAAGTACATGGTCTCGGAGCAGGACGACCTGCTCGACGAGGAAAAGCGCATGATCCACGAGATCTTCGACCTGGGCGACACCGTTGCCCGCGAGGTCATGGTGCCGCGCGTGGACACCACCATGTGCGAGGATGACGAGACGGTCGCCGACGTGCTGTCCACCATGCGACAGACCGGCTTTAGCCGCATCCCCGTCTACCACGAGGATCCCGACAACGTGGCGGGCATCGCGCACATCAAGGACCTGATCCAGCCCGCGCTCGACGGCAAGGGTGACCAGCCCATCGCCGACTTTTTGCGCGACGCCACCTTTGTGCCAGACACCAAGGACATCCTGCCGCTGCTTTCCGAAATGCAGACCTCGCACGACCAGATCGTGGTGGTCGTGGACGAGTACGGCGGCACGGCCGGCATCATCACCATCGAGGACATCGTCGAGGAGATTGTCGGCGAGATCGAGGACGAGTTCGACCCCGACAACAAGTACCTCACGCGCCTTTCGCGCCGCGAGTGGCTCGTCGATGGGCGTTTTTCGTGCGATGACGCGATTGAGCTTGGTTGGCCGCTCGAGGAAAGCGATGATTATGAGACCATCGCCGGCTGGATTTTGGAGCTTTGCGACTCGGTGCCCGACATCGGAGAGGTGTTTGAGGTCGCGGGGTACAAGTTCAAGGTGCAGTCGATGCGTGGCCAGCGCATCTCGCTCATTCGCGTGATCGCTCCGGCCGAAACCGATAAGAAGGATTCCGAGTCTTCGGTAGACGAGCCGACGACGTCGGGTGCGGGTTCCGCGAATCCGCACGACGGCGACGAGTAGGACAAGGAAGAGTAGGGGAGAGTTATGGCAGGCCTGTTCAACATCCTTAAGGTCACCGTCAGCGAGGACAAGATCTGCGCGCATGTGCTGGTGAACCCCGGCATGCCGCTCATGACCTCGGAGGACATCGAGGCCACGGCGCGCGTGTACTACCTGGTGCCCGCGATTGCCAAGCACCTGTGCCTGGGCGATTCCGGCCGCGAGTTCCAGGACTGCATGGGTCAGACCGAGCTCTGCCACCTGCTGGAGCACGTGACGGTCGAGCTCATGAACGAGACCGGTCT
>CAVCBD010000099.1:0-8121 GCA_963599935.1 Acutalibacteraceae bacterium | reverse complement strand
AAGCGTCCTAGTGTTCGCTTCTAATAAAGAAGGCCAAGATTCGGGACGCAGTTCATTTGTGGTGGTTTTTACCTGCGAAAATGTGAATATGAGACATTTGTCACCTGCCGTTTTGGCGCTCAAAGGCATATGAATGTGATGTTGAGCGGAGCGAAACGGAAGGGGTGCACCTATGGCGTCTCGGGGTTGCGCGTCTAATAAAATTGCGGGCGCGCTTATCGCCGTGGTTGTTGTTGCCGCGGCGGTGACACTCATGCGAGCTTACGGCGCCGGCACCCATGGCGCTCAGGGAGAGACTGCCGCGCAAGCTTCGCTCAATGATTGCGCCGCCGCCCCGGTGGCGGTCAGGCTTATCGAGGACGGAGAGGCGCGGGCGGTCTACGAGACCGACGATGCCGAGCTGGTCGCATCGACCTTTGCCGCGCTCGACGGCTGCACCGTGGGAGATGCGGTGGATGAGCGGATGAGCGACGCCGGTCGCACGCTCGTCTTTGTCTATGCGGACGGCTCGGATCAATCGGTGGAGCTCGAAGGCAAGAATATCGTGCTCGACAAGACGGCATATCGTCTCGACGGTGCCGACGAACTGTGGCGACAGCTTGCCGCCATCAAGAACAGCCAATGAAATGAGGGGTGTACGGAATGAGTGACTTGAGATTCTGCCCGGCGTGCGGGGCGCAACTGCCTCGGGTCGCCGGCGTGCCGGTGCAATTTTGCCCGGGCTGCGGCGTGCGGCTTGAGGATGTTGCAGTCGGCCCAGATGCTGCGGAGTCCGCGAATGAGGCGGCTGTCGATGATGGGGCGGGCGAAGGCTGCGCGCCGAGCGCGGCCATGCCGGCAGATGCGCCAACGCGGAGTGCCGAGACCGCGTCACCGTCTGGCAGCACAGCCTCGGCGGACGCTCCTCGCGCCGGCGACCTTGAGCTCCGTACCGCATGCGATGCTTCTGGAGGCCAGGCACTCGCGCAGGTGGCGTTGCCGCGGGGTTGGTGTATCGAAGAAGCGCATCTTGAGCGTAGCGGTAGCTTCGACTGTCCGATTTCGGTTGGCGTGACGGCGGCGGGCCCGGCGGGCGAGCGCATTGTGTACCGCTCCGAGCTCTGCTACGTGGATGCGGGCGCCGTTGCCAAGCGTATCCCCACGCAAACCGAGCGCAAGGCGTTTATGCACGTGGAGGCAGCTTGCGACGAGTTGGCCCAGGTCTGCGCGACACAGCTGGGCGCACGGGCGGAGGTTGTGGCCGAGCAGCCGTACCCATCGAGCGCGGCGGTCGATATCGAGCACGAGCGTGCCCGCGTAAAGCGCGAGGCGGCAAACGACTTTGCGATTCAGGGCTTTACGATGGAGCCGAGCGACGTGATCTATGAGTGCCGCATGCGCCGATATCAGCTTGCGGGAGCCCCGGTGCCCACCGAGCTTGCGGTGGCGGCCAAGGTCGAGGGCTATGTGGCCTCGATCGGCGGAGTCGCGGGCTCTATGGGTAAAGGCATTGCCGCCGGGGCCGAGGCACTGCTGGGCGCTGGCCTTGCGAGCGGACTCATCGGCGGCGTTCTGGGCAAGCGCCTGCGCGAGCGTCAGGCGACTGCGGCGGCGGGGCAGGGCGCCGCGCAAGAGCGGGCCACGGATCAGGGCGATTGCCCAGACGAGGCGCCGTTCAAGCTGGGCGCGGCCGACCTGTTGCAGTGGCGTATCAGGGACAGCTTCTGTCTGGTTGCGCCAGAAGGCCGTTTGGACGAGGCGGCCTCTACGGCACTTGTCTCAATGGCATCGACCCTGCGGCTCAACCCGGAGCTTGCGCGCGAGGCGAGCGCTCAAAAGCAGCAGATGGTGCTCGAACAGCGCCAACGCACACAGATGAATATCGCCCAGCAGCAACAGCAGTTTGCAGCCTGGCAGCAGATGCATGCCTCACAGCAGGCGGCGTTCGACAGCTACCAGCAGGCATGGTTCGACCGCAGCGATCGTCAGCACGCCGCGAACATGGCCGCCAGTGCGGCCAATTTCTCCAGTGCGGGTGTGGGAACGGGCGCTGCCTCGTATTCCGATGCCATTCGCGGAGTCAATCATTACACCAGGCCCGACGGTACCGATGTCGAGGTTTCGGTGATGGCGGACCAAGCTTGGGTGAACGGCTCGGGCGATGTGATCGGCACGCGCGATGGCTTTGAGCCTGGTTTTGGCTGGACGGAACTGCCTCGTCAATAGCGTGAGCGGGCTATGTCTGAATCGATGCCGGGCGTGTTTCTCGGCATTGTGATAACGAACGGGAAAGGAACAACGATGAGGGAGACGGTTATTTCGCGCACGGCGTTTGTCGCGGCGGCGGGAACGGCGCTGCTGACACTTGTGGGGTGCGGTGGACAGCAGGCGCAGGATACGACGGGCTTTAACGATGATCGCCCGGTAAAGGACAAGATGGACGCGGGCTCGTCATCGGGCGATTCCGGCGATGCGGGCGGCAGCTCGGATGCGGACGGCGGCTCGACGGATGCGTTTGATACGTGGTCGGATGACTGCTGGGATACGCACCGCAACATCAGCATCGCGGCGTTGCTCGAGCTTAAGGGCTGGCAGTTGCAGGAGTTTGCGTCGCAACAGGGTTATACCTGGCAAGATGCGCTCGAGATGTACGAGAACGAGGCAGGCCGCGTGCTCAGCGTCTGCAATATCAGCAAGGACGGCGCGACCGAATGGCTCGGCGAGGATGAAATCGGAAAGCTCGACAAGGGCGGCACCGGCAGCACCGTGATGTTTACGTTGCAGCTCGCAGGCTACTCGAGCTGCGAGGATGTTATCGCGGGCTTTTCGGTTCCGGTTGAGGACCGGGCGCAGATCACCTCGGGCTCGTGGATCGCGTGCGTTTACGGCTCCAACATGGCGCGGCACGTTGCCATGGTGAGCCCGATGGAAAACGGCGACTACCGCCTGGACCTCATTACCGAAGAGGCCATCAAGACCGGTACGTTTACCCAGGGCGGCGGTGCCCCCACGATTAACGAGTTTTGGCAGGAAAAGACCGGACGCGCGCTCGGCTAAGTGCGATGCGGCCAATATCATAGCGAGGAACAAACATGATGAACGAGATGACGATGAGCCGTGCGGCCTTTGTGGCGGGCGCGGGCGCGGCGGCTTGCGCGCTGGCTGGCTGCTCGGGCGGCGCCAAGGCGGCGAGCACGGCGGACGCCGCCTGCGTGGACGACAATGCCAACGTGACGGTCTATGCCGCAATCAACCTGGGTGGTGCCAATCTGGTGCGCCTGCTCAAGCATCAAAACTATGAGTGGCAAGGCGAGAACGTAGGCTACGGCGCCGTCGATGATGCGGGATTTTTCGCTTTTACCTTTTCCAAGGTTTCGGACGATGTGGACGAACTTGCAAATAGCGCGATACCGCTTTCGGAGTCCGAGTACGAGGAACTTGAACCGGGTGGCGGAGACGAAAACGTCGCGATTCTGCTCTCGGTAGGCGGCTATACGAAGGGCGAGCGGGCACTCATCGGTGCGATTGGCGACGCAGCGATGGTGCAGGAGAAATGCACGATCGACGATGCTTTGTATTGGCTGGTCAAAGCGCTCGACGGCCACCGTTACGTGATTATGGCCGACGACACCGAAGACGATGGCGACAGCGCTCACGACATCTATATCTACAACGAGGCTTTTATTCGCACCGGCTACCTGAGCGGCGGCGACCAGATCGATATCGACGAGCTCTGGAGTCGCCTGGCCAACGCCTCATAGCGCACCAAAACCACCACGAAGGCGACAGACACCTTTGTGGTGGTTCAATAACTTGCGGTGGAATAGTTCCTGAATAAGGCTTGGGGGCCTTAAAACAGGAACTATTTCACCGCAACTGCCAAGGGGATGGGCTGTGGAGACGGCTGCCGTGGTGGACTCGGGCTGTCTGCTACAGCAGTTCGCCGTGGCGGGCGATGTAGTGGCGCTTGGCCAGCTGGGTCAGCGCAATGTAGGCGGCGACGATGCCGATGAGCAGCGCAAAGAAGCTCGCCGGCAGCGGCATGAGGCCCAGAGCCTCGGCGATGGGGCTTGCCGGCAGCCAAGTGACGAGCGCCAGGCCCAGTACGGTGAGCGCGCACAGCGCAGGCGCGGCGTGGTCGCGCGGGCTCGGCAGGCGCGGGGAGCGCAGCATGTGGATCACGAGTGTCTGCGACCACA
Source organism: Acutalibacteraceae bacterium (assembly GCA_963599935.1). GTDB lineage: Bacteria > Actinomycetota > Coriobacteriia > Coriobacteriales > Coriobacteriaceae > Collinsella. The sequence goes on along the minus strand of CAVCBD010000099.1, from coordinate 3,943 downwards.
TGGACTCGACAAACCAGCCGCTCTGGAAAATCGCCGCAAAGGCTGCCATGCCGGCAACATTGCCCGCGGCGGCAAGCTCCGCCCAGCTTGCGCCCACGGCGGCGGGGCACACCGCAAAGAAGAGCGCGGCGAAGGTCACGATGTCAAACAGTGAGCTCACGGGGCCAAGTTCGAGCATAAAGCCCTTGATGGACGCTGCGTCCCAGGCGCGCGGACGAGCGGTCCAGGCGTCGTCGACGGTGTCCCACGGCAGCGCGATGCACACAATCTCGTAGACCAGCGACAGCAGCACCAGCTGCAGGGCGCTCATGGGCAAAAACGGCAGGAACAGGCTCGCGACGGTCACGGACAGCACGTTGCCAAAGTTGGAGCTCACCGTGGTCTTGAGGTACTTGAGCAGGTTGCCGTAGGTGCGGCGGCCTTCGATGATGCCGCGCTCGAGCACGCCCAGGTCCTTCTGGAGCAAGATGATGTCGGCGGATTCCTTGGCGATATCGACGGCGGAGTCGACCGAGATGCCGCAGTCGCTCGCACGCATGGCGGCGGCGTCGTTGATGCCGTCGCCCATAAAGCCCACGGTATGGCCGAGCACCTCGCGCATGACGCGCACCAGGCGTGCCTTCTGCAGCGGCGAGAGCTTGGCAAAGAGATGCGTCTGCTCGGCGCGCTCCGCCAGCTCGGCGTCGTCAAGCGCGTCGATCTCGGAGCCCAGCAAAACGTTGCTTGCGTCGATGCCGATCTGCTCGCAGACGGTGGCGGCGACGCGGTCGTTGTCGCCGGTCAGGACTTTCACTGCCACGCCCTTGGCCTCGAGGGTGGCGACGGCGCCTGCGGCACTTGCCTTGGGCGGATCGAGGAAGGCCAAAAAGCCCATCAGCACCATGTCGCACTCGTCGGCGATGCCAAACTCGCCCACCGTGCGCGGGTTGGTCTTCTGCGCCACGGCGATCACACGCAGGCCCTCGGCATTGAGTCCTGCCACCTGCTTGCGAATCTGGGCGAGCTTCTCGTCGGTAAGCGGTTGGGCGGTGCCGTCCACCTCGACGTAGGAGCAAATCTCGAGCATTTCCTCGGCAGCGCCCTTAGTGACCATCTGGGTCTTGCCTTGGGCATCGGCGACAACCACGCTCAGGCGACGGCGCGAGAAGTCGAAGGGCACCTCGTCGACCTTGGTGTAGCGGTCGCGCAGACTCTGGCCCAGCATGGAATCGGGCGCGACGGCCGAGGGCGTTACGTCGGCGCGGTCGATAACGGCAAGGTCGATGAGGTTCTTGAGGCCGGTCTGGAAGAAGCTGTTCAAGAACGCATGGCGCAGCACGCGCGTGTCCTCGTTACCGTCGGTGTTGAGGTAGCGCTCGAGCACGATGCGGTCCTCGGTGAGGGTGCCGGTCTTGTCGCAGCACAGCACGTCCATGGCGCCGAGGTTTTGGATCGCGGGCAGCTCCTTGACGATGACCTGACGGCGGGCGAGGTCCTTGGCGCCCTGCGACAGGCTCGTGGTCACGATGACGGGAAGCATTTGCGGCGTGATGCCCACGGCCACGCTCGTGGCGAACAGCAGCGCGTCGATGATGTTGCCCTTGGTGGCGGCGTTGATGGCAAAGACGGCCGGCGCCATGACGAGCATCAGGCGCACCAGCAGCATCGAGACGCTCGAGACGCCGCGGTCAAACGCGCTTTTCTCGCCGCGTCCATTGAGCATTTTGGCGATGCCGCCCAGGTAGGTGTCCGAACCGGTGGCCACGACAAGCGCCATGGCGGTGCCGTTTTGCACGGAGGTGCCGGTAAAGACGATGCTCTTGCAGGCGGAGAGCGGCAGCGCGGAACTGTCGGCGCCCTCGATGATGGTGGCGACGGCGGTCTTCTCGACTATCTCGCTTTCGCCGGTGAGGGCGGACTCGATCACAAACAGGTCGCGTGCGGTGATGATGCGGGCATCGGCCGGCACCATGTCGCCGGCGGAGAGGCGGATCACGTCGCCGGGGACAAGCTCATCGAAGGGGATCTCGATACGCTCGCCGTCGCGCAGGGCGGTGCAGGTGTTGGAGACCAGATCCTTGAGGGCCTCGGCCGCATTGCCGCTGCGGGCTTCCTGGATAAACTTCATGCCGCCCGATACCAGCAGCATGATGCCGATGACGATGACCGTGGAGGGGTCGCGCTGCGGCTCGGGCACGGCGAGCACGTCGATGTAGAACGAGACCAGCGCGAGCGCGGCGAGGATGCCGGCGAAGGGGTCGACGAACGCGTCGGCGATGCGGCGGGCGAGCGTCTTGGTCGGCGCCTCGATGGTGTTGGGGCCGGCGGCGTCCAGGCGCTCGGCGGCCTGATTGGCGGTGAGGCCGTTAGCCGTGGCATCGAGCAGCACGAGGGCGTCCTCGGCGCTATGGGTGGCGGCGAATATGGTGTTCTTGGCAAGGCCGGTGTGAGCGGCAGGGCGCGCCGAGCGGCGGCGCTTGGAGATGACTTCGAGTACCGTGGCGGTTTTGAGCATCAGCATAGGGTCCTCCTTGCTAAAGGGAGTTAGCGTACGTGTCGTATTGAATTGCAAAAAACCTAGATGTCGCTCACGTCATGCTCGCGAATCACCACAAAGGGGACAGGCACCTTTGTGGTGGTTTTGACGATCTGCTGTTGGCGCTTATGCGTGCGCGGAGTCCTCGCGGCGTGCCGAGGGCGACATGCAGGTTTTTCGACTATGGCTGCCTTCCATGGCACACCTCCTTAAGGCCGGGCGCAGCGCGCTTTGGGTATCTCGTACCCGTCTCAATCCGCCGGTATTTTTGACGAGGGGGTTTGCCGTGTCAACCCATTGTTCGGAAAATCATCGCCCCTGACAAAGCCCTTACAGAGCGCCATGGCTTCAAAGCGCGCCCGCATCGACGTCCTGCCTGCGCTAAACTGTGAAGCACGTACGCGATTACGAGAGGAGCCCGCATGGAGGCTTACAAGCAAGAGTTCATCAAGTTTATGGTCGAGTCCGACGTTCTTAAGTTCGGCAGCTTTACGCTCAAGAGCGGCCGTCAGTCCCCGTTCTTTATGAACGCCGGAGCCTACGTGACGGGCTATCAGCTCAAGAAGCTGGGCGAGTACTACGCCCAGGCCATTCACGATAACTTTGGCGACGACTTTGACGTGCTGTTTGGGCCGGCCTACAAGGGTATTCCCCTGGCCGTCGTGACCGCGATTGCCTACCACGAGCTGTACGGCAAGGAGGTCAAGTACTGCTGCGACCGCAAGGAGGCCAAGGACCACGGCGCCGACAAGGGCAACCTGCTGGGCTACGAGCCCCAGGACGGCGACCGCGTGGTCATGGTCGAGGACGTCACCACCAGCGGTAAGTCCATCGACGAGACCTATCCCAAGGTCAAGGCTGCCGCCGATGTCGAGATCAAGGGCCTCATCGTGTCCCTCAACCGCATGGAGGTCGGCAAGGGTGGCGTGACCACCGCGCAGAAGGAGATCGAGGCCAAGTACGGTTTCCCCGTCGCGAGCATCGTCTCCATGGCCGAGGTCGTCGAGACCCTCTACAACCACGAGATCGACGGCAAAGTCGTCATCGACGACGAGCTCAAGACCGCTATCGACGCCTACTACGAGCAGTACGGAGCTCGTTAGTTACGGCGTTTTACCAAACGCCGTAACTGCTCGACGCTGCGCGGGCCGCATTTGGACAATCTGACGTTCAACTTCAAGGGCGCGACCAGAAGGTCAGCGCCCTTTCGTTTCACGTCACCTTGTCTCAAATGCGACCCGCTCGCTGTCGTTGCCAAGACATCGGCACTCCCGTTGCTGGCAAGGGGCGGCACTTGGGGACGTTCCTTTTCTGCCGGCACCTGGGGACACTCCTGATGTGGTCGTTGGGGACGTTCTTAAATGACTACTCAGGATGAGCGTCCAAAAATCCGCGCTCGTTCGATTGGCGCATGTCTACGCAGCGTAG
>CAVCBD010000098.1:0-8127 GCA_963599935.1 Acutalibacteraceae bacterium | reverse complement strand
TCGTCGTTGCCTTCTCGCTGCTCATGAGCGACTTCTTCGACACCATGGGCACCGCCATGGCCGTCGCCAAGCAGGGCGAGTTCCTGACCGAGGACGGCAATGTCGAGGACATCCGTCCCATCCTGATCGTTGACTCCGTGGCTGCCGCTGCCGGTGGCTTTATGGGCGTCTCCTCCATCACCACCTTCGTCGAGTCCACGTCCGGCGCTGCCGACGGTGGCCGTACGGGCCTCACCTCCGTCACCGCCGGCGTGCTGTTCATTCTCGCCGCGTTCTTCTCCCCCGTCGTCTCCATCGTTTCCAGCGCCGCCACCTGCGGTGCCCTGGTCTACGTCGGCTACCTCATGATGAGTGAGGCCTCCGAGATCGACTGGTCCGATGTCTCGCAGGGCTTCCCGGCGTTTATGATCGTCGCCGGCGTGCCCTTCACCTACTCCATCTCCGCCGGCATCGGCCTGGGCTTCATCGCCTACGTGGTCGTCGCGCTCTTTAAGGGCGAGGCCTCCAAGATCAAGCCGCTCATGTGGATTGCCGCGCTTGCCTTCCTCGTCTACTTCTTCGTGGCGTAACGACATAGCCTGCTAAAGCAAAACAACAAGGCGCGGAGTCGCAACGAGCGGCTCCGCGCCTTTCTTTTAAAGCAAGGCAACGCGTAGGCACGCGATTTAAGCCTTCCCGAATTTTTGGACATTTTGCCCTCCAAACGGCACTACCGACCGCCGCATCCTACAGATACGCTGGATACAGTCGCATAGGCCCTATGAGGATGGGAGCAACCATGGCAGCCTTGTTCACGACCCCCAAGCGCAATGACAACACCTCAGGAGCCCATTTTGTCGAGCCCGACGTGCGCCTCGCACACGGCAGCTGGCGCCGCGTGACACGCCGCATCGTCGTGGGCGCCGTGTGCGCGCTCACGGCAAGCTCGCTGCTCATGCCGAGTGTCTCGCTCGCGGCCGAGTGGGTGGATGTCGGAGGAACCCAGTACTACGCCGCGGCAGGCGACGAGGCCGGCACCTGGAGTTGGGACGGCGCCGACGACATGAAGCTCAACGGCTATGACGGCGGTACGATCAAGGCTGCCGGCAAGCTCAACTTGAGTTATGGGGGCGACAACACTGTCACCAATAACAACGGCCGCGGCATCCTGGTCGAGGATGGCGCGAATGAAAACGCCGAGCTCAATATCCAGGGTGGCGCATCCGACACGCTCAACGTGACATCGTCCAGCGACGCCATCATCTCTATCGGCGACATCAACATCGACGGAGCGGGGACCGTCAACGCCACGAGCACCGGGTTCGACGCTATCGATGCCAAGGGAGATCTTACCATCAAGGGTTCGGGCAACGTCAACGCCACGGGTGATTCTGATGGCATCAGGGCCGGCGGCAACATCACGATCGACAATAGTGGGACCGTCACCGCCAAGGCTTTCGAAGAGAAAGGTATCCAGGCCATCGAGAACCTCACCGTCAAGGGCGGCGGCAAGGTAGAGGCAAGCTCTATCGAGGACGAGGCGATTTTGGCCGAAGGCAACATCGAGATTTCTGGTGGTAGCCAGGTCAAGGCAAGCTCCGAGGAAGACTATGCCGTTAAGGCCAAGGGCAGCCTCACGGTCACGAACGCATCCCTCAACGCAACTGGCATTGGATATGGCATCTATGTCTACGAGGGCATCACGCTCGATGGCGCGAACGTGACAGTCCGAGCAAGCTCAGAGGGCGGCGACGTCCTCGCCCTCTACACCGACGAGGATGACATCGTCATCAAGAACGCCTCGACCGTGGACGCACTCGCAGAAGGCAAGTTCTCGGTTGCAATCTCCACCAGAAACTCCTCGACCAACGGCGCGGGCGGCCACATCTACATCAGCGACTCCGCCGTCAAGGCCATAGCCCGCTATGCCGAGACCGGTGGCGACGGCCCCGATCACTACAGCATCGACCAAGGCGGCGAGGTCGTCCCCGAGCACAAGGGTGTGAACCTCGGCATCTACGCCTCGACCTACGAGGGCATCACGCCCGCGACCATCTCGATCGTCCGCAGCAAGGTCACGGCCGAGGGAGACACGGCGGCGATCTTCGCCCTCGTCACAAGCGAGGACGGCAAGGCGATCGGCACCATCGAGATCAAGGACGCCACCATCCAGACGCCCGCAGGCGGCAAGGTCATTGACTATCGCAGCAAAGGAGAGTTCGACGACGGCGGCGTTTTCTATGATGCGGGCCAGACCATCGGCACGGGCGACGCCACGATCGACTCCCCCTACGATGCAGCTGTCGCTAAGAGCACGGTCATCGCACCCCCCGAGGAGACCAAACCCGAGGAGAAGCCAGGCGAGACCAAGCCGGGTTCCAAGTCCGAAGGCACAAAGACGACCAAGACCGTTGCAGTTGCAGTTGCAGCCACGGGAGCCAAGACTACCGGCAAGCTCGCGGCAACCGGCGACGCCTCGAGTGCCGTCGTCGTGGCGACCGCCCTTGCGGGAATAGCCGCCATCGCTGCCAGCATCATCACCAGTCGTAAGCGTTCATAGACGCCTTTGATGCACGGACCGGCACTTTTAAAACCGCCTAGTCCGCACACCGTTTAGCAACGCCACCGCCAAGCTCCCATCCGGCGGTGGCGTTTCCTGCTTGCAGCCGCTAGGCACGCACGCGAGCGGAGTCGCAACAAGCGGCTCCGAGCTTTGTAATTAAAGCCAGACAACGCGTGGGTGCGCAGCTTTTTCCTCTTCCGGTTTTTTGGACATTTTGCCCTCCAAACGGCACTACCGCCAGCTACATTCTGCAGGTAGGCTGAATGAAATCGCATAGGCCCTATGAGGATGGGAGCAACCATGGCCGCCTTGTTCACGACCCCCAAACGCAATGACAAAACCTCAGGAGCCCATTTTGTCGAGCCCGACGCGCGCTGCCGCACGTTGCTCGCGCACGGCAGCTGGCGCCGCGTGACCCGCCGCATCGTCGCGGGCGCCGTGTGCGCGCTCACGGTAAGCTCGCTGCTCATGCCGAGCGTCTCGCTCGCGGCCGAGTGGGTGGATGTCGGAGGAACCCAGTACTACGCCGCGGCAGGCGACGAGGCCGGCACCTGGAGTTGGGACGGCGCCGACGACATGAAGCTCAACGGCTATGACGGCGGTACGATCAAGGCTGCCGGCAAGCTCAACTTGAGTTATGGGGGCGACAACACTGTCACCAATAACAACGGCCGCGGCATCCTGGTCGAGGATGGCGCGAATGAAAACGCCGAGCTCAATATCCAGGGTGGCGCATCCGACACGCTCAACGTGACATCGTCCAGCGACGCCATCATCTCTATCGGCGACATCAACATCGACGGAGCGGGGACCGTCAACGCCACGAGCACCGGGTTCGACGCTATCGATGCCAAGGGAGATCTTACCATCAAGGGTTCGGGCAACGTCAACGCCACGGGTGATTCTGATGGCATCAGGGCCGGCGGCAACATCACGATCGACAATAGTGGGACCGTCACCGCCAAGGCTTTCGAAGAGAAAGGTATCCAGGCCATCGAGAACCTCACCGTCAAGGGCGGCGGCAAGGTAGAGGCAAGCTCTATAGAAAAAGCGGCAATTTGGGCTGACGGCGGCATTACCATCTCGGGCGGCAGCCAGGTCAAGGCGAGCTCTGAGAAAGACGCCGCCGTCGAGGCCAAGGGCAGCCTCGCAGCCACAAACGCCTCCCTCAACGCAAACGGTGTTGAATATGGCGTCTATGCCCACAAGGGCATCACCCTCGATCATGCAAACGTGACAGTCCGCGCAAGTAAAGGCAGATACGGTGGCGCCATTGCCCTCTTCACCTACCAAGACGATATCGTCGTCAAGAACGGCTCCACCGTGGACGCGTTTGCGGAAGGCGAGGTTTCGGCTGCATTCTCCACCAGAAACGATCGACCCAACGAGGAGGGTGGCCACATCTACATCAGCGACTCCGTTGTCAAGGCCATAGCCCGCTATGTCGAGAACGGCGACGGCCCCATCCCCTACAGCGAAAACCAAGATGGTGAGACGAGCCCCGAGCCCCAAGGCGAGAACATCGGCATCATCGCCCAGACCAGCGAGGGCGTCACACCCGCAGTCATCTCGATCATCCGCAGCAAGGTAACGGCCAAAGGAGATACAGCGGCAATCTTTGCCCGTGCCATGAGCGCTGACGGCAAGACAATCGGCACCATCAAGATTGAGAACGCCGCCATCCAGACGCCCGAAGGCGGCAAGGTCATTGACTATCGCAAGCTCCATGACGGCATCTACGAGGCAGGCCAAGCCATCGGCGCGGGCGACGCCACGGTCGACTCCCTCTATATCAAAGCAGTCGCCAAAAGCACGACCATCGCACCTCCCGAGGTAGCCAAGCCGGAAGACCCCAAGCCCGACGAGACCAAGCCCGCAGAAAGCAAGCCCGCGGAGTCCAAGCAGAACCCCAAGCCTGAGGGCTCAAAGCCGACCAAGGCCGTTGCGGCTTCAACCACGAAAGCCAAGACTACCGGCGTGCTCGCGGCAACCGGCGACACCTCGGGTGCGGCCATCGTGGCAACCGTCCTTGCGGGAACAGCCGCTATCGCCGCAGGCGCCGTGGTGAGCCGCAAGCGCTCATAGTCAGCTTTGACCTTTAACGCACGGGACGGCACCCACAGAAGCGCTAGTCCGCACACCGCTTAACAACGCCACCGCCAAGCTCCCATCCGGCGGTGGCGTTTTTCATTTGCGCCCGCGCGGCATGGACACGGATGATCCCCATGCGGCCCAATCTGCATGCGCCAGCGTGCGACAATTGAGGCTGTCGATATCGCAACACTGAGAGGCCTGCCTTGGAAGCGCAAAAGCAGATAACCGTTCATTCGGAGCATACGGAAGGTGCGCCCGTCATCTACCTTCCCGTGGTTATGGGCAACGGCAGCGAGGTTTACGACCGCTGCCAAGAGCTCAACTGCCCGCCGTTCACGCTTGTCGCCATTGGCGGACTCGATTGGAACCGCGAGCTGAGCCCCTGGGAATGCGATGGAACCGTGCGTGATGCCGAGCCCTTCAGCGGCCAAGCTGCCGGTTTTCTCGATGAGTTGCTGGGCCAGATAATCCCAGAGGTCGAGTCGTCGCTTCCCCAGCCGCCCACCTGGCGTGGCATTGCCGGTTACTCGCTGGCAGGCCTCTTTGCACTTTGGTCCCTCTGGCAAACCGATGCCTTTGGCCGCGCCGCGAGCGCATCGGGGTCGCTATGGTTTCCCGACTTTATCGACTACGTACGCGAGCACACGATGTCGAATACGCCCGATGCCGTCTACCTATCGCTCGGCAAAAAAGAGACCAAGACGCCCAACCGCATGATGCGGCACGTGCTCGACGATACGCGCGCCATGGAGGAGCTGCTCAACGGTCGCAGCATCCCCACGACCCTTGAGCTCAATCCCGGTAACCACTTTGCGCAGACCGACCTGCGCATGGCGCGTGGCATCCACTGGATTCTGACGCAATAAAAAGCCGGCCATGCGCATCGGACGCATGACCGGCTCATTTAACTGAGTTGAACGCAGCCACTATTCAGCGGATCCCTCGAGCTCGGAAGTATCGAACTCAAAGTCGTTACCGGGCAGAATGGCGTTGAGTACGATGCCCACTAGCGAGCCCACGGCAAGGCCGGAAAGCGAGATCGTCACGCCGCCCAGCTCTAGCACGATGGCGCCGGCAGTGCTGTACGCAATGCCGAGCGAAAGCACAAGCACCAGCGCAGCCACCAGCACGTTGCGATTGTTCTGGAAATCGACCTGGTTCTCGATGAGGTTGCGGACGCCCACGGCGCTGATCATGCCGTAGAGCACGAGCGACACGCCGCCGATGACGCACGCCGGCATGGCGGCGATCACGGCAGCGAACTTGGGGCAGAACGAAAGCACGATGGCGCAGCACGCGGCGATGCGGATCACGCGCGGGTCGAACACGCGCGTCAGCGCAAGCACGCCGGTGTTCTCGCCATACGTAGTGTTGGCCGGAGCGCCAAAGAGCGAAGCCAGGATCGTGGCAAGGCCGTCACCGAGCAGCGTGCGATGCAGGCCAGGATCGGCGATGTAGTTGCGCTCACAGGTAGAGCCGATAGCCGAGATGTCGCCAATATGCTCGATCATGGTCGCGAAGGCCAGCGGCATGATGGTGATGATGGCCGTCGTGGCAAGACCACTATCGAACTGCGGGCCAAAGAGCGCAAACACGGTGTTGTCCCACACCACGGGCAGACCGACCCACGGAGCGGCAGCAACGCCCGAAAAATCAACTTCGCCCAGTGCCGCCGCTACGGCATAGCTCACCACGACACCCAGCAGAATCGGCACGATCTTGACCATGCCGCGACCCCAGATGTTGCAGATCACGATAACGGCGACAGCAATGACGGCAACGAGCCAGTTGGTCTGGCAGTTGGCAATGGCAGAGCTCGCCAGAATCAAGCCGATGGAAATGACGATGGGACCAGTCACCACCGGCGGAAAGAAGCGCATGACGCGCTTGGCACCAAATGCGCGGAACAGAGCCGCCAGCACCGGATAGAGCAGGCCGGCGCAGGCAACACCCAAGCAGGCGTAAGGTAAAAGCTCCGTCTCACCGTTGGGTGCAATCGCGGCATAGCCCGCGATAAAGGCAAACGACGAGCCCAGGAAAGCCGGCACCTTACCGCGCGATAGAAAATGAAACAGCAGCGTGCCGATGCCGGCGAACAGAAGCGTCGCCGAAACGGAAAGGCCGGTGAGCACGGGCACGAGCACCGTGGCGCCAAACATCGCGAACATGTGCTGCAAGCCCAACACAAACATGCGCGGGCGGCCGAGCGATGACGCATCGTAGATGGCATCGGCGACAGCGGGCGTCGAGGACTGGGACATAGGAGTCCTTTCGAAATGGAAGGGCGTTCGGACGTAGCTGATTACCTGCCCGAACGAAACGATCCGAACCATTGTACGTGATATATGCCGCCCCACGTACGCCGTCGCCCGCGAACGGCATCGTTATTTCCAGACACGCTCCGCGATGCGCTTGACCAGAGCAATCTTTGCCCACTGTTCGTCCTCGGTCAGCTTGTTGCCAATCTCACAGCTCGCAAAGCCGCACTGGGGCGACAGATACAGGTTCTCGAGCGGCACGTACTTTGCGGCCTCATGGATACGCTCGATGATGGCATCCTCGTCCTCGAGCTCGGCGGCCTTGGTGGTCACCAGGCCCAACACGACCTTCTTGCCGGGAGCAACGTACCTGAGAGGCTCAAAACCACCGGCGCGGGGCGTGTCAAATTCCAGGTAGAACGCATCGACATCCTCATGCGCGAACAGGAACGGTGCGATGGGATCATAGCCGCCCTCGAAAGCATAGGTAGAGTGGTAGTTACCACGGCACACGTGTGTGTTAATGACAAGGTCATCGGGCTTACCCTCGATAGCCGCATTGTTGAGTGCCACGCCCAGCTCACTCACCTTTTGCAGATCGACCGGGCTCATGCCGGTCTTGGCGACAAAATCGGTGTCGCAATAGATGCCCCAGGTGCAGTCATCAAACTGAATATTTCGGCAGCCCGCGGCGTATAGGTCGGCAATCACGGTGCGATAAGCGGCAGCAATGGCGTCGGCGAGTTCCTCGTCGGTCTTATAGACGGCGCGCAGGCTCTCCTGCTGACCATCGCAACGATCGAGCGTGACCTCGGAGAAGGTCTGAATCGGCGCCGGAATGGTCTGGCGCGCTGCCAGGCCCTCGCCCTCGAGCGCCTTGACGAACTTAAAGTGCTCGACGAACGGGTGATTCTCGCCGCTGATGGGGCCGGTCACCACAGCGGTATCGGCCGTGGTCTCCTCGTCGTGGAACATATAGCCGGTGCGCGAGGTGCGGCGCTCGATGCCGTTGAGACCCCACATAAAGTCGAGGTGCCAGTAGCTGCGGCGGAATTCACCGTCCGTGATCACCTGCAGGCCGGCAGCCTTCTGCTTAGCCACCAAGTCGCGAATGGCCTCGTCCTCGACGGCCTTAAGGCCGGCGTCGTCGAGCGTACCCGCGGCATGGGCGGCACGGGCGTCCTTTACGGTCTGCGGGCGCAGAAAGCTGCCGACGATATCGGCGCGAAACGG
>CAVCBD010000097.1:0-8140 GCA_963599935.1 Acutalibacteraceae bacterium | reverse complement strand
TCATAGGGCTTCGTGATGCTTGAGGCTTTTGGACTGGAGCTTGGGCTGGAGCTCGGCTTGAGGCTTTTGGACTAGGGCTCGGCTCATCATAACGCGACTGGGACTCGTCTTGCCATAGTACCATTGAGACCCAGCTTGCCATGACGGCATCGGAGTCCGCCTCGCCACGACGCCATTGGAGTCCGCCTCGCCACGACGCCATTGGAGTCCGCCTCGCCACGATGCAATCGGTGCCTAGTTCGCCATAACGCCTTCGGTCCAGGCCTCGACGTTCTCGATGCGCAGGACGTTGGCGACCTCGGCCACGCAGTCGACGCCTGCAAGCTCGGCAGCGGCAGCCTGGACGTCCTTCTCGAGCGCGCGGTGCGTGAGGAAGACGACCGAGCAGCTGTCGCCCTCGGCTTTGCCGTCCTCGAGCTGATTGATCAGGCTGATCGAGATGTTGTTCTTTGCGAACACGTCGACGGTCTCGGCGAGCGCGCCCACGCGGTCGGCGACCTTAAGACGGACGTAGTACTTGGTCTCGAGCTCGTCCATCGGACGAATGGCGACGGTGTGCTTAAACGGCTCGGGCTCGGGAAGCGGAGCGCTGCCGCGGCTGATGGGGTCGGCGAGCGTGAGGATGTCGCCGACGACGGCGCTCGCGGTGGGGAACGAGCCGGCGCCCGCGCCGTAGAACATGGTCTCGCCCACGGCATCGCCCACCACGTACACGGCGTTCATGGCGCCGGAAACCTTAGCGAGCATGTGATCGAGCGGAATCATCGTGGGATGAACGCGGACGTCCAGGCCGTTATCGGTCTTATGTGCGATGCCGAGCAACTTGATGGTGTAGCCCAGGTCGTGCGCCACGGCGATATCCTCGGCCGCGATGGTACGGATGCCCTGTTGATATACATCGTCGGTGGTCACGCGCGTGCCGAATCCGATCGATGCGAGAATGGCGGTCTTGCTGGCGGCATCGAAGCCGTCGACGTCGGCGGACGGGTCCGCCTCGGCGTAGCCCTTAGCCTGTGCATCGGCGAGAACGTCGGCGTAGTCGGCGCCCTCCTCCTCCATGCGGGAGAGGATGTAGTTAGTGGTGCCGTTGAGGATGCCGGCGATGGTGAGGATGTCGTTGCCCACAAGGTCGCGCTCGAGGGTGCTCACGATGGGGATGCCGCCACCGCAGGCCGCCTCGCACTTGAGCTGGACGCCGCACGCGCGCGCTTTGGAGGCAAGCGCCTCGACATGGCGCCCAAGCAGGGCCTTGTTGGCAGTCACGACATGCTTGCCCGCGCTGAAGGCCGCCTCGTAGATTTCGGTAGCGGGATGCTCGCCGCCGATAAGCTCGACGACGATGTCGATTTCGTCGTCAGCGACGATATCGTGCCAATCGTTCGTGAAGTCCTCACGGGCGATGCCGGCTGCCTCCGCCTGCTCCCAGACGAGGCCGCACGCGCGTTTGACCTTGAGATCGATGCCGTATGCAGAGATATATTCGTCGTGATGGGCGATGATGGTGCGCGCGACGCCGCCGCCGACGGTTCCGAGGCCGATAAGGCCGACGTTTACGGTGCGCAAGGATTCCGCCATGGGTATGCTCCTTTTCGTGTTAGGGCTATAGCTACGTGCGATTATGCGTATGTGCAAACATTTTAGCGGTTACGGCTCCGTATTCCCACACCAATACGCGCACCAATAATTGACCTGGTGGCGTTTTTTGCATACGCGTGGGGTACACGTGGGGTGTTGCAATTACATAAGTGACCTGCGGTTTTGTTCACGCAAGAATTGGGGAGCCGCTATTGTTGCGGCGTATGCCAGCGGCAATGTCAAAATTTGTCCATACTGTTAATTATGCAAAGGAATTGACAACTGGTGGCACTTTTATGTGCTAAAGCGGCTATCCTAATGCGCACGCCGATTCGGGCGTACATCTTTGTGTGTCGCGCAGCAACGTCGCGACGGGAATCGAAAGGAGAGCCGTATGTCGAGCCTCACCGGTATGTCATTCAACCCTGTAATGAGCCGTAGGAGCATTATCGCAGGTGCAGCAGGTCTGGGGGCAGCCGGTATTCTAGCTGGGTGCTCTTCCAACGGTTCTGGTTCCTCCAACGGTGGCGAGTTCAAGATCGGCACCATCGGACCGCTGACCGGCGCTGCCGCATCTTACGGTAAGTCCGTCACCCAGGGCGTCGCACTCGCTTGCAAGGATTTCTCCACCAAGAGCCTCAAGCTCACGAGCAAGGCTCAGGACGACGTCGCCGATCCCGAGAAGTCCGTCACCGCTTTCAACGACCTCGCTGACTGGGGTATGCAGGCGCTCGTCGGCCCGACCACCACGGGCGCTTCGGTCGCCGTGGCCAAGGAGACCACCAAGGACCCCAAGGTCTTCATGATCACCCCGTCCGCTTCTTCCGAGGACGTCACCAAGGGCAAGAGCAACGTTTTCCAGGTTTGCTTCACCGACCCCAACCAGGGTGTGAACGCTGCCAAGTTCCTCGCCAGCAAGTACCCCAACGAGAAGTTCGTCGTCTTCTACAACGCCGGCGACGCATATTCTTCGGGCATCGCTGACGCGTTCAAGGCCCAGGCCAAGAAGTCCAAGCTCCAGATCGTCGACGAGGAGACCTTCAAGGACGACTCCTCCACGAGCTTCACCAACCAACTGACCAAGGCCAAGCAGGCCGGCGCCACCATGATCTTCGCGCCGATCTACTACACGCCGGCGTCTGTCCTGCTCAAGAACGCCAAGGACATGGGCTACGACGTCAAGATGATGGGCTGCGACGGCATGGACGGCATCCTGGGCGTGGAGGGCTTCGACACCTCCCTTGCCGAGGGCCTGCTGCTCATGACCCCGTTCTCCGCCGACGACGAGAAGAACGCCGACTTCGTCAACGCTTACAAGGATAAGTACGGCGATACCCCCGACCAGTTTGCCGCCGACGCCTACGACGGCGTGCACGCAGTGGCCGAGGCTCTCAAGGAGGCCGGCCTGGGCGTCGACGCCGACCCGACCGAGGTCGCCGAGAAGCTGCCCGAGGCTATGCTCAAGATCACCGTTGACGGTCTGACCGGCAAGCTTTCCTGGAACGACAAAGGCCAGGTCCAGAAGGACCCGACGGCATACGTCATCACCGACGGCAAGTACGTACAGGCCTAATAGGCCGCCTTACATAGAGCGGTTTTGATCCCAAGCAGGGGAGGTTTTGGCCTTCCCTGCTTGCTTGGTATCTAGGGACGATGTAACGTCCCTGTTTCATACATCAACTGGAAACCTATTCGAAAGGGGGATGTGGAACATGACGGTCTTTATCCAATACCTGGTCAACGGCCTGTCCATGGGCAGCGTCTACGCCATCATCGCGTTGGGCTATACCATGGTCTACGGTATCGCCAAGATGCTGAACTTCGCTCACGGCGACGTCATCATGGTCGGTGCCTATGTCTCGTTCTGCGCCACGTCGTATCTCGGCCTTCCCGGCTGGGCATCTGTAATTCTCTCTTGTGCGGTCTGCACGGTTCTCGGTGTTCTCATCGAGGGCCTCGCCTACAAGCCGCTGCGTCAGGCGGGCCCGCTGGCCGTTCTGATCACGGCCATCGGCGTGTCCTACTTCCTGCAGAACGCCGCACAGCTCCTGTGGGGCGCCACGCCCAAGAACTTTACTTCGCTCGTCACCTTCCCGGTGCCGGAGTTCTTGGCCAAGTACAACGTGAGCGCAGTCTCGCTCGTCACCATCGTCGCCTGCCTGGTTATCATGGCCGGCCTGGTGTTCTTTACGGGCAAGACCAAGATGGGCAAGGCCATGCGTGCCGTTTCCGAGGACAAGGCCGCCGCTCAGCTCATGGGCATCAACGTCAACCGCACCATCTCGATGACGTTCGCCATCGGCTCCGCCCTTGCCGCCATCGCCGGCGTGCTCCTTTGCTCCTATTCGCCGGTCCTGCAGCCCACGACGGGCGCCATGCCTGGCATCAAGGCCTTCGACGCCGCCGTCTTCGGTGGCATCGGCTCCATCCCCGGCGCCTTTGTCGGTGGCATTCTCATCGGCATCATCGAGGCGATGGCACAGGCCTACATTTCCACGAGCCTTGCCAACTCCATCGTCTTTGGTGTTCTGATCATCGTCCTGCTCGTCAAGCCTGCCGGCCTCTTGGGCAAGTACGTCCCCGAGAAGGTGTAGGTGAGCGTTATGAAGTTCCTTAAAGACAAGCAGACGCGTCACGACTTTGTCACGTACGCCATGTGCATCGTGGCCTTCGCCATCGTGTTCTTTATGCAGTCCAACCACATGATCCCGCGCATGATCGCCGGTCAGCTGGTTCCCATCACGGCCTACATCGTCATGGCCCTCTCGCTCAACCTCGTCGTCGGTATCGCAGGTGACCTGTCGCTGGGCCACGCGGGCTTTATGAGTGTCGGTGCCTACACGGGTATCGTCACCGCGGTCGCCCTCGAGAGCGCCGTTCCCTCCGATCCGGTGCGCCTCATCATCAGCATCGTGGTCGGCGCCATCGCCGCGGCCATCCTGGGCTTCTTGATCGGCATCCCGGTCCTTCGCCTGAGCGGCGACTACCTGGCCATCGTGACGCTGGCCTTTGGCGAGATCATCAAAGAGATCGTCACTTGCCTCATCGTGGGCGTCGACTCCCGCGGCCTGCACGTGATCTTTAACATCACGGGTAACTCAACGATTGACGACCTGCACCTGCTCGAGGACGGAACCGCCATCATCAAGGGCGCCCAGGGCGCCTCGGGCGTGTCGACGTACTCGACCTTCCTCGCCGGTGCCATCCTGGTCATGGTCGCGCTCGTAATTGTGCTCAACCTGGTCCGCAGCCGTACCGGTCGCGCCATCATGGCCGTGCGCGATAACAAGATCGCTGCCGAGTCCGTGGGCATCTCCGTCACCCAGTACCGTATGATCGCCTTCGTGGTTTCCGCTGCCCTCGCCGGTGCTGCCGGAGCCCTCTTCGGCGGTAACTTCTCGCAGCTCTCCGCCACCAAGTTCGACTTCAACACGTCCATCCTCATTCTGGTGTTCGTGGTTCTGGGCGGTCTGGGCAACATGCGTGGCTCCGTCATCGCGGCGGCGCTGCTCACGGTGCTTCCCGAGCTGCTCCGTCAGTTCTCGGACTACCGCATGCTCATCTACGCCATCGTGCTGATCATGGTCATGATCTTTACCAACAACCCGCAGCTCAAGGCGTTCTTCGGTCGCGTTAAGGACCGCTTTGTTCCCAAGAAGGAGGTGGCAGCCGATGCCCAGTAAGTTTGAGTTCAACAAGGGCAAGATGGTCCCGTATCCTTCTGGCGCCATCGTTCCCGACCGCGACCTGGGCGAGCGCCCGGCGCTCGAGTGCATCCACCTGGGTATTGAGTTCGGCGGCCTTAAGGCTGTTGACGACTTTAGCCTGACCATCGGCAAGACCGAGATCGCAGGTCTCATCGGCCCCAACGGCGCCGGTAAGACCACGGTCTTCAACCTGCTCACCAAGGTGTACCAGCCCACGCACGGCACCATTCTGCTCGATGGTGAGGACACCTCGGGAAAGACGGTTTCCCAGGTCAACCGCATGGGCATCGCCCGTACGTTCCAGAACATCCGCCTGTTCAACACCATGAGCGTGGAGGACAACGTCAAGGTCGGTCTCCACAATCAGGAGAAATACAGCTCCCTTGAGGGTGTGTTGCGCCTGCCGACGTACTGGAAGCATGAAAAGGCAGCTCACGACAAGGCCATGGACCTGCTCAAGATTTTCAACATGGAAGATCTTGCGAACGAGCAGGCGGGCGCCTTGCCTTACGGTGCTCAGCGTCGTCTTGAGATTCTGCGCGCGCTTGCCACCAACCCCAAGCTGCTGTTGCTTGACGAGCCTGCTGCCGGCATGAATCCTTCGGAGACCGCCGAGCTGATGGAGAACATCGTCAAGATTCGCGATACGTTCAACATCGCTGTCATGCTCATCGAGCACGATATGTCGCTCGTCATGAAGATCTGCGAGGGCATTTGCGTGCTTAACTTTGGCAAGGTTATCGCCAAGGGTACCGCCGAGGAGATCCAGAACGACGAGGCAGTCATCGAGGCGTATCTGGGCAAGCAGAAGGGGGTCGAGGCTTAAATGGCAGACGCAAAAGAGCCGATGCTCTCTGTTTACAACATCAACGTGTGGTACGGAGCGATTCACGCCATCAAGAACATTTCGTTCGACGTTAACGAGGGCGAAATCGTTGCCCTGATCGGTGCAAACGGTGCCGGCAAGTCGACGACGCTTAAGACTATTTCGGGCCTCCTGCGTTCCAAGACGGGCTCCATCAAGTTTATGGGCGAGGATATTACGCACACGCCCGCCGACAAGCTTGTCAGCCGCGGCCTGGCTCAGGTTCCCGAAGGACGTCGCGTGTTTCTGGAAATGTCCGTTGAGGAGAATCTCGAGATGGGTGCGTACACGCAGCCCGCTTCCTCGATCGCCCCGGGTATCGAGCGCGTTTACGAGCAGTTCCCGCGTCTAAAGGAGCGCCGCCGTCAGGTGGCGGGAACGCTTTCGGGTGGCGAACAGCAGATGCTTGCCATGGGTCGTGCACTCATGAGCAATCCTAAGCTGCTTATGCTCGACGAACCATCCATGGGTTTGGCACCTATCCTGATCGAGCAGATTTTCCAAATCATCGAGGACTTGCATAAGGCTGGCACCACGGTACTTCTGGTCGAGCAGAACGCTCAGATGGCGCTCTCGATTGCTACGCGCGGGTATGTGCTCGAAACCGGTAAGGTTACCATGACGGGCACCGGTCAGGAGCTTCTGCACGATGACAACGTGCGCAAGGCGTACCTGGGCGGCTAAAGGCTGCTTAGTTTTGCTAAGCTGCAAATGCTTCGATGCCGTGCGGGCTTTATTTGGATAACCCGACATTCAACGTTACGGGCTCGACCAAAAGGTCGGGCCCGTTTTTACATGGCTTGTCTCGTACGTGGCCCATTTGCCCGCATTAACAGTTCGGAAAAATAGTCAGGCTGCCTTTGTCGGGTGCTCCTCGTTCGTTTACGAAGAGCGTACGAGCATGTGTTCCTTTGAAGACAAGGTAGTTGCATTCGGATGCGCGCCTCGGCTTTTCACGGTGTCGCTCGCGTTGCGTTCGGGCTACCATGTACGGAGACAACGAGAGGATGTAGCCCATGCTGTACGAGTTCTGTGCCGAGAATTTTGAGCGTGTCCCTGAGGCAATTGCCGCAGGTGCCAAGCGTATCGAGCTGTGTGACAATCTGGCCGTGGGCGGCACGACTCCTTCTGCCGGTGTGCTGAGCGCGGCGGTCAATTATTCCCATGGGCATGGCGCTCGCGTTATGTGCATGATCCGTCCACGTGGAGGAGACTTTTCCGTGAGCGAGAGCGAACTGCGCATGATGGAAATCGATATGGGGATCGCGGCGGGCGCGGTTGCAGACGGGCTTGTTTTCGGTTGCCTTAAGCGCCGTTCCGGTGGATGGGCCCTCGATCAAATGACGCTCGGTGCCTTGGTGACGGCTGCGGCGTGTTCTGCCGAGGAGGCGGGACGCGACCCCTTTGATCTTACGTTCCACATGGCGTTCGATGCGCTTGAACCCGAGGCGCAGTTCGATGCGATCGACACGCTCGCCGAATGCAACGTTTCGCGTATTCTCACGCACGGGGGCGCGGCGGGAACGCCCATCGAAGAGAACCTCGAACATCTCGCGCAGCTTATTGAATATGCCGACGGCCGTTTGACCATTTTGCCCGGAGGCGGAATCAGCTATAAAAATCGCGACATCGTTGCGAAGGCGCTCGGTGTATCCGAGCTTCACGGCACCAAAATCGTTCCGCTTGAGCGGTAGGGGGCTATAGTTTCAAGTCCTGTTCGTTTTTACGCGACCGCTGATGACATTTTGAATTCGTCTTGTTGCACAGCTTGAGTATCGAGGACAGCGCTGCCGAAATAACAACGCCTGTTGCCAAGATAAGGCAAACGTAAAACTCCGGACTGTATTTATACACTTCAAGTAGATAAGAATCGACAGTAAAAATGCCCAGCTGATATTGGACATACCAACATGTTGCCGCCTCAAATGCTAGAGAACTTAAAATAAGCCCCATGACAATTAAGGCGAGTTCAATTTTTTGCGTCTTATCTGGT
>CAVCBD010000096.1:0-8218 GCA_963599935.1 Acutalibacteraceae bacterium | reverse complement strand
TGCTTGCCAACCTCGACGAGGACGGCATCATCCGCATCGGCGCCGAGGTCGGCCCTGGCGACATCCTGGTCGGTAAGGTCACGCCTAAGGGCGAGAGCGCTCTGACCGCCGAGGAGCGCCTGCTGCGCGCCATCTTCGGCGCCAAGGCCCACGACGTCCGCGATACCTCCCTTAAGATGCCTCACGGCGCTTACGGCCGCGTTATCGACGTTGTCCGCTTTAGCCGCGAGAACGGTGACGACCTGGCCCCCGGCGTCAACGAGCAGGTGCGCGTCTACGTCGCCCAGCGTCGTAAGATCCAGCAGGGCGATAAGATCGCCGGTCGCCACGGCAACAAGGGTGTTATTTGTAACGTTCTGCCGGTCGAGGACATGCCCTACATGGCTGACGGTACCCCGATCGACGTTATCCTCAACCCGCTGGGCGTTCCTTCGCGTATGAACGTCGGCCAGCTGCTCGAGTGCCACCTTGGCTGGGCTGCTGCCTGCGGTTGGGATACCGAGCAGGCCGACTCCGACAAGTACGTCCCCGGTCCGTTCTTCACCGCCACGCCCGTCTTCGACGGCGCCAAGGAGGACGAGATCGCCGAGGTCATCCGTCGTGCCAACAAGAACATGCTCAACAAGGCCACCGCTGCCTTTGGCGATCACATGCGCCCCGAGTTTGTCACCCAGCTTGACGAGCGCGGCAAGACCCGTCTGTTCGACGGCCGCACCGGCGAGGAGTTCCGCGAGCCCATTACCGTGGGTACGTCCTACATCCTCAAGCTCGGCCACATGGTCGACGACAAGATCCACGCTCGTTCGACCGGCCCTTACAGCCTGGTTACCCAGCAGCCCCTGGGCGGCAAGGCCCAGTTCGGCGGCCAGCGCTTCGGCGAGATGGAAGTTTGGGCACTGTACGCATACGGTGCTTCCAACGTCCTGCAGGAGATCCTGACCGTCAAGTCCGACGATACCGTGGGCCGCGTCAAGACCTACGAGTCCATCGTCAAGGGCGAGAACGTTCCTGTCCCGGGTATCCCCGAGTCCTTCAAGGTTCTCGTCAAGGAGATCCGCTCCCTCGCACTGGACATCGAGCCCATGCACGATGCCGACGAGGACGCCTCCGCCCCTGTGACCGCCGAGGAGACCTCCGCTCTCGACGACCTGGCTGCGCTCGCCGGCGTTGACGCCGACGTCGAGGCCGAGAATGCCGAGACCGCCGAGGCGCCCGAGGCTGTCGCCGCCACGACCACTGATAAGGAGTAGTTGACTGTGGCAGATTTCGAAGCTACTGATTTTGACTCGGTAAAGATCTCCCTTGCCTCCGCCGACCAGATCCGTTCCTGGTCGCACGGCGAGGTCAAGAAGCCGGAGACCATCAATTACCGTACCCTCAAGCCCGAGAAGGACGGCCTGTTCTGCGAGAAGATCTTCGGTCCCGCCAAGGACTGGGAGTGCTCCTGCGGCAAGTACAAGGGCATCCGCTTTAAGGGCATCGTCTGCGAGCGCTGCGGTGTCGAGGTCACCTCGGCCAAGGTGCGTCGCGACCGCATGGGTCACATCGAGCTCGCCGCTCCCGTGTCCCACATCTGGTACTTCAAGAGCCCCACGAGCTTCCCGATGAGCCGTATGCTCGACATCAAGTCCAAGGACCTCGAGAAGGTTCTGTACTTTGCCAGCTACATCATCACCGAGGTTGACTATGAGGCCCGCGAGGCCGACGCCGACGACCTGCGCGAGGAGCTCGCCGCCGATCTGGAAGAGATCGATGCCGAGTGCGCCCGCCAGATCGAGTCCCTCAAGGAGCAGGGCGGCCCCGAGAACTTTGACGAGTTCTCCGACGAGGAGCCGCTGACCCCCGAGGAGATCGCCTCCGGCATCGTCGACATCGAGGAAGAGTGCAAGGACGAGAAGCAGCTCCGCACGGACGCCTTCAACGCCTTCATGAAGCTCACCGAGCGCGACCTCATCTCCGATGAGCCGCTGTTCCGCGAGATGACCCGCTACTACTCCATGTACTTCAAGGGTGGCATGGGTGCCGAGGCCGTCCGCGACCTGCTCGCTGCCATCGACCTCCCCTCCGAGGCCGAGAAGCTCAAGGCCATCATCGCCGACGAGGACTCCCAGAAGCAGAAGCGCGAGAAGGCCGTCAAGCGCCTCGAGGTCGTTGACGCCTTCCTGAAGGGCGGCAACAGCCCCGCGAACATGATCCTGGACGTCATCCCGGTCATTCCGCCCGATCTGCGCCCGATGGTCCAGCTCGACGGTGGCCGCTTCGCCGCGTCCGACCTCAACGACCTGTACCGTCGCGTGATCAACCGTAACAACCGACTCAAGCGCCTGCTCGACCTGGACGCCCCTGCGATCATCGTGAACAACGAGAAGCGCATGCTCCAGGAGTCCGTGGACGCCCTGTTCGACAACGGCCGTCGTGGTCGCCCGGTCTCTGGCCGTGGCGGTCGCCCGCTCAAGTCGCTCGCCGAGGCCCTCAAGGGCAAGCAGGGTCGTTTCCGTCAGAACCTGCTGGGTAAGCGTGTCGACTACTCCGGCCGTTCGGTTATCGTTACCGACCCCAAGCTGCTGCTGCACCAGTGCGGTCTGCCCAAGACCATGGCGCTGGAGCTCTTCAAGCCCTTCGTCATGAAGCGCCTGGTCGAGCTTGGCAAGGTCGAGAACATCAAGGGCGCCAAGCGCGCTATCGACCGCGGTGCCACCTTTGTGTGGGACATCCTCGAAGAGGTCATCGACGGCCGCGTCGTGCTGCTCAACCGTGCACCGACCCTGCACCGTCTGTCCATCCAGGCCTTTGAGCCGGTGCTGGTCGAGGGCAAGGCTATCCACCTGCACCCGCTGGTCTGCTCGCCCTTCAACGCCGACTTCGACGGCGACCAGATGTCTGTTCACGTGCCGCTGTCCAGCCAGGCTCAGGCCGAGGCCCGCGTGCTCATGCTCTCTGCGAACAACCTGCGCTCGCCGGCATCCGGCAAGCCGGTCAACATCCCCTCGCAGGACATGATCATCGGTGTGTACTACCTCACCCAGGTCCGCGACGGTCTGCCGGGCGAGAACCACGTGTTCGCCAGCTTCGACGACGCGCTGCACGCCTATGACTGCCGTTCCGAGGTCGACATGCAGGCCAAGATCCAGGTCCGCGTGTCCGCTGCCGACGCCAACGTCATCAACGAGGACGGCACCCGTATCTTCCGCGTCAAGAACGGCAAGAACGAGTTTGTCGACTACGACGTCACCGGCAACAAGACCGCGCGCTTCGAGACCTCTATCGGCCGCATCATCTTCAACCGCCAGTGCCTGCCCGAAGACTACGAGTTCATGAACTACAAGATGGTCAAGGGCGACGTTGCCAAGCTGGTTGCGGACTGCTGCGATCGTTACCCCGAGGCCAAGGTCGGCCCGATCCTCGACGCCATCAAGTACTCCGGCTTCCACTACGCTACCCGCGCCGGCCTCACCATCTCGGTGTGGGACGCTCTCATCCCTGCCGAGAAGCAGGAGCTGCTCGACCGCGCCCAGGCCAACGTCGACCAGATCAACGAGTACTTCGAGGAGGGCTTCATCAACGAGACGGAGCGCCACATCGAAGTCGTTAACGAGTGGACTGCTTGTACCGATAAGGTTGCAGCGCTCATGCTCGACATGTTCGACGAGGAGAACCCGCTGTACATGATGGCCGACTCCGGCGCCCGTGGTTCTAAGACCCAGCTGCGTCAGCTCGGCGGCATGCGTGGCCTGATGGCAGACATGTCCGGCGAGACGATCGACCTTCCCATTAAGGCGAACTTCCGCGAGGGCCTGCTGCCGCTCGAGTACTTCATTTCGACCTACGGCGCCCGTAAGGGCCTGGTCGATACCGCATCCCACACCTCGGACTCTGGTTACCTGACCCGTCGTCTGGTCGACGTGGCCCAGGACGTCATCGTCCGCGAGGAGGACTGCGGTACGCACGAGGGCGTCACCTATAACCTCATCATCCCCGGCACCACCGACCTCAACACCGACCTCGTCGGCCGTTGCTTCATTGAGGACGTCGTGGCTCCCGATGGCACCGTGTTCTTTGAGCAGGACGGTTACATCGAGAAGGTCGCCGACATCCAGAAGATGGTCGATGCGGGCCTTAAGAAGGTCAAGCTTCGCGCGCTGCTCACCTGCCGCTCCAAGTACGGCGTGTGCCAGAAGTGCTACGGCTGGGATCTTTCCACCCGTCGTCCGGTCGCCATCGGTACCGCGGTCGGCATTATTGCCGCCCAGTCCATCGGCGAGCCCGGTACGCAGCTTACGATGCGTACCATTCACTCCGGCGGCGTCGCTGGCGTCGACGATATTACGCAGGGTCTGCCTACGGTCAGCCGTATGTTCGATATCGTCGGCAATGTCAACGAGAAGATTCTGGGTCGCGAGGCCGAGCTGGCTCCGTACTCCGGTCACCTCTCGATTAAGCCCGAGAAGTCCGAGTACGTGCTGACGCTCACCGACTCCGAGGATCACACCCGTGTCCTCGACGAGCGTCGCGTCCCCGCTTCGGTGCGCTTTATGCCCGAGATCGAGGACGGCTGCGAGGTTCGCGCCGGCGACCAGATCACCAAGGGCTTCGTCAACTTCCGCAACCTGCGCAAGCTGACCGACATCGAGTCGACGATGCACACCTTCGTCGAGAGCGTCAAGGACGTCTACACCAGCCAGGGCGTCGACCTGAACGACAAGCACATCGAGGTGCTCGCACGTCAGATGCTGCGTCGCGTTCAGATCACCAACCCCGGCGACTCCAAGTACCTGCTTGGTCAGTACGTCGACCGCTACGAGTTCGCCGACGAGGTCGAGCGCGTTGCCCGTCTGGGCGGTCAGGCTCCCGTGGCCGAGCCCGTCATCCTGGGTACGCTCAAGGTCGCGTCCAACATCGACTCCTGGCTGTCGAGCGCTTCGTTCATCCGTACCGCCGGCGTCCTTACCGAGGCTGCCATCGAGGGCAAGGTCGACCATCTGCTCGACCTTAAGTCCAACGTCATCGTCGGTAAGAAGATCCCGGCTGGTACCGGCCTCAAGCCGTACGCCAACGCCAAGCTGACGTATCGCACGGCCGACGGCTACGTGGACATCGACGGCCCGGCTTCGCCCAACGCCAAGTCGCTGCCCGAGTGGGCTCCTGTGGAGCTCAAGGACCTGGACGAGCAGCTCCCGCAGCAGCTCGACTGGGCCGGCTACGACGAGTTTGGTGGTGCTGACGGTTCGTTCACCCGCAACGGCCACACCATCTCCGCCGAGAAGGCTCGCCTGTACCTGTTCGACGACCTGGGCGTGTCGCAGCGCTGGACCAACAAGTTCAGCGAGGTCGGCATCGAGACGGTCGGCGACCTGGTCGGCAAGTCCGAGGAGGATCTGCTGCGCATCGACGGCATCGGTGCCAAGGCGATCGAGGAGCTCCGTGACGGCCTGGAGGCCCACGACCTGCTCTACATCCTCGAGAACAACGACGACGTTGCCGACGAGGAAGACCTCTCGCAGCTGCTGCAGATGGTCTTTAGCCCCGACGGTCCGGACGACATCCTGCTGGGCACCTCCGCTGCGCCGACGCATCACGCCGACGAGGACGAGGAGCTCCTGGGCGCCCCGATCGACGACAAGAAGGCTCCCGCCAACGGTGCCATCAACGAGGACATGGCTTCCCTCGACGAGCTGCTCAACCAGCTCGTGGACACCGACGACGCCGAAGAGGCCAAGGACAACGACGAGGAATAACTAGTTCCGCCGTTCTAACGAACGGCGGCGACCTCCGTCGCTGCGCGGCCCCCAGAGCTACAATCTGTCATTCAAAAGGCAGGGCATGACCAAAAGGTCAATGCCCTGCCTTTTTCATGCCACCTTGTACGCTCTGGGGGCCGCTCGCTTGCGTATGCTCAACCTGTTGCGCTCCGTTGATCCCTTGGGGACCTGCCAATAAGGGACAGGTTTATTTTGGTAGGTTTTTACTGCTTGAATTTGAAACATTTTGTCCGGCCAGAGCGTATCTATGGTGAGGACCTCATCAAGGATCATTACCGTCACCGGGAGGTGATTATGGAAGAACAAACATTTAGACAGGCGGTCGAAGATCACCGAGATGTTGTGTTTCGAATCGCATTGACGTATCTGCGCGATCGTGCCGATGCCGATGATGTTGCCCAAGATGTTTTTCTTAAGTTGCTTAAAAGCGATGGGCACTTTGAAAGTTGGGAACATCTTCGTCGATGGCTTATCCGGGTCACGATCAATGAATGTAAATCGCTCTTTAGAAAGCCATGGAGGCGTGTGGAGGATATTGAGGGCCTGGCCAATTCGCTCTCGGCGGCGCAGGACGAGACCAAGGCGGTCCTGTCAGACGTTATGCGACTTCCGGAACGATTCCGTGTTCCCATCGTGCTCTATTACTATCTGGGTTTTTCGACCTCAGAGATTGCCGAGTTATTGCACATACCAGCCTCGACCGTTCGAACGCGTTTAGCTCGCGGTCGAACGAAGCTCAAGTTCATCCTAGAGGAGGGCGACCGTGAAATCCAACCAAATCAAGCAGGCCTTCGAGTCCGTCCAAGCCGATAGCGATCTTGCTGACCGTGTTCTTTATGCCGCTGCTGGTGAGCCGCTTCGCCGAAAGGGTCACGCGAAGCCTCTGTATGTTGCCGTGATCGGATGCCTTGCCGGAGTGCTGGCGACCGGAGGGGTCGCCTACGCCGTCGTCAATTCCAGTTATTTTGCCTCTGCCTGGGGAAACCATGGCAACGGAGAGTCCATTACCTGGACTCAAGGTGGCTCGTCGGGGACTAAATATACCTACACCAGAGAGTTTGGTGATGGCATCGCGCCCCAAAGCCTGGAGGGTGCAGTCCAGAAGGTTAATCTGTCCGTCGAGGGCAACGGTTATACACTCGACATTCATGATATGGCTATCGATAAAAACGGTTGCGGTGCCGTGACGTTTACGTTGTCCAATCCAAATGGTGTTAACTACTACAAGCCGGCAGCAGAGACTGGCGAACTTGTTCTCTATGGTGAAGAAGAAGGGGGCGTCAGTACGCCCGATATGAACTTCGGCGAGGAATGGGCTGACACACGCTGCACCATTGATAAGGACACATCAAGCGATACTGTCATTAATGGCACGATGTACTTTGCTTCTATGGATCGCGAGCGAGGTTTTCAACATGCGGTCACCTGGAATATCTCGTGGACCGAGGGCGAAGGCGAGGATGCGAAGCCGTTCGAGGCATCGACGCCCGAGTTTAGCGTTGGAGCGTACGTCGATACAAAGGAACTCCGCTCCGGTGACTCGCCTCTTGAGATTAGCCCGTTTTCCATCCAGACGCACATCGATGATTTGGGCTATGAAGCAGTTGATAATAAGCTGACCGTCAGCTACAAGGATGGATCGGAGCAGATTATCGAAGATGACGACGCAGGGGTGTTCAACTTATATTTTTCTTATGCGCGCAATAGCGGAGAGAACATCTGGGTGCCAACGAAGTTGATTGATGTCGACCAAGTGGTCTCAGTAACGCTTGAGGGCACACGCTGCACTTCAACAGGGGGCGCCGAAACGTCGGAACCCTTTACCATCGTCTATTCGTAAGATTTGGGGCCGCTTCCTACTAGGGGAGGCGGCCCATTTTGCATTAAATGGACGGTTAGACCGAGCGATATACTTCCGAAGACGCCGCCGATTTCCATGCGACAGATGAGAGCAGATCAACGCTGGAGTGCGACGTTTCCCCAGATAAAACCGACCATAATAAACCTGTCCCTATTTGGAAGGGAACGTTGCCCCAACGAGCACGTCGGATTCCCGGGCCGGGCGGCACAGGGGTTAAGTTTGTCGCGAGTTCCGCACGAGCCGGAGGCCACTTAATGTGGCCTCCGTGCGAGCCAGGACTGTAGAGCAGCAAACTTAACCCCTGTGCCGCCCGGCCCGGAAATCCGCCACCGCGCACAGGAGGGGATTCCTTTTGTGTAGGCTTTGCGGAAATGTGCCATTTTTGGGATACGCCCGGCGGCGTGGTCTGTTGACGGCACAGCTAACGCCACGTATCCTATCGAACTGCGTGTTTCGTAGGGGGATGCTGACCCCTCGATTCAAGCCGTTGCACTTTACAGAAAGCTGGAATCATTCGAGAAGGAGTACGCTTTGCCTACTATTAACCAGCTGGTTCGCCAGGGCCGTCGTTCCGTGCCCAAGAAGTCCAAGAACGCTG
>CAVCBD010000095.1:0-8230 GCA_963599935.1 Acutalibacteraceae bacterium | reverse complement strand
CGCGCAACGAGGGCCACTTTGCGCTCGCCGCGCCGTGCTACTGTCACTTTACGAGTCCCATCCGTCGCTACCCCGATCTGGTGGTGCACCGCGTGCTCAAACTGCAGTTGGCCTATGAGCAGCTCGGCGGCAAGGACGCCTTGGTCCGTACGCCGCGGCTGATCGGCAAGGGGCGCGAGTCGCTGCCGCGCATTCTGCCGCAGATTTGCCGTGCGTGCAGCGATGCGGAGCGTGCGGCCGATGCCGCCAGCCATGCGACGCAAAAGATCAAGATTGCCCAGTACTATGAGGATCGCCTGGGCGAGCGCTATGCCGGAACGGTCTCATGGGTCAGCAGCATGGGCCTCTTTGTGCGCTTGGACCTGACGCAGGTCGAAGGCTTGGTTTCGATCAAGAGTCTGGGCAACGAGTGGTTCGAGTTCGACGAGGATGCGCTTACGCTGACGGGCGCCGACACGGGGACTCGCTATGAACTGGGCCAGCGCGTGATTATCGAGGTCTCGCGCGTCAATACCACGCGTGGGCACTTGGACTTTAAGCTTATCCATTAGCCAAATCTCGACTCATGGCGGGAGAGCGGAGGGCGGTCTTTCGGGGCCGCCCTCCGCATTTGGATCATAGCTACCTTGCCGTCTGCTCGGCCGCCCGCTTACCTGCTATTGGAGAGGTAAATCCTACCAAAATAAACCTGTCCCTTTTTGGCAGGTTTACAAGAAAGCGGGGATGAGATGGCGACGGTGTACGGTTATGCGCGGGTGAGTTCGCGCGATCAGAATCTGAATCGGCAGCTGGATGCGCTGGGCGCCTATGGCGTGGGCTCGGCGAATATTTATGCTGACCATGCGAGCGGCAAGGACTTCGATCGCCCGCGGTATCGCGAGCTGCTGCACATCCTGGGAGACGGGGACGTGCTGGTGGTGCTTTCTATCGACCGACTTGGCCGTAATTACTCCGAGATTCTTGAGGAATGGCGACGCATTACCAAGGAGCTCGGGGTTGCCATTGTGGTGTTGGACATGCCATTGCTTGACACGCGCGCCAGGGCCAGCGGCGCGCCGGATGTGACCAATACCCTGATTGCCGATATTGTGCTACAACTGCTGAGCTACGTGGCGCAGGTGGAGCGCGAGAATATTCATCGGCGCCAGGCGGAGGGGATTGCAGCGGCGCGGGCGCGAGGGGTCCGTTTCGGTCGACCTCGCAAGCCGTGCCCTCCTCAGTTTGAGCTGGTACGCGATAGCTATGAGGCAGGCGATATTACCCGCAGCCAGGCAGCAAAGTGCCTGGGCGTGTGCGTGGGGACGTTCGATCGCTGGATGCGCGAGGCGGGGTAGGGGTTTGCGTCGCTTTGTCGCTTCCTGTTGCGATTCAAATTTTGATACGGTGGCGATGTCATTTGGGGCTACACTCGCTGATATTCAAAAAAGGAGGTAGGCCCTTGGCGCGCGTAAAACAAATAATCGGATGGACCGCGATCGTTCTGTTCGCCGCAACGCTGGCGGGCATCTGGGTGCTGACGGAGCAAAATGCGGTGGAGACGTCGTTGCTGAGCGAGTCCACCGCGCGCGTGGTGGAGGGTCAAGCTACGGGCGTACAGGCTGCCGATGCCACGGGTGAAGCTCAGACGGAGAGCGGAATGACCGGGGGCACCGATTCGGCTGCCTCGAATGTACGGTCTGGCCGACTTGCTTCCATTCGCATGTGGGTGGGCACGAACGTCCGTCGCGTTGCCCATACCGTAGAGTTTTTCTTCGTCGGATTGTTCGCCTCGGTGGTCGTGGTTTGCTTTTCCGGGCGTCCGTGGAGCGTGTGCTCCCGTTGCGTGCCCGTGTTGCTCTTTTGCGCCGTCTGCTCCGTTGGCGATCAGGTACATAAGATCTTTGTTCCCGGCAGGCATTTCGACGTTATCGATTTAGGATTCGATGCTGCGGGCTATGTCACCGCCATGCTGTTGGTATTGCTGGCAGCGGCGTTGGTGCGCTATGCGACTCGGCCGATCGGCGCCCATGCGAGGCGCTAGCCGGTAACAAACCCGTTTCTGATAATGCGACCTTGTTGAATTATTTTGTGTCGCGCGTATTTCCGAGCGGTCGGATTTGAGGGGCGAGCGGTAGAACGCTCGCCCTTTGTGCGCCACGATGCGGCACAATGTACCGTAAAAGCTGTTTGTATCCGGTACGAATCGTTCGTTGGTCTTTAATTCTTCTCAACGGAGGTGTTTGAGATGGCAAACGGATTGCTTTTGCGGCTTCGCGAGCGTGAGCTCAGCGCGAGCCCGGCGGAACGCAATGTCATCGCATATGTAAGCGCTCATCCGCACGAGGTGGTCGGGCTGTCCGTCCGCGGTCTTGCCGATGCCACGTTCTCCTCGCCCTCGAGCATTTTGCGCTTTTGCAAGCGCTTGGGTTTTGCGGGCTACAAGGAGTTCCAGCGCGAACTGATTGCCGAGCTGGCGCTCTTGGGTGACAAGAAAGACGTTGCCCTCGAGGACATCTCCATGGATGACAGTGTCGAGCGTATCGTGGGGAAGGTGATGAAAAGCAACGTACGAACGATCGAAGCGACAGCGCGAACGCTCGATTACACCGTCTTGGAGCGATGCGCGGTCTATCTTAAGCGGGCGCGCGCGGTCAATCTGTTCGGCATCGGTGCCTCTCGTTTGGTTGCGCACGATCTGGCGCAAAAGCTCATGCGTGTCGACAAAGAGTGTCATCTGTACGATGACTGGCACGACCAACTCTTGTGCGCCAAGAACATGCATGAGGGCGATATTGCAATCGCCTTTAGCTATTCGGGCTTGACGCAAGAGGTGCTGGACTGCACTGCCGAGGCTCAACGCCATAGCTGTCCTGTTGTGGCCGTAACCAAAGTGGACGGTTCGTCCAAGCTCGCAACCATGGCAGATGCTGTGCTCGGCGTCGCCGCAAGCGAGCCGCTGGTCCGCAGCGGTGCCATGGCCTCGCGTATGGCCCAGCTCATGGTCGTCGACGCTCTGTACGCCGCTTACGTTGCAAGCGATTACGAACGGGCGACGCATGTCATTAAGCAAAACTACATCGAGAAACAGGAAAGATGAGGTGAATGAATTGCTCGATTTAACGAAGTTCACGACCGAACAGCGTAATCAAAGGTCAATGAACCTCGATACGATGACATCGCTGCAGATCGTCACGACGATGAACGATGAGGATCTTCGTGCCGTCCAGTCGGTCACAAAGGTGTTGCCCCAGGTTGCCACAGCAATCGACTGGGCTGCTGAGGCACTCGAGCGCGGCGGGCGCGTCTTTTACATGGGCGCAGGCACCAGCGGTCGTCTGGGCGTACTCGACGCTTCGGAGTGTCCGCCCACGTTTGGCGTGTCACCCGATCTGATTGTCGGGCTCATTGCCGGAGGCGAGACGGCGTTTATCAAGGCTGTCGAAGGTGCCGAAGACAGCGAGGAGCTTGGCGCGAGCGACCTGCGGGGGCGTGGACTCTCGGACAAGGATCTTGTCGTTGGCCTGGCGGCAAGCGGTCGTACTCCCTATGTGGTGGGCGGCCTTGTGTACGCCAAGGCAACTGGGTGCAAGACCATTGCAATTGCCTGCAACCAAGGGTCGAAGATCGGGAAGAGCGCAGATCTTGCCATTGAACCCGTGCCCGGTCCCGAGGTACTGACCGGCTCAACGAGGCTCAAGGCGGGAACGGTTCAAAAGCTCATTCTCAACATGATTTCGACCGGTGCCATGGTCAAGATCGGCAAGGTATACCAAAACCTGATGGTCGATGTGCAGCAGACGAACGAGAAGTTGGTGGTGCGCGGCCAGAACATCGTGATGGAGGCGACCGGCTGCACGCGCGAGTGCGCTATTCAGGCGCTTGCAGATGCCGGCGGCCACGTAAAAACCGCTATTGTCTCGGTACTGCTGGACTGCGATGCCGAGCAGGCTGCGGTAGCTCTTGAGCGAGCGCGAGGCCATGTCCGTGCTGCGGTGAGTGGCCATGAGAAGAGCGATGCCGATGCCCAATAGGTGCGCGGCGTGAGCTGATATGACATCCAGACGAGATACCCAATACAAGGAGGAGTTATGACGAACAAAGAGCTGGCTCAAAAGCTGCTGGACCTTTTAGGCGGTAAAGACAACGTGCTGGCAAACGCGGCGTGCATGACGCGCCTGCGCGTGACCGTCAAAGACACGGGCAGCGTCGACGCGGAGGGCATTAAGGCACTCGACGGCGTGATGGGCCTGGTCGAGGACGACACGATGCAGATCGTGCTGGGTCCGGGCAAGGTGAATAAGGTGCTCGAGGAGTTCTCCAAGCTCACCGGCATTGCGAAAGGCGTTGCCGACGAGAGCGTGGTTGACGCTGCGGCCACAAACAAGGCCGCGCAGAAGGCAAAGTACGAGTCCAAGCCGGTTCAGGCCTTCCTCAAGAAGATTTCCAATGTCTTCGTTGCCCTGCTTCCCGGCATCATTGCGGCTGGCCTCATCAACGGCATCTGCAACGTCATTAACGTCTCGACGGCAGGCGCGCTTGCAGGCGAGTGGTGGTACCAGGGCATTCGTTCCATGGGCTGGGCCCTGTTTGCCTATCTGCCCATCTTGGTGGGCTATAACGCGGCACGTGAGTTTGGCGGCTCCGCTGCGCTGGGCGGCATCGCCGGCATGATGTGTATCGCTAACAGTGCCATGCCCCTGCTTGCGCCTGGCGCGGCCGATCCTGCCACTGCCATTCTGCTGCCGCTCACCAATGCGCAGTACAACCCCGCAGCGGGCGGCATGATCGCGGCTCTTATCGCTGGCGCATTTTTTGCCTGGATGGAGCGTCAGATTCGCAAGGTTATGCCCAACGCACTCGATACATTCTTGTCCCCGCTGCTGGTGCTCATCATCGGCGCCTTTGCTCTGATGCTCGTCATCCAGCCGGTTGGCGCATGGCTGACGACTGCCATCTTTAGCGTTTTGACCTTTATCTTCGAGAAGCTGGGCGTCCTGGGCGGCTATATCCTGTCGGCAGGCTTCTTGCCGCTGGTTTCCGTCGGCCTGCATCAGGCGCTCACGCCGATCCACGCTATGCTCAACGATCCCGACGGCGCTACCAAGGGCATCAATTACCTGCTCCCCATCCTTATGATGGCTGGCGGCGGCCAGGTCGGTGCCGGTTTGGCGCTGTACTTTAAGACCAAGAACGCCAAGCTCAAGAAGTACGTCGCAGAGTCCATTCCCGTTGGAATCCTCGGTGTGGGCGAGCCTCTGATGTATGCCGTTACGCTGCCGCTCGTTCGTCCGTTTGTAACGGCCTGCCTGGGTGCCGGATTTGGCGGCGCGCTCGCGGCGCTGCTTCACATCGGCACGGTTTCTCAGGGCGTTTCCGGTCTGTTTGGCCTGCTGATCGTCGTTCCTGGTCAGCAGCTCGGCTAC
This sequence comes from Acutalibacteraceae bacterium, assembly GCA_963599935.1. Lineage (GTDB taxonomy): Bacteria > Actinomycetota > Coriobacteriia > Coriobacteriales > Coriobacteriaceae > Collinsella. Next base: position 2,828 of record CAVCBD010000095.1, on the reverse strand, counting down.
GTTGCCGCTATGCTGCTTGCCTATGCCGCCGGCTTTGTCCTGACGTGGTTCTTTGGCGTCGACGAGCAGAAGATCAACGAGTTCTTTGGCGAGTAGTTTGATATCGCGAGCCGTGTTGCTCAGGGCTCGCGGCGCGCGGCAGATTTCTTGATGCTATGGTTGTGCCGGCGGGGCTAACTGCTCCGCCGGCCTTTTTTAAAGGAGTGTTGAAGCGTGAAAACGGGTATTTCGATTTATCTTTCCAACCCTCTGCAGGATATTGAGCGGACGATTGAACACGGTGCCGCGGCGGGTGCGCGCTATGCGTTCACCTCGCTGCATATTCCCGAGGATGGGGGAGCGGCGTATACCGATAAGGTCCGTCATGTGCTGTCGCTGCTTTCCGCCCGCGGCATTGCGCTCATTGCCGATGTGGGGCCGCGCACGTGCGATTTGCTCGGGCTTGAGCGCATCGAGGACCTGCGCGATCTGGGGTTGGAATACCTTCGTTTGGACTATGGCTTTAGCGCCCGGCGGGTCGCGGAGCTGTCCGGTGTATTTCGCATTGTGGTCAATGCATCGACGGTGAGTTCTGATGAAATCGCATCGTGGCGTGAGGCCGGTGCCGATGTGACTCGTTTTGCCGCCTGCCACAATTTTTACCCCAAGCCTTATACCGGTTTAGCTCTGGAGGACATTGCTCGGGTGAATTTTCGTCTTGCGGCGCTTGGATTCGAAATCATGGCTTTTGTGCCGGGCGATGCCAACGTTCGCGGGCCGGTATTCGAGGGACTGCCGACGGTTGAGGCACAGCGCGGTCGCGCGTCAAAGGTTGCCCTCAACATGCTTGAGCTCGCGCATGGCGCCGATTGCGACATTGTTTTGGTCGGCGACCCCGATCTTTCGGATGCGGGTTGGGCACAGTTTGCTCAAGTTTCCACCGGATACGTAGACCTGCAATGTGAGCTTGAGCCTGGTTATGCCTATGTGCGCGGGCAGATTCATCACGACCGGCCCGACTCGAGCACCCTCATCTTTAGGTCTCAGGAGTCACGCACGACGCTTAAGCCAGATTCCGTGCCGACGGATACCGGTGCCGGCCTGCCGCGAAAGACGGGGTCGATCGCTGTGAGCAATAGCGGCTATGGGCGCTACGAAGGCGAGCTTGAGATTGCGCGGGTCGATCTTCCCGGTGACGAGCGCATGAACGTTGCGGGCCATATCACGCCTGAGGCAATGGAGCTGCTGCCGTTCATCAAACGCGGATTCGGGGTACGGTTCGTTTAGCGTGTGACCCGTGGGCTACAATTGCCCCATCATGCGAAGGCGCCTCGTATGGTGTGTACCTGCGTTGGCCGATCTATATGCGGAGGATTCCCATGACCGTACTGTTTGTTGAATATCCCAAGTGCTCGACCTGTAAAAAGGCCAAGGCATGGCTGGACGAACATGGGGTTGAGTATATCGACCGCGATATCGTTACGGACAATCCCGCGGCCGATGAACTTGCGACTTGGATTGCTCGTTCGGGGCTGCCGGTGCGACGCTTCTTTAACTCGTCGGGCATGAAATATCGAGAGCTGGGCCTGAAGGCGCGCCTGGATGCGGGTATGACGGACCAGGAGTGCTGCGAGCTGTTGGCGACTGATGGCATGCTGGTTAAGCGCCCGCTGCTGGTGGGCGACGACTTTGCGATCCCCGGCTTTAAAGAGGCAGCTTGGAGTGGGGCATTGCTGTAACGGCTGCGGAAAGTGCGTCCCGTTTTGAGCTCGAATTCCGGGACGCACTTTCCGGTTGAGGCTCAGCGGGAAACTGTGTCCCGGAATAAGCGTCTAAAGTGGGATACGTTTTCCCAAAGGGGCCGTTTGCGGAAACTATGTCCCGTTTTGAGCGCCCAGAGTGGGATGCGTTTTCCCAAAGGGCTCCTAGGGGAAAGTGTGTCCCGTTTTGAGCCTGGATTCCGGGATGCAGTTTCCGCTGACTGGCAGGCCCACTCGGGTCAGTCCTCCAGCTGTGCCCATTCGTGTGGTTTGTGGACCTTTACGTGCTTGTTGGGCGTGCCGCTCCAGCATTCTTCGTCCATAAAGGGCAGATATGCTTGAATGCCGGGGCAGATGAACGGGATCCGTTGCGCTTGCAGGCGGTCGCGTTGGCGCTGCTCCAGATGCGCCTCGGATATGACGGTCGGCATGCCGGAGAGCTCGACGAGGCTTGCTTGGATTCGCTTGAGGTCGGGGAGTCCTGCGTGCCAAGACGTCCGCATGATCAAAAACGAGGCGCGGCGGTATGTCGCCTGCATGACCGTGATGGCGGGGCGCAATGTGGGATGGATTTTGCCGCGGTCGGGCCAAGGGCCAACGGCGATCTCGAGGCCGAGGGTCTCCCACAGGTAATCAAGCTCTTCATTCATGGCGCCTCGATATCCGCGTAATAATGATGGTTCGATTGTTCCATCTGCCGTGAGCGCCGCATTGCTGTAATCTACCAGCGGCGCTTGCGGAATGATATGCGGACGCCGGCGTCCTGCATGCCGGTATCACTTCACAGGTCCTTCACGAGCCGGCCGAATTTGACCGAATTTTAAAAAAGTCAAAATTGGGGCTTGCGCCACGGCGGGACTTCCCGTATATTTCTTTCTTGCGCAAAGGCACAGCCGAGCGCAGCGATGCAGTCATTGGGATGTCGTCTAATGGCAGGACAGCGGATTCTGGTTCCGTCAATGGGGGTTCGACTCCCTCCATCCCAGCCATTCGCCTGTCTAGCTTGAGCACACGGCCCGTTCGTCTAGCGGTTCAGGACGCCGCCCTCTCAAGGCGGAGATCACCAGTTCGAATCTGGTACGGGCTACC
>CAVCBD010000094.1:0-8312 GCA_963599935.1 Acutalibacteraceae bacterium | reverse complement strand
CCGAGCTTTCGCGCGCCCGTCTGGCCGCTTGCGACGCCGTCCGCGTGACGCTCGCCCTGGTGCTTACCCTCGTTGGCGTTTCCGCACCCGAGCAGATGTAATCTGCGGGTCGTTTGACCGTACAGACTTGGTTGAACTAAGCCTTGAAAGCCCGATCTCCTACGGAGGTCGGGCTTTTTGTGTTTGACGGGACTATTCGGTTTGCTGGAAAATGCTACCAAATCGCAACTATACCGGTTTACGGGGCTGAATCGTCAGTTGGCGACCATGGCGCCGATAGCGAAATTAAAATCGCAGGTAGACGGTTTATTGTTTCTTGAAAATGCAGGGTATGGTTGGCTCTCATCATTCTGGCCCCGTAATCCGGCATAGTTTTGAAAACTACCCCTTGGGGACGGGGGAAACGAATCATTTTTGTCTCGTGGAGGGGTGGCGCAGACCCGTCCGCCACGAATCGGGCTCATCTCCTACGTTTGGACGCATATCCCGAACCATGCCGAAAAGTACGATATTAAAACCGCAGGTAGCAGACTCGTTGTTTTTGAAAAAACAAGGGTATGGTCAGACGCCCGGGGGCAAATGTAGTAGATGGGCGCGATTCGCGGCGCAGCCATTCCGGATGCCACGGCTTCGCTCCTCTGGCGCGACATTTCAAGGCGCTTTTGATTAAGACACTTTTGAGGAGGAGTGTCCCTGATGACTGATGACTAGTCGTTTATGAACGTCCCCAATGACTAAGTTGCAGGTGGTTGCGGTTGTGTTACACTAACGCTGCGTATATGACGCAATCATCTCGATACAGATCAATGATGTCCGTCGTTTTTGTACGGAGCTAGACTGTTTAGCCGCCCTGAAGGTATATGCAGGGAGCATGTGATCACAGGGCTTGAAAAGAAAGTTGAGCAAACACTGTGTCTGATCAACAGCAAGAAAACGAAATAACGACGGCGCAAACCGCTCCCGCTGCACCGGTTGCGTCGGACCAGGTCGTGATGCCTGCGCCGGTGCAGGCCTCGGTTCCTGAGGCCTCCAAGGCCGCTTCGACGCCTGCGCCCGCATCGGCTGAGAAGGTCGCGCCTGCTGCTGGCGAGGGAGTTGCCCCTGCGGCCGAAGAGGATGCCGCGCCCGTAAAGCCCAAGCGCACACGCCGTGCGCCTAAGCCCGCCGCTGACGGCGAGGAGGCTGCCAAGCCCAAGCGCCGTGCCACGCGCGTGACGCGGACCAAGCGCACCGTCGCCGATCCTTCCGCGCCGATTTCCGATGAGGTCGCGCAGGCCCGCGCGCTGGCACAAATCAGCGAGGCTCAGGTTGTGCGCGCCCGTCGCCGTGCCGCCGAGCGCGAGGCCGCGGCACTGACCGAGCTTGCAGCGCCGGTCGTCTTTGAGGCGCCTGCGGCCACCGAGGCCCCTGACGCGGGGCAGCCGACCGAGAAGCCGGCTCCGCGCACGCGTCGTCGTGCGGCCAAGTCTCAGCTGGATGCTGAGCAGGCGGCTCAAGAGTCCGGTGAAGCTCCGGCTCGTTCTGCGGTAGGGGAGGGTGTGCAGCCTTCTGAGTCTGCAACACCCGCCGAGGCCAACGAGGTTCCCGTCGTCGATCCCGCTCTTCGCCCGCATCGCCGCGGCCGCAAGCCCAAGGCCTTCGTCGAGGCCGAGAGGGCTGCCGCCGCCGCTGCAGCAGCCGCAGCTCAGGACGCTGCGATGACCGCCGCGCTCGCGCCCGTCGCCGACGCTCCCGCCCAAGGAGCCGCTGCCACCGAGGCCGGCGCGCCCGTCGAGGGCGAGCCCGCCGATGTTCGCCCCGGTCGCAGCCGTCGCACGGCCGCTAAGCGCTCGTCCAAGGCCAAGGGTTCGAAAAAGGACGCGTCCGAGGATTCTGGCAACGAGGTCGCCGAGGCGACCGTCGACTCCGCTCCCGATGCCGAGAACGCCGGTCAGCCGGCAGCCGAGAGGCCCAAGCGTACGCGTAAGAAGCCTGCAAAGGCTAAGGCCGCCGAGCAGCAGGCCGATGCTGAGCCCAATGCCAATGCCGACACCAAGGCCGATAGCGAAGTCCCGGCCGGCACCGACGCCGCAACTCCGGCGGCCGAGGGCGCCGCGACCGCCGAGACCGACGAGTACGCCCGTCCCAACCGTCGTCAGCACAAGCGCAACGACGAGCGCAACGAGCGCAAAGACGAGCGCAACAACGACCGCCGTAACCGTCAGCGCGATCGCAAGCAACGCAACAAGGAGCGCAACACCGCCCCGACCGAGCCTACGCTTTCGCGCGAGGAACTCGCGGCCATGAAGGTCGCCGAGCTGCGCGAAAAGGCCAAAGAGTTCGAGATCGAGACGACCGGCAAGAAGAAGGCCGAGCTCGTCGAGGAAATCTACACCACCGCTGCGAAGGCCGAGGGTTTCCGCGACATTAAGGGCATTCTGCAGATTCGCCCGGACAGCTCCGGCATCATCCATGCCCACGGCTATATGAAGTCCAGCGACGACGCCTTTGTCCCCGCATATCTCATCCGCTCTGCACGCCTGCGTACGGGTGATGTGATCGAGGGCTCGCTGCGACCCTCGCGCGGCGGCGACAAGCGCGCCGGCCTCGCCAAGATCACGACCGTTAACGGCATGGATCCCGAGCAGATCCGCAATCGCCCCAAGTTCGGCGACCTTACCCCGGTCTATCCCAATGAGCCTCTGCGTATGGAGCACGGCAAGGATTCCATCACCGGTCGCGCCATCGACATCGTGTCGCCGATCGGCAAGGGCCAGCGTGGCCTGATCGTGTCGCCACCAAAAGCCGGCAAGACCACGATCCTCAAGAAGATCTGCCAGTCTATCTCGATCAACAATCCCGAGGTGCACCTCATCTGCCTGCTCGTCGACGAGCGCCCCGAAGAGGTCACTGACATGCAGCGCTCCATCAAGGGCGAGGTCGTGGCCTCGACCTTCGATATGCCCGCCGACAACCATACTCGCGTGGCAGAGCTCGTGATCGAGCGTGCCAAACGCATCGTGGAACTGGGTGGCGATGTCGTGGTGGTGCTCGACTCCATCACGCGCCTTGCCCGCGCCTACAACCTGGCCGCTCCCGCCTCGGGCCGTATCCTGTCGGGCGGCGTCGATTCGGCGGCCCTGTATCCGCCCAAGCGTTTCTTGGGCGCTGCCCGCAACATCGAGAACGGCGGCTCGCTTACCATCTTGGCTTCCGCCCTTATCGATACCGGCTCCAAGATGGACGAGGTCATCTTTGAGGAGTTCAAGGGTACCGGCAACATGGAGCTCAAGCTCGACCGCGACCTGGCCGACCGCCGTATCTTCCCGGCCATCGATCCCGTTGCCTCGGGCACGCGCAACGAGGACCTGCTGGTCGACGAGCAGATGCGCCCGTTTGTCTTTGGCCTGCGCCGTATCCTCGCCGGCATGAACAATACCGAGCGCGCGGCCGCGTCGTTTATCAAGGGCCTCAAGGGCACCAATACCAACCAGGAGTTCCTGGTGCGTTCGGCAAAAAAGCATAGCGATTACGAGCAGACGTTCTAAGTCGCTCGCCGCACGCGACAACAGCCATAGACATGCCAGAAGGGCCGGGGTTTAGATCCTGGCCCTTTTCGTATAGCCGCTCGCCAACGATTATTGACCTCACGACCGGCAAGCAGCGATTTTCCCGTTTCAATCCCGCTTCGTCGCTTGCAATCCCCAAGGGGGTTTCGCATAATAGCTGTTAAGCTTCGCGACGGAAAACGCAGATGAAACGAACCATATACCGTTGCTTTGGGGCATAGCCCCGCTTCATCTTCTCTCGCGCAGCCAACTGAATGATGCGATTTGGGTGCTGGAAGATGGGGAGAGCTCATGGCTTCTTCTGATGCAACACAACGAGCAGTCCTTGCTGGACTTTCCTGCGGAATCGGCCTTGCCGCTCCCGTGGTGATGTATGCTGCCACGCTGCCGTTTTCGTCGGTGAACGAGACGGTCGTCGCGGGCGCTGTTCCCTTTGCCGTGGGTGCGGTTGCGGGCGTGGGTATCTATGCCGCCTCGCTCGGTATTTCTGAATATCGCGCGCAGCATGCCGAGCGCCTGTTCGAGCCCGACGCCATGGGTGGCGCTGCGAACGTCAACCAGCATCAAGATGAGTTCCAGACCGCTTCGATGCCTGCCCAACAGCAGTGGGCTGCCCCTCAGGGCGTTGCTACTGCGGCTCCTGCCGTTCAGGCAAACGCCGCGCAGCCCTCTTCGGTTTTCTCCGGCCTGACCGGTGCCTTCCAGCGCCGTCGTGCCGACGATGGCGTCCCCACCATCGCTCGCGCCGCAGACGCCATGAGCGAGGCCGATGCCTGGTCCATGATCGACAGCATGCTCGACGATGACTCGCCGGTCAGCTGCGATCCTGCGCGCTCACGCGACGTTTACCAGGTCGCTATCGACGAACTCACCTACGGCGGGCAGACCGGCTCCTATAACCGCGATGACATCGCTGCCGCTGCGCGCGCCGTCTCGGGCTCTCATGCCGCCCCTGCGGGCAGCACGGCCGCCTTTGTGGCGCTCGTGGCTAACGCCGCCAACAACGCCGCCACGGCTCAATCCGTTACGTATGACACTGCCGTGCCCGTGACTTCGGCTGCCGCCACCGCCGTTGACCCCTACGCCGATGAGCCGCTGGCCGTCGACGAGGAGACTATTGCCGCCCGCCGCGCTGCCGAAAGCTCGCTGTGGGGCGCTCCTGCGCAGCAGCAGGCGGCGGAGGCGGTGCCGTACAACGCGAACCTTGCCAACATGCCGATCATCAGCGACGCCTCTGCTGCGGCTATCGATCTCGATGACCTTGACGAGCCGGTCATCTCGAACGACATGCCGTATGTAGTCGCTGTCCCGGTCGATGTCCCGGCCTCCGCGTCCCAGTCCGTCGCTGCCGATGAGCCTGTCGATGCGACTTCCGAGGAAGACGTCCCCATGGCTGATTATTCGGGCCACGAGGGCATGTGGGCAGCCGCTGCCGCAATTTTGGACGAGGTCGTCGAGCCTGCTCCCATTGCCGCTCCGGTGTTTACGCCTGCTCCTCAGCCCGCTGCCCCCGCGTACGTTGGTCGACACAGCGCCGTGTTCCCCGAGGATACCGCCCGCATCTCGCGCGAAGGTATCGAGCGCGCCGAGGCCATCGCTGCCGGCGTTATGGAGAATCGCCGCCACGAGCGTGTCAATCAGATTCTCGAGGAGGAGATCGACCGCCTGCAGTCTGCAGCGGTGAGGCGCACGGGCCGTGCCTATCTGAGCGTTATCGAGGGTGGTACCGCCAGCTTTGAGCCGCTCTGTGCGGAGGCATAACTCCCGCATGCTTAAACTCGATCGAAAATGGGCGGTCGCGACCTGCCTGATGGTGCTGCTCATCTGGGGCAATTCGATGGTTCCCGGCACGGGGTCCGGTTCATTGAGCCTGTCGATTATGGAGGCCGTTCGCGGCTTTCTGCACGGCATGGGGCTTCCGTATGAGTGGGTGACCAACTTCGTCGTTCGCAAGTGCGCGCATTTTACCGAGTACATGGTGCTCGGCATTCTGGCGACGCACGCTTTCGATGTCGATGGCCGTCGCACCTTTGACGTACTGCTTCCCACGGCGGTGTTCTTGCTGCTGATTCCCTCGATTGACGAGACGATTCAGCTCTTTGTGCCCGGTCGCGCCGGTATGATCACCGACGTGATGATCGACTGCTGCGGGGCGATGACGGGCGTTGTGCTTCGATATCTTCTACGATCGCTCATATGTGCCAAAAAGGCCGCCTAGGACACATTGCTTGGTCCTAGGCGGCCTTTCTTTGTTTGGGGGCTTATACGGGGCGTGACGGCGTTATCCCGTAGGATGGGATCGCTGGACGAGGTGGCGCCCCTTTGGCGCGCCTACTGCTGAAGCGCGGCGGCACCCAGGGCCAGGCAGCCCATGATGCCCTGCTTGCCCTCAAGGCTATTGTTGACGATGTAGGTGTCGATATCGTTGACCTCGGGCGTGACGATATAGCCGTTGAGCATCTCGGCGCACTTTTTGCGTGCGAGCGGCACGATGGGGCTGTGGTCGGCCACGCCGCCGCCGATGATGATCTTTTGCGGCGCGTAGCACAGCGTGTAGGTCATGAGCGCCTGTGCCAGATAGCCCGCGAGCAGATCCATGGCCTCCGGGTCATCGGCCATGTCTCCGGCGCTCTTGCCATCCCAGCGCTTTTTGACGCCGGGACCGGCGATGAGGCCCTCGAGGCAGTTGTCATGGAAGGGGCAGGCACTGTGCTCGCCGATGGTGTCACGCGGGTCGCGTGTGACCAGGATGTGACCGGCCTCGGGGTGCATCATGCCGTGGACGAGCTGACCGCCCGAGAGCACGCCGGCGCCCACACCGGTGCCGATGGTCAGGTAGACAACGTCGCTGAGGCCCTGAGCGCAACCAAAGGTGACCTCGCCCAAGCAGGCGACGTTGACGTCGGTATCGTAGCCACAGGGGATATTGAGCTCGTTTTGGATGGTGCCCAGCAGGTCGAAGTAGCGCCATGCGGTCTTGGGCGTCTCTAAGATCTTGCCGTACTGGGGCGAGGCGGGGTTGACCGCGGTGGGGCCAAAGGCGCCGATGCCCATGGCGGCGATGCCCTTGTCGGCAAACCATGCGTTGACGGCCTCAACGGTCTCCTGCGGGGTCGTGGTCGCGATCTGCTCACGCTCCAGGACCGTACCGTCTGCGTAGCCCGTGGCGCACACCATCTTGGTGCCGCCGGCCTCGAGCGCTCCGATAAGCTGTTGCTCTGCCATAGCGTCCCTCTCTCTTGGGCGAGTTGCTCCGTGACTAAAATATAGTGCTCTAAATAAATTAAAAAAGCGCTATAAAAAGAAGCCCTGCAACGCGGTGGGCGATACGGGGCTTCTTTGGTTGCTTTAGTTGCCGGGCCGCCCTTACCCGCGCGGCTTGATTTTATCACGTAGCGACTTGAGGTTCTCCAGCGCCGCGTTAAGCGTTTCGTCTCGCTTGGCAAAGTGGAAGCGAATCAGATGGTTAACGGGCTCGCGGAAGAAGCTCGAGCCGGGCACGGCGCCCACGCCAACCTTGGAGGCGAGATCCTCGCAGAAGTCGAGGTCTCTGTCATAGCCAAACTCAGAGATGTCCATCATGACGTAGTAAGCGCCCTGCGGCACGTTATGCTCAAGACCGATACTGTCGAGCCCTTGGCAGAACAGGTCGCGCTTGGCGGTGTAGAGGTCGAGGACCTCATCGTAATAGCTGTCGTCGAAGTTGAGGGCGGTGACGACGGCCTCCTGCAGGGGAGCGGCGGCGCCCACCGTGAGGAAGTCGTGGACCTTTTTGATGCGCTCGGTGATCTGGGCCGGGGCAATGGTGTAGCCCAGACGCCAACCGGTGATGGAGTAGGTCTTGGACAGCGAGCTGCAGCTAATGGTGCGCTCGAACATGCCAGGCAGCGTGGCCATATAGACATGCTCGTGGGGCGCATAGACGATGTGTTCGTAGACCTCGTCGGTGATGCAGTAGGCGTCGTACTTCTTGCACAGGTCGGCAATAAAAGTGAGCTCCTCGCGCGTAAAGACCTTGCCGCAGGGGTTGGACGGGTTGCACAGGACGATGGCCTTGGGGTCGTTGTCGCGGAAGGCCGCCTCGAGGACCTCTCGATCGAAGTCGAACGTGGGCGGGTTGAGCGGCACATAGATGGGCTCAGCGCCCGAGAGAATCGTGTCGGCACCGTAGTTCTCGTAGAACGGCGAGAAGATGACGACCTTGTCTCCGGGGTTCGTAACCGTCATCATGGCGGCCATCATGGCCTCGGTGGAGCCGCATGTGACTACGATGTTCTCGTTGGGGTTGATCGGCATGCCCATAAAGTGCTCCTGCTTGGTCGCGAGCGCCTCGCGCATGGCCTGGGAACCCCAAGTGATGGAGTACTGGTGATAGAGCGGCTCGGGGTCGGTCGCGATAGTGCCGAGGCTCTCGAGCAACTGCACCGGGGGATCGAAGTCGGGGAAGCCCTGCGAGAGGTTGACGGCACCGTACTTATTGGAGATGCGCGTCATGCGGCGGATGACCGAATCGGTAAATGTCGCCGTACGGTTGGAGAGTTCTTTCATGCTTGTCCTTTCGAGCATTTGCAGTGGGGCAAGTTTACTCCTATGAAACCGGTGGGAATTGCTCGAAACGCGCTCGAAAAACTCTTTTCAAAATTCTTGAAAAATGGGGCTTGCATCGCGTGGCGTTCCTTGCAATAATAGTCGAGCGCGAAGCGCACAGGACACGGTGGGTGTAGCTCAGTTGGCTAGAGCGACGGGTTGTGGTCCCGTAGGTCG
>CAVCBD010000093.1:0-8324 GCA_963599935.1 Acutalibacteraceae bacterium | reverse complement strand
TCTGACGTTCAACTTCAAGGGCGCGACCAGAAGGTCAGCGCCCTTTCGTTTCACGTCACCTTGTCTCAAATGCGACCCGCTCGCTGACTTATGCTCAACCTATGGCGTCATTTCGCCCCAAAGGCACCTTGCTCGCTCTGACGGGTTTTCGCTGTCGTTGCCAAAACATCGGCGTTGCCACGGTCCAAAGTAGTCGTTGGGGACGTTCTTGTTTGACTAGTCGTTTAAGAACGTCCCCAACGACTACTCTGAGTTGCGGTGAAATAGGGACTGAATTGCGTCTTTGGAGGCCAAACAGTCCGTATTTCACCGCAACTTATCTGGGTTCAACGGCGGTCACTGCCTTGAGCTTCCTTGTGTGTGGACGACAAACGTCTCTTTTATGTTTCCTTTAGCTGCTGCTGTCTACGATGATGATGAGTCGGCAGGAAGGAAACACCAGTCATGGATGATGCGAGCGAACGAGCGATCGAAGAGGATATGCTCGATCAGTTCAATTTCTTTGATGAAGAGGATGAGGAGTTGGCAGACCGTCGCAATCCGGCACCGCTCGATTCCTTTGATCTTGTGGACGACGGCCCGAATGAGGAAGAAGCCCCGGCCAAAGACGAGCAGAACACCATACCGGACACATCGCGCCCCGACTCGTGGCTCTCGAGCGTTCCGCAGCACCATGGCGTTCGCACCGGCGCGCTCCATATGAAAACCGACTGGCGTCAAATCGTGACCGCGGGCGACCAGCTTGCCGTCGACGCGCCGCTTACCGACAAGTCGTCTATCATCTGCCGCACTGGTATGCTCATGCTCGCAAGTGGCACGGGCGCCTGGCGCGTGCGCGACACCATGAATCGCGTGGCCGCCGTGCTCGGCGTCACCATCCATGTCGACCTGAGCCTCCTGTCCTTCGAGTGCACCTGTATCGACGACGGTCATTGCTTTAACGAGGTCGTTAGCCTCCCAACCACCGGCGTCAACACCCATCGCATTTGGATGATGGAAAGCTTCCTAAAGGAAATCGAGACGTACGGGCGTCGATTCACGGTGCACGAGTATCACGAGATGCTTAAGACGGTCGAGAGCTCAAAGCCCGATTACGCATCGTGGCAGCAGGGTTTGGCGGCCGCCTTTGCCTGCGGCGCCTTCGTGTTTTTGCTTGGTGGCGGCCCAATCGAGATGGCCTGTGCGTTCGTCGGCGCGGGCATTGGCAACTCTGCACGTTCCCATATCCTCAAGCAGGGCCTCGGTCAGTTTAGCGCGCTGACGATCGGCGTCGCGCTCGCCTGCATCTCGTACCTGTTGGCGTTGCTCGGCCTTGGCCAGGTCGTGCCCGGCGCCATGGCGCATCAAGAAGGCTACATCGGTGCCATGCTGTTTGTGATTCCCGGTTTCCCGCTCATCACGGCGGGTCTCGATATTGCCAAGCTCGACATGCGAAGCGGTATCGAGCGCCTTTCCTATGCTGTAGCGATTACCGTTATGGCGACGCTCGTGGGTTGGATGGTTGCCGAGTGCGTGGGTCTGGCACCAGATGACTTTGCCCCGCTAGGCCTGTCGCCGCTGGCTTTGACACTGCTGCGCATCGTGATGAGCTTTGTCGGCGTATTTGGTTTCTCGGTTATGTTCAACAGTCCCAAAAAGATGGCGGCGGTGGCCGGTCTTATCGGTGCGGTATCGAATACTCTGCGCCTAACGTTGGTCGACGCGCCCACGGTGCTTCCGTTCTTGGGCCTAACCGCAGGCATGGCCCCCGAGGCGGCCGCCTTTGTCGGCGCTTTGGTGTCAGGACTGCTGGCAAGCCTGGTCGAGGTCAAGCTCACCTACCCGCGCATCGCGCTCACGGTGCCGTCGATTGTCATCATGGTTCCGGGCTTGTATCTCTACCGTGCCATGTACTACATGTGCACCTTCGATACCGTCAACATGCTCGGCTGGTTCGTGCGTGCCATCCTCATCGTGGCGTTTCTGCCCGTGGGCCTGTGCGTCGCGCGCACCCTCACCGACCCTCGTTGGCGCCATACATCCTAGCCTGCTCAATATCGATTTGGGACAGGAAAGTATGCACTTTATTTGAGTGCATTGCTCGGTGTGCTAATGTTACCCCCTAAACAACGTGTTGCAGTACCGCGTGCGGCTTCAGTCGGATACGAGGCAAGGCCGTGCCTCCCTGCGATGTGAGTTATCGGAAGGTTAACTGGATGGCTTTATTGGTAGGACTCGATGTCGGCTCGACAACGACCAAAGTCTACGTGATGAGCGAGAATGGCGCCGAGCTTTATTGGAGCTATAAGCGGCATGGCGCCCGACAGGCCACAAGCGTAAAATCTGCCCTATCCGATGTAGCCGAGCGCTTTGCGGGCGAACAACTACGCGTCGCCGTTACGGGGTCCGGCGCCCGCGATATCGCGCGTGCCCTTGGATCGTCCTATGTCCAGGAGGTCGTGGCCAACTCGCTCGCCATCAAAAAGCTCTATCCCCAAGTACGCTGCGCCATCGAGCTCGGTGGCCAGGATGCAAAAATGATTTTCTTCCGCACCGGCGACGATGGCACCGCGCAGGTCGCGGACATGCGCATGAACGGTTCGTGCGCGGGCGGCACGGGCGCCTTTATCGACGAGATGGCCAAGCTTTTGGGCGTGGGTACCGAATCGGGCGAGTTTGAGCAGCTGGCGCGTCGCGGAACCGCGGTGCACGAGGTCTCGGGCCGGTGTGGCGTCTATGCCAAGACCGACATTCAGCCGCTCCTAAACCAGGGAATTCCCACGGAGGACCTCGCCCTCTCGGCGCTTCATGCGGTGGCGCGCCAGACGATCGGCGGCCTTGCCCAGGGCATCGATATCGTCCCGCCGGTCATTTTTGAAGGCGGCACGCTTGCCTACAACCCCACACTCGTTCGCGTCTTTAAGGAGCAGCTCGAGCTTGCCGACGATCAGGTTATCGTCCCCAAGAATCCGCAGATTATGGTTGCCTTGGGCGCCGCACTCTCGTGTGCCGAGATGTTTGCTGCCGCCGCGCCGATCAAGGTTGCCGACGCACTTGCCGCACTCGATCAACTCGAATCTGCCCGTCCTGTCGCAGGCGATGAGCGCCTGTCCGCCCCCCTCTTTAAAGATGAGGCCGAGCGGTCGGAATTCGAGCAGCGCCATAAACCCGAAAAGCCCGCATCCGGTCCATCTACATTTGCGCCGGGAGAGACGGTGCACGTGGCGCTTGGTATCGATTCGGGCAGCACCACGACCAAGTTTGCGCTTGTCGACGTGAAAGGTGAGCTTGTCGATAGCTTTTATGCGTCAAACGAGGGTCGTCCGCTCGATGTTGCCAGGTGCGGCCTTTCCGAACTAAAGGGCCGCTGGGAAAAAGCCGGCGTTGCGCTGAAGATCGACGCTGTCGGAACCACGGGCTACGGCGAGGAGCTCTTTGCCCGCGCATTCCATGCCGATTACCATACGGTCGAGACCGTCGCCCATGCCCGCGCGGCAACCCTTGCGGTGCCCGATGCGAGCTTTGTGCTCGATATCGGCGGTCAGGACATGAAAGCCATCTGGCTCGACCAGGGAGTCCTAACCGACATCGTGGTCAACGAAGCGTGCTCTGCCGGCTGCGGCTCTTTTCTTGAGGGCTTTGCCAAAAACCTCGACATCGCGGTGGAGGATATCGCTCAGCGCTCGTTTGCATCGCGCGAACCAGCTTCGCTCGGCAGCCGCTGCACGGTCTTTATGAATAGTGGTGTAGTTTCCGAGCAGCGCCGCGGCAAGGGGCCGGACGACATTATGGCGGGCCTTTGCCGCTCCATTATCGAAAACGTTTTTACCAAGGTCATCCGCGTCTCGAACCTCAATCGCCTGGGCGACCGCATTGTGGTCCAGGGCGGAACGTTTAGAAACGATGCGGTCCTTCGTGCGTTTGAACAGTACCTGGGCAAGCAGGTCGTGCGAGCGCCGCACCCCGGGCTCATGGGCGCTATCGGCATCGCGCTGCTTGCGCGCGAAAAGGTCGGCGCCGGCGCCGCGTCGAGCTTTATCGGTCTTGATGCTGCCAGCCGCCTTGAGCACCGTGAGTTTACGGGCGTTACGTGCGCTCGCTGCAATAACCACTGCCAGCGCGCAATTGTCGCCTTTGACGACGGCACGCTCTATGCCACGGGCAACCGCTGCCCGCGCGGTGCGGCAATCTCGTGGGATGAGCTGGTCGATGCAGCTCCTCAGGCGGCATCGCTTCGACCGCAAACGTCAACAACGGGGTCGGGGACACAGACCGCTTCTGGCCCCAGCATGCCTGCAAATCCCGAGGGCGCGGCTTCCACTCCGGTCGCAAACTTGTTTGTCGACCGCGAAAAGCTGCTCTTTCAGGAGTGGCCGTGCACGCCTGTCTGTGCGAGCCGCCACATTACCATCGGCATTCCGCGCGTGCTCGAGTTTTGGGACGCCATGCCTTTTTGGTCGACGCTCTTTCGCATGCTCGGCTTTGACGTGCATCTTTCGCATAAGAGCACCAAAAAGATGTACGAGCGCGGCCTTGCGCACGTTACATCCGACACAGTCTGCTTTCCGGCCAAACTGGTGCACGGGCATATACGCGATCTGGTCGATGCCGGCGTCGACCGCATCTTTATGCCCATCATCACGACGGTGCCCACCGAGAATACCGCGCCGACAAGCGAGTGGATGTGCGCCGTGGTCAAAGGCTACCCGTACGTCATGCGAAACTCCGACAACCCCGAGAATCACTTTGGGGTTCGCTTTGACACGCCACTCTTTCATTGGTATGACAACCGCGACCGAGATCGGCAGCTCATGGGCTGGTTCAAGGACACCTTCGATATCGAGGCAGACCTCGTTGCCAGTGCTATCGAGGCATCTGATGCCGCGCAGTCCGCTTTTCTCACGCAGATGCAGCTTCGCGGCAAGCAGGTGATCGAAGACGTGCGCGCGCAGGGCACCTACGCCGTTGTCATTGCATCGCGTCCGTATCACGGCGACCCGCTCGTCAACCACGGCTTGCCCCGGCTCTTCACCGAGCGCGGCATCCCCGTGCTCACGACCGATGCGGTGCCCGGTGTTCTTGACGTCGACTTAACACACAGCCGTATCGATATTGTCAACAATTATCATGCCCGTATGCTTTCCGCGGCCGTTATCGTGTCATCGACGCCTGAGCTCGAGCTTGTGCAGATGGGCAGTTTTGGCTGCGGACATGACGCCTACCTTACCGAGGAGATCGCCCGCATGATGGGCGAAATGGGGACGAAGGTTCCCATGATGATCAAACTGGACGAGAGCGATGTGGCGGGCCCCATGGGGATCCGCGTTCGTTCTTTTATCGAGTCGGTTGACCGTCGCCGAGCCGAGGAAGGCGCCGATGGCGTGCGGGTCCATGCAGTGCACCCGCTCGACGACCCGTATCAGGTTAAGTTCACGAAGCGTGACCGTCGCGAAAAGATCATCCTGGTGCCCAATACCTCGCATGCGTTTTGCCGACTGATGACGGTTGCCATGCGCAACCAGGGTGTGCGCGCAGAAGCGCTCGATCTTGGTCGCGAGGATGCAATCCGCCTTGGCAAGCGCTATGTGCACAATGACATTTGCTTCCCGGCACAGATCGTGATCGGCGAGGCACTCGCTGCGCTTGAGAGCGGCAAGTACGACCCTCACGACGTCGCGGTCATAACAGGTAAGTACATTGGTGATTGTCGCCTTACACACTACCTGCCGCTTTTGCGCCGCGCGCTCGACGACGCCGGCTACGATTACGTGCCGGTGCTCGACAACGATGATGTCGATGCTCATAACGTGCACCCCGGCTTTACGTTGAGCCTTGGCTCGAGCATGCAAATCGCCTTTGGTCTGCCCATGATCGACGCGCTCGAGGACATGCTTCGCCGCACGCGTCCCTACGAACTTGAGCCGGGCAGTGCCGATGCCGCCTTTGAGCAGGCGATGGATGAGCTGATGGGCGGGCTCGAGCACCGCGGACTTCGCGGTCTCGATCGCGGATTTAAGCGGGCGCTCAAGATCATGGACGCTGTTCCCGCCGACCGCTCGCACCCGCGGCCGCGCGTTCTAATCGTCGGTGAATACCTGCTCAACTTCCATCCCGGCGCGAATCACGAGATCGAGCGCTATCTCGAGGCCAACGGTCTCGAGGTCATCGAAGCGCGCATGACCGATGTCATCCGCAAGACCTATTTCTATAAGCATGCGCAGTCGCGCGAGTTCCATGTCGACCTTTCCGCCAAGGACAAGGCGTGGTACGCGACCGCCGACCGGATGTTTGAGCTTGCGCACGACCGTTGCGACAAGATTGGCCGGTCGAGTACGCTTTACCGAGCCCCCACGCGCATGCCGGAGCTCGTCCGTGCGAGCGATGACATCCTGCATCATACGTTTGATGCGGGCGAGGGCGTGCTGATTCCGGCTGAGATCTTGGAGCATGCGGCGCACGGATGCCGCAACTTTGTCATCCTTCAACCCTTTGGCTGCCTTCCCAACCATGTGGTGGGACGCGGCCTGATCCATGAGCTTAAAAAGCGCTATCCCGATGCTCAGTTCCTGCCGCTCGATTACGACCCCGACGTGAGCTTTGCAAATATCGAGAACCGTCTGCAGATGCTCATCATGAACGCCAAGGCGCAGGACTGCAGCGGGAGCGGGACTGAAGGAGCGTAAAGGCGCGCGGGGAACCGGCTTCCCGCGCCCGCACCGATGCGCATCTCCACAAACTCAACGCTTACGAAGAGCATCCCTTTCGTGCTAGGGTGAACTCACCACATAAGTAGTCGCAGACGCACGTAACACGGGCGGGCGAGATGAAGTCCAAACAGCTCCATCTCGCCCGCCCGTTTTTGTTGGCGGCGCCGCGGCGCAACACAGAAAGGAACCTGCCCTTCATGCCTATCAACAAACGAGAGAGCCTGCTGTTCACCTTTATCATGTGCTTTTGCATGGTGCTCTGGATGAGCATCTACAACGTTGCCCTGCAGCATGGGGCCATCAACGGCGAGGTTGTTGCCGCCGCGTGGCTCGGCTTCCCCGTTGCCTACGTCTTTGCCATGTGCTGCGACTGGTTCGTTGCCAGCCCGCTTGCCAAGGGTTTCGCCTTTAAATACCTGGTCACGCCGGATAAGAGCTCGCCGCGTGCCATGACGCTCGCAGTTAGCTCCTGCATGGTCGTTCCGATGGTCGTCATCATGTCACTCTACGGTGCGTGCGAGGGCCTGTTCCATATGCCCGGCGGCCCGCTCGCAAACCTGCAGATGCTGCCGATGATGTGGCTCGTCAACATCCCGCGCAACTTTGTCATGGCGCTGCCCTGGAACCTGCTGGTTGCCGGTCCGGTTGCCCGTTTTGTCTTCCGCCGCGCGTTCCCCATGGGTACGGTTTTTGAGGAACAGCATATGGAACTCGTGCGGATGCCGGGCGCTCCCGCCGCCGATGCCGCCGGCGACGTTGCCGAGGGTATGGACGCCGAGCCCGCCTGCTAGGCAGCAACTCAACACCAAACCGCTAAACGGACCAGAGCGATTCCTTTTTTGTAGACGTTGTCGCGCGGCTACAGGCGGGAAAGGTCCCAACGGTTAACATATACTCCATATGGGTAAAGAGACCAGAGCGCTGCCGCGGGGCGGCGCTTTGCGTTTGAAAAACTAGCTCGTCTAAGAGGAACTAGCATGTTAGACCGTTTTACCGATCGCGCGCGCAAGGTCATGTCCATGGCCAAGCAGGAGGCGCTCGATCTTCACTCAAATAAGGTGGGCACCGAGCATCTGCTGCTCGCGCTTGCCAAGGAGGACGAGGGCATTGCCGCCGAGGCGCTGCGCTCGCTCGATATCTCCTACGACGACATCATGGACACCCTCAAAGAGGTCCAGACCACGGTTCCCGAGCCCAGCGAGGAGACCGAGGCCGCCAAGCTCGCCTTTACGCCGCTCGTCATCAGCGTGATGGAGCGTTCCTTCCGCGTGGCGCGTGAGAACAACCAGACCTACGTGTCGACCGAGCACCTGCTCATCGGCATCGTCGAAGAGGGCAACGGCATGGCCATGGACATCCTCATGCGCCTGGGCGTGTCGTCCGCTTCCATCAAAAAGGCTATCGAGAAACTCACCGCCAAGGACCAGGACAAGAAGCGCCCGCTTGCCGGTGCCGGTGCTGGTCGTCCCGGTGCGGGCCTGCCGTTCTTTAGCGGCTCGGACGCCTCCCAGCAAAAGGGGAGTGGCACCGACACGCTTAAGCAGTTTGCGACCAACCTTACGCAGAAGGCCCGCGACGGCGAACTCGACCCCGTGATCGGTCGCGAAAAGGAAGTCCAGCGCATGATGGAGATCCTTT
>CAVCBD010000092.1:0-8517 GCA_963599935.1 Acutalibacteraceae bacterium | reverse complement strand
CAGTCGTCATGTCAATGTGCTTAGATGCGGTATCAGCCATACGCTCTCAATCTCTTATATGCGCTTCAATGCTAATTTGCGCAGACGATGATACTCCTAATGCGATCAGCCGGTACTTGGGGGGAACGTTTCTTTTCTGTCAGCACATAGACTAGTCATTGGGGACGTTCTTGTTTGACTAGTCGTTTAAGAACGTCCCCAATGACTAGGTGGGGGAGGCGTGAGACAATGGTGGGCGCCGTGTTGTCCGTGCTAAGGAGTTGCCATGTTGTTGTGTCCCGTTTGCCATGAGCCGTTGGTGGACGACGAGCGTGGGGCTGCATGTGCGGGCGGGCATCGGTTCGATCGTGCGCGCGAGGGCTATCTGTACCTGTTGCGCTCGTCTAAGAGCGGTGACTCCATGGGCGATCCCAAGTCGCAGGCGCGCAGCCGTCGCGACTTTCTGAATCGCGACTACTATGCGCCATTGCGCGATGCGATGGTCGAGCTGGTGCGCGAACGAACGGCTGAGCGCGGGGCGTCCACGGACAAACCGCTGACCCTGCTCGACATCTGCTGTGGCGAGGGCTACTACACAAGTGCCATGGGCTCGGTGCCGAACGTTGATGCCTACGGGTTTGACCTGGGCAAGGAAATGGTGCGCCTGGCTGCCAAACGAGGCGGCGCGACGTATTTCGTCGCCAACATGAAGGACATTCCCGTGGCAGATGGCGCCTTCGACATGGTGACCGAGCTCTTTGCTCCCTTTAACGAGCGCGAGTTTGCCCGCGTGCTGGCGCCCGAGGGCTCGCTCTACACCGTGGTCCCGGGTGCGCGCCATCTCTTTGGGCTCAAGGAAGTGCTCTACGACACTCCGTACCTCAACGACGAAAAGCTACCGCAGACGACCGAGCTCGAGTTGGTCGGCACACAGCGCGTGACGGCGAACATTACGCTGGCAACGAAAGCGGACATCGAGGCCGTATTCCAGATGACGCCGTACTACTACCGCACGCGCCCGGCCGACAAAGAGCGCCTGGCAAACCTCGACACCCTCCAAACCGACATCGACTTCATCATCGCCGAGTATCGCCACTAACCTGCCAAAAAGGGACAGGTTTATTTTGGCAGGTTTTATCTTGGCAAACGTAAAGGGCCGACCGCGTTGCTGCGCGATCGGCCCTTCTTGTTGCTCGTTGCAAGGGGTATGAGATGCAGACGCCTACAGGCGATCCTTGTTCTCGGCCTTAACCTCGTGCGCCTGCTGAATAAAGAACAGGTCGTACACCACGACGACGAAGGCGCCATAGTTGATGGCGTCGCCGCCGAGTGCGGGAAGCGTGAGTACGGCCCGGGCGATCGTGGCGACCGCGGCGACGACGCCGAGCTTAAACGCGCCGTTGACCTGCGAGGGCTTGTTGGCGCCCTTGATGCCCGCAACGCCCGCGGCAAGGTCGACGAGGCCCTTGGCGATAATGATAACGGCAGCAAGCATGGCATTCGGTCCGTAGGTGGACTCGAGCTTGCCGGTCGCGATGCCGGCGATTCCAATGACGAGACAGGCGATGCCCAGAACAAAATAAATCAGGGCAAGGATTTTGAGGGTCTTACGAGCGGCGCTCATGGCTGGTCCTTTCAAAGTGGACATGACGTATTTGATGCGCACGCATGACGCATGTCGCGAAGCATATTGTAATTCAACAAGGTGCTGTGTGCGTTCATCCAATAGTTGAACGCTCCGCTCGTGACAGGGATGGCACTTGCGCTGTGCTAGGTTTTTGCTTAACTGGATTAAACTGTGCATTTTTAAGGGGCGAATGGTGAATATCAAGCAGGTCGGCTATTTTGTCGCCGTATTCGAGACGAAGAGTTTTACTGCTGCGGCGCACCAGCGCAACGTGACCGTTCAGGCCATTTCCAAGTCAATTAGCGAGCTCGAGCAGTTTTTTAACGTTCAATTTTTTGAGCGTGGAGGTAGCGGCGTCAGGCCGACTCAGGTCGGTCGCAGTTTTTATGCCAAGGCTCGCCCCGCCGTCGAAGCATATCGCGAGGTCGAAAACTTTGACCCGTCTGGATGCGACCTAGCCGTCTCGTCGGCCTCTGGTCCGCAAGCGATGCCGGAGCTCTCGATTGGCCTGTGCGCTCCCGCATTCGATAACGAGGATAAGCTATATAAGGGGCTATCTGCGCTTATCATGCGCGGTGTGTGCGTGCGGGTGAAGTTTTGCACTGTGCATCCCGGAGTTGCCCAGCAGGAGCTCGAGCAGGGCGGCCTCGATGCCTTGCTTACGGTGGGTACATATGACAATACCAATGATGACTGCGAGCAGCTGGGAACCCTGCCCACGGGTATTTTAGTCGCCGCCGACCATCCGCTCGGCAAAAGGCCCTTTGTGACTGTGGCTGATCTGAGCTCCTATCCGGTAGGACAGTCGGCTGCGTTCGATAGCTTTAACAACTCGATTTTTTGGCAGTACAAAAACTGCGGTGTCCTAGGTGAGACGCGCGTTATCGATAGCCCCGCTCAAGTTGGGGCGTTTTTGACGGCCGAGCGCGGCTTTTTCTTAAATGCCATTCTTCCCGTTCCCGGCCAGGTCGCTAGTGGGTTTGAGATTGTTCCCATTGTGGGCGAAGGGGCCCTGACGGTTCCGGTGTGCTTAGTTTCCCTTAAAGATGAAAAGTCCCAAGCTTATCACGTCGTAGAGAACTACTTGATTCGCATGGTGGGCTGTGCCAACGGGTCTGCTGTTCGCTAGCACATTCGTTGACGCGCTTGCCGCTGTCGGCTCGGTTGTCTAGCATTATGCTGTTGATTGTGCCGTGCCGTGGCAATCGAATGAATGCAAAGACTATCCACAGCATGCCGCCCTCCGTTTCTTGTCTGCTCAAGAAACGGAGGGCGGCTTTCATATACGGTGCTCTGTGCAGGCGGGTCAGATACCCTAGCTCAGGCGCTCCTGGCTTTCCTTTTTAACGCGGTTGGCGAAAACGAAGTATACGGCACTTACGACCACGGCAGTGACATCGGTGGCGCTGGTGCCGACTCCGCCCAAGAAGGGCTCGGAAAGCAGCAGGCTCACAACGGCGCATACCAGGCAAATGATAGCCCAGACCCAAACGACACCAATCTTGCTGGGGTTATTCGAGGCGCGGATGCCCAACACAGCAGCAATGATTTCGACGATGCCCATCACGATGACGACAACGCTGTAAACCGAGAGATCGCCGCTGGCGTCGCCCGAAGCCGCGGTGAGAGCCAACGCGCCCGCGGCGATGCTAAAAATACCTCCCAATAGATAGATGATGGACATGACCTTTAGGACTTTACGGTTGTTGCTCATGTTCAGTTCCTTTCCCTTGAGCCTTAATGGCACCGTGCGGGTGTTGCCCGGTGCCATGAATTACTGATTGGTGGGTTCGTTACCCAGGTCTTGCGAGGCGAGTTTCTGTTCTTCGCTAAACTCGTCCGCTTCGGCGAGTTCTTCGGCGGTAGCTTGCCTTGGAGCGGACTCGTCGGCATCGCAATGATCGAAAACGAGTTGATAGGGGGCGATGTCGCGGCGGGAGAGCATGAGCTTTACCTCACGGCGCAAAGAACGCATGACGCTGCCGCGATCGGTCTCCTTGCAGGTGGCGACAACGCGAATGGTCATAGCGGTGCTGCTAAGGTCGACCACGCCCTTGTAGAAGGGGCCATCGATAATGGCGGGAACGCGGTCATGCACGCTTTTGAGCTCGTCTTTAAGCACCTTTTCGACATAGGGTAGAGATTCTCCCACCGGGATGGTGATATCTATGCTGGCGTAAGAATTAAGTTTTGTCATGTTGGTGACATTCGAAATCGAGCTGTTGCGTAGGAGCAGAACATTGCCGTTGCCGTCATTGATCTTTGTGGTTCGCACACCAATCTCCATAACGGTGCCGGTATTGCCGCCAACCGAGATGACGTCTCCAACGCGGAACTCGCCTTCAAAGATAATAAAGAGCCCGCATAAGATATCCGTGATGAGGTCTTTGGCTCCAAAGGAGACGGCGAGCGTGATGATACCTGCCGAGGCTAAAAGCGTTGCGGTGTCGACACCCAAAACACCGAGGCACCAATAGAGCATAGCGATGAGAGTTCCGTATTTTGTCAGGCTCGAGAGAAGTCGGCATATCGTCTCGCCGTGCGCTCCAAGCACATTGGACAACATGCGAAGAAGCGCCTGCGCGATTGCGCACACTGTGAGAGCCACACAGGCGTACATGATTGAAGCGGTGAGCGCGAATATGTTGAGACCGTGCTGCCAGTCGTTGCCCAGGATATAGGTAAATACCGAACGCGGGCCAAACAGAGCGTCTTTAAGCAAGACGGCCAAAAAGACGATAAACACCGCGATGCCGATAAACCATTTAAGGACTGTGCCGAGTTTTTGCTCGGGGGTTTTGTCCTCCCATTTAAAGGAGATATTGAGCCATCGGCTAATGGCGCTTTCACTGTGTTTGACACGGCCGTCGGACGTCGTGACGGTGATGTTGTGCCGTCTTGTCGCGAAATCGTCTTCGTGCTTCGAACGCTTTTCTTCGACTTTTATGGTGTCGAGCGTCAGCAACGGGTAGATAAGGGCAAAGCAAATGGCGGCGATGATTCCGGTTGCGATTGTGAGCGGAACGCGCTGGTGCATAAAGGAGTCTTCGGGTGCCGCGACGTAAACGTAATAGTCACCAGTCTCCAAGCAGGAGGCGTAGAGTTTTTGGTTGTCGATGTAGACGAAGTCACTAAAGCCGTCTGCAAGCTGCTCGTCAGTTAGTCCTATTTCGGATGCTTTTTTCCCCGAAAGAAGGTCGTTGGGATGATATGCGACGGTACCGTCTTTTTTCTCGATTGCAAAGGCGAATCCTCCGGCACCCGCCTTGATGCCATCGAGCACTGCGTCGATCTTGGTGCTCTTGAGCATTTCTTCTAAGCGCATGGGGCGCACGGCAATCTGCACGATTCCGTCTGCAATGCCATCCTGATCGTAGAGCGCGACTCCGATGTACTGATATGTCTCGCCAGTGGTTCTGTTGATAGAGAGAGGCTGTATATATTCATCCTTGCCGCCCAAAAGCGAGCGGAACTCGTAGGAGGAGTCACCGTACTTGGTCGAAAGGCTGTAGGATCGCTGCGACGTGCTCGAGCTCGTCATATTGCCGTCGCCGTCGTAGAGATAAATTGACTCGATGTTGAGTGTTTTTGCCATGCTGTGCAGGTCGGCTCGCGTGGCGAGTTCTGGATTGTGCTCAACGATGTAGGCGATAATGTGGCAGGCAGTGGCATAGTGCTCGCTATATTGCCTCGTAAGTTCATCCTCGCGCAGAGCATTATTTTTGAGCGTTTGATCAATCTGCTCTAAGCGTTCCCGATTGACCGTCGCCTGGCTCGAAAGGGCAAAGAGCGTTTGCATATAGAAGGTTACTGCCAAAAGTAAGACGAGTCCTGCAACGGACAAGGCTGTTGCGCGCCTGCCCACGGAGGGACTAAACCGAAGGCCGCGACCGATCTTGACGTATTCGTGATGGTCGCGGTCGTCATGTTCGTCATCCGCTAGGACAAACAGGTCATAGAGTGCCACGGCGGCGACGACTGCGATGAAGGCAAAGAGGATGACGCCCACGGTGATGTTGCGCGCGGAAGCGGTATCGCTTTCGGGAATGGCGAGAATGTAATAGGTGTCATCGACCAACTTGACGCGACAATACAGGCTTGTGTTTTTG
This sequence comes from Acutalibacteraceae bacterium, assembly GCA_963599935.1. GTDB lineage: Bacteria > Actinomycetota > Coriobacteriia > Coriobacteriales > Coriobacteriaceae > Collinsella. Next base: position 2,802 of record CAVCBD010000092.1, on the reverse strand, counting down.
ACGGAAGTGACGAATGTCTTGCCGTCCTCAAGATTGCCCACGTCGATGCCGTTGTCGAGCGCATCGGTACCTATCATGTTCTGATCGGGATGGTAGGTGATCAGGTGTGTTTTTGCCGATACGGCGAGGACATATCCGTGGCTGCCGAGCGAGATGTTCTTGAGCATGCTCTCGGTCGAGCCGGTGTCCTTGACAAGGGCGTGCAGCTCTTGGGGATTTTGCTCTACGATGACCATGGTGTCGTCGTCGATTTTGGCGGCATAGTATCGCATGAGCCAGTCTTGATCGGGAAGATCGACCTCAACTGGATCGGAGGGCTCGCCGGTCTCGAAGCACTGACGTAGCTGGTTGAAGCGGGCGCGGCTAAAATCGGCTTTGGTGTCAGCCGCTTTGGCGATAATGGAACCGTCATGTCGGGTAATGAGAACGTTATCGACCTTGAGCAGGTCCTTGAACTCGGCCATTTTGGCATCAGTCGCTTCATAACCGGCATCGTTGGCCGCCATAAATGCGATGCTTGCGGCGCGCGTGCGATACAGGTCATCAAATGTTTGGGTGTTGTCTTTCGTTTCCGACTGGGTCGTTTTAACGAGATCGGGGAGTTCGGCGGTAACGCGATCGAATTCTAAAGCGTATTCCTCTTGCGATAGACGCGTTTGCATCGAGGCGAGTAGGAGTCCCATCGCTAACGTGCAGACGGCTACGGCAATGGCAAGCGCCACGGACTTCTGTTTTAGTCGCTTGGACATGGGTGGACTTCCTTAGTTCCATTTCTCGATGAGCGTATCGATTGTTTTGTCTTTGAGCATTGAGCGTACTTCGGCGGCAACCTTGGGTGAAAGCTCAGAGCCCTTCTGCGTTGCGACGGCGTAGCGCTGTGGGTTGATGCCAAAATCGGGCAGGACGGTGCGCTCGCCATCGAGATAGGTTTTGGCAATTGCGCCATCGGTCGCCATGGCGTCAACGTCGCCGGCTTCCAATGCGCGGGAAAGCTCAGCGTAGCTTGCATATTGGCTCAGATGCCATGTGTCGTAGTCAATGTTGCCGCTCTTGGCATCCTGCTGCTGGGGGATGCCGTCCGAAAGCCCCAGCTCCACAAACTTCGCGGCAAGTTGAGGAGCAGCGTTTGTTCCGGATACCGTGCCAATTGTTCCGTCCTTAAGCTGGGAGAAGGATTGAATGAGCGATGTATTTTCGACAACAAGAATTACCGAGTCGGTGTAATAGGCGGCAGAGAAGTCAAACAGCTTTTTGCGTTCGTCGCTTATCGAGTAACACGCGATTAGGCAATCGATTTTTTCCGACGAGAGCATTTCTTCGCGTGTCTCGGGCGTTACGGATATAAACGAACAGCCTCCATAGCCAAGACGGTTTGCCAATTCGTTGGCGAGGTCGATTTCGAATCCGTAGTACTTGCCGTTGTTGGGATTACGCTCACTAAACCCGACGATATCCGAGCGGACGCCTACGTTCAGCCTGGCCTTGCTGGACATGCCGGAATTACTGTTCGAGCAGGCTGGCAGTACCACAGCTGCCAGTGTGGCTCCGGCTGCCGAGATTGCCAACCGGCAGGCCTTTCGGCGTGTGACTGAATGGTCCATTTGCATTCCTCACGACGAATGTTCAGTCCTTTAATGATACGGACGGGCAAGTATGGAATAGTCGCGAAGCGGCAGGTAAACGGAGAGTTGAGGTGGAGGGCAATACCTGACGGGATTTGATGCTTTACCGCTAAATAGGTGCCCGTATTCTGCGATGGGCGGCTGGCCATGTCGCATGTGGGACAATTAGCGGACGGTTGGGTGCCGATGTGAATGGTGCCCATGTATTCGTTTTATTTGCTAAGGAGTGTCCATGGGCGTCGTCGATCCCTTTTCTGTTGCTCGGGCGGCAGGGCTTGAGCTAATCGGGATGCCCGAGGGCCTCACGCTCACCGATGGCGCGATGGAGCTGCGCGCCGATTTTGCCCGTATGCTCCCACGGCTTAAGCAGGGCCGTCTGCAGCAGGAGCTGTTGGTGAAGGCCGCCCGCGCGAAAGGCGTCGAGCGTCCGTGGGCAATCGATGCCACGGCAGGCTTTGGCGAGGATTCGCTGCTGCTGGCCGCCGCGGGATTTAGGGTCGATCTGTATGAGCAAGACTGTGTAATCGCGGCGCTGCTGCAGGATGCCTTGGACCGTGCGGCGGACGATCCGGCGCTTGCGGATGCCGTGGCCCGCATGCGTCTGCATGCCGGCGAGGATAGCATCGCCGGCATGCACTGGACGGCCGAGTTGATCGAGCAAGGCGAGCTTGCCGCGCCCGACGTGGTATATCTGGACCCCATGTTTCCCGAGCGCACCAAGAGTGCGGCGGTCAAAAAGAAGTTCCAGCTGCTGCATCATCTGGAACAGCCGTGTGCCGATGAGGAGACGCTGGTCGAGGCGGCGCTTGCTGTGCATCCGCGCAAAGTCGTTATTAAGCGACCGGTGAAGGGGCCGCTGCTTGCCGGTATAAAGCCGAGCTATCAGCTTGCGGGTAAGGCCGTTCGCTACGATGTCTTGGTGCCGCCGCGTCCGTAATCTACCGAGCAGAGGCGGATGTGTAGGATTATTTCCAAGGGTGCGACGTCAAATGCCAGCCGCCGCAGTACTCACATTTGTAGCAGGCCAGGCCGCGACGCCCGCGGTTCTCGCAATCGGCCATAACGGCCTCCGCCTCGGCACGCGTGTCATACCGGTTCTTGCGCTCGCACGACTTGTAGCGCCAAGCCTCGTCGCGCTCGGCATCCAGGGCGTCGCGACGATCGCCTTCGCGCGCAAACA
>CAVCBD010000091.1:0-8603 GCA_963599935.1 Acutalibacteraceae bacterium | reverse complement strand
GCATCCTCGCGGTGGAGCGATAGGAGCTCTTGCGGGTATGGCTTGTCCGCAGGTTTATAGGTCCCGAAGAGCTCTTATCGCCCCGCCAGGATGGCGATGCGGGGCAACTCATATACTCGCAGGACGGCGGCTTCTGCCCTATAGTGTTTTGTGAGCAATATCGTTCAATTTTGAAACACTTGCCCGCGCGGCCGTCGGTGGCGGCGTGGCGACGAGGACGGGGCGCAATATGAACAGTGACGCCAAGCTGCAAATCTTGATCGAGGCCCTGGCTGCTGCCGGGGCCTCGGCGTTGGCAATCGATGGGCATGGACACGTGGCGATTTCGACCATGGATGATGCCGTGCTCGAGCAAGATGTCGCGGCATTTGTCGCCGAGCGCCTGGGGCGCGTGGGCAACGGCACGCGCCTGGTGATGGGGCATGCGGGAGGGCGCTTGAGCCTCACGGTGCGTCCGGTCGCCAAGGAATACGGCGCGCTTTGGGTGGTCGTGGTCCGTGAGGTGCACGGCGTGGCGGCACACGCGGGTATTGAGTGGCTTAACGCAGATGAGGTCGAGGCGCGCTACGAGGCAAGCGCGTACGGCATTGTCGAGGGTGCCGCTGCGGTCGCTGGCCCCGTCTGCGAAAGCTATGCCCGCGGCGTGCCCCTCATGTTGGAGGGCGAGCTGGGTGCTGGCCAGGCAGAGATTGCAAAACGCCTCTATCTGGATGGGCCTTATGCTGACGAACCCTTTGTGTCCGTGGCGCTTGACGAGCTCACAGATCGCGGCTGGCGCCATCTGCTCAAAAGCTCGGAATCGCCGCTGTTCCAGGCAAGGCTGACCCTTTGTATTGGCGGCTGGCATGCACTTTCGCCGCAGCGTCTGCGCGAGCTTGTCTCTACGATGACCGACACGGCGCTGGCCGCGCGTTGCCATGTGGTTCTGACGGCAAACGATATGCCGGGCGGTGGCGAAAGCGATCAGGCCGCTTTTGTAACCGAGCGCTTGGCCTGCGCAGTAAGTGTGGCGCCCGCGATTGCCGAGCAGGGTGGCGCATCGAAAAAGGTTGCGCAGTATTTGTCGTATCTGTCAGATGTCTTTGGAACTGCCGCTCCGAGTATGTCCGAGGAGGCCGCCTCGACGCTTAACGGCTATCGCTGGCCGCGCAACTATCTGCAGCTTCGCGAGGTCTCGGAACGACTCTATATATTAGTGGGGTCGGGTGTGGCGGAGCGCGCGGTGGCGGAGGAGGTGCTCGCCCAGGAGGACGTCATCAAAACCGCAACCTTTGGCGCTCCGACGCTCGACAGCGACCTGTATATCCTGCGTCCACTGGCCGATACCGAACGCGACATTGCGCGGCTGGTCGTAGGCTACCTTCAGGGCAACCGGACCCGCGCTGCCGAGGTGCTGGGAATAAGCCGCACGACCTTGTGGCGCTTGCTGAAGGACGACGACCGCTGAGCGAGGTGCCCGTGACCGCGTGCGGCGCGTGTGCTACAGTCCAAAGCAGTAATGTTTCGATTGTGTTACGGCGTGCGGGGGCGTATGGCGGAGACTTCAAAACCAAACCGGAATAGACGGGGCGCGGTTCCAGTTAACCGCCGCACGACGTCCCGGACGTGGGGCAAGCACGCGTCGGGGTTCGACGGTTCGTTCAAGCGCACCAAATACGGTTATCCTTCGGCAAGCGCTCGCTTGGCCATGCAGGCCGAGTCATCGCTGCGGGGGCGCAAGCGCGTGGTGGGCTCTAAGCTCAAGCACGACGGAACGCTGGGCTATATTAGCCGCGGTGCGGCTCGCCGCAGTGGGCTCAATCCTGCTGGCTGGCATCGTTATGTGCCGATTGCAGTTGTTGTTGCGGTGATTGTGATCGCGCTCGCGGCGCTTGGTTATGCCGGCGGTGGCGCCAACTTGGACGCAATGCTTAAGTCGCCCGAGCTCGCGCATGCCGGCACGGAGCTTGTCGAGGGCGCTCAGGCGCAGACGGGTGTGGCGCCTCATCGCGGTATTGTTGCCGCTGCCGCAACGATCGCCGATGCCCAAAAGGGCGAGGATACGGACAGCGAGGATAGCGAAACCGGTGCAAACGGCGTGGATTCGCAGGTCACGCCCGTGACACAAGGCCAATAAGTCACAGGACCATCACATAAAGTCGCTGTTTGGGGCCAATGAGTGAGCAAAAAAGCAGCAATGTTGTTTCATATGGAACTCATTAGTCACAATTTGTAAAAAAGGGCTATACTACTAGGCACTTAAAGGTCCACAAGCTGCAAGTTGAGGAGTACCTAACATGAAGAAGAGATTCATGGCAGCACTGAGCGTTCTCGCTCTTGCCCTGGCTCTGCCCGTGGCTGCTTTCGCCGCCCCGAGCCCTGCCAACACCACCGCCACCGGCGCCAACAACGTGACCGCCAGCGTTAACAACGCTAACGTCAAGGTTGTTTCCACCACCAAGAACGCCAAGGGCACCCCTGCCGGCGCCAACGTGGTCGCTTCCTTTGAGATCACTGAGACCGTCGAGGGCACCGTTTCCGAGTCCAACCCGCTGACCGTCACCTTCACCCTTGGCAAGGCTTATGCCAACGCTAAGGTTACCGTCTATGTCCAGCACAACGACGACACTACGGAGCAGCTGAACCTGACCGCCGACAACAACGGTAACGTCACCTTCAAGGTCACCAAGCTCTCCACCTACACCATCGTGGCTGAGAAGACCGCCGCTGGCGCTGCTGCCACCGACAACGGTGCCAAGTCCCCGGCTACCGGCGTGAACACCACCGCCGTCGCCGCTGTGGCTGCTGTTGCCGCTACTGGCGCTGCCTGCGCTTTTGTTGCTCTTCGCAAGAACAACTAGCACGCATACGGTTTCAACCGTAAGATTTGAGGACCCGTACTTGTGCGGGTCCTTTTTTTTGACCGATTAACAGGGTGAGGAAATACCATGGCAGAGCAGCCGCAGGGCAAGCATATGAAAGCTAAGCATGTGGACGACTCGGGTAAAAAGCGTCGCGCCACGATACTCAAGGGCGTTATTGCCGTGCTGTTGCTGGTCGCGGTCGGTTGCGGCGGCTACGTGCTCTACATGAACCATCTGGAGCAGCAACGTGCCGAGGAGATGAGCGCGACGGGTAAGCCCGCCACCAAGGTCGAATCGAAGGGTAAAGAACTGCCCGATAATCCCATTGACTTCGCTCCGCTTATTCAAGAGAACGCTGACATTTATGCGTGGCTCTACATTCCGGGTGCGGATATCAATACGCCCTTGCTGCAAAGCACGACGGATGACCTGTTCTATCTGGACCACGACAAGGACGGCAAGTACGACCCTTACGGCACCGCGTTTAGCCAGATGGTCAATGCGCGCGACTTTAGCGACCCTGTCACGGTGATTTACGGTCATGTGAACGGCGGCGTGTTCCACAACTTGCATAACTTTGAGGACGCGGACTTCTTTAACGAGAACACCGAGTTCTATATCTACACGCCCGGCCATATTCTGACGTACAAGATTGTCTCGGCCTATCAATATGACGACCGTCACATTCTCAACTCGTTTAACTTTGCCGATCCTGCGGTTCGCCAGGACTACTTTAATTCGGTCTGTAATCCGGACGCATTGCTCAAAAATGTACGTGACGGCGTGACACTTGATGCAGATAGTAAGATTGTGCAGTTGAGCACCTGCATGCTCGATAGCTCGCAGGGCAACTCGCGCTATATTGTTAGCGGTGTGTTAACAAGCGACCAGGAGACAAAATAGTCATGAACCCCCGTGGCAAGCACTTTATCGATGCGGTGGATCCCGACGAAAATCAAGTAAGCAATCCCGAGCAGCAGGTTCAGGATGTGGCGGAGCCTGTCGAGCCTCAATGGGAGGCTGAAAATGCTCCGGAGGCCCAGTCTGACGGACGGCCCCAAAGCGAGGCTTCACCTGAAGCTGCGGCAAAGAATGCTGATGCTGCGGCCGAGTCTGGCGATGAGACGGAATGGCCTTCGCTTGATGAGGCGGCCCCGCAGCGCCGTCGACGTTCCAAGGAGTCGATTAAGCGCATGAAGCGCCGTCGTCGTATCCGCACGCTGGTAATCGTGCTGCTTGTGATCGGTGCGATTGCCGCTGCCGGCTGGGGTTTCGTAAACCACAGCGTGAACCAGGGCAAAAAGAAGATTGAGGAAAAGACCGAAAAGGTCATTAAAGCCAAGGGCGATACCATTACCTATAACGGCAAGAAGTATGCGCTCAACAAGCATATGGCCACGGTGGCGTTTATCGGCTTTGACGGCCGCAATAACGATGACGGAACCCAAAAGGGCCAGTCCGATACCGTTATGGTCGTAGCGCTCAACACCGATACGGGCGAAGCCCGCGGCATTATCATTCCGCGCGACAGTATGGTGCCCGTGGATACGTATTCCAACGGATCGTTTTCCGGTCAGGTGACCGAGCAGCTGTGCTTGCAATTTGCCTATGGCACCGATGGCGACAACTCATCGGCGCTGACGGCCGCTGCTGCTTCGCGTGTGCTCGATAATATCCCGGTAGATTACTACTACACGCTCAATATTGAGGGCGTGGCTCCCATTAATGACTCCATCGGCGGCGTGACGCTGGTGCCTACACAGACCGTGCCGGGCACGTCGGTTGTCGAGGGCCAGGAGACCACGCTGTTTGGTACGACAGCGGAAAAGTACGTGCAGTGGCGCGATACGACGAATTTGACATCTTCGCTGGATCGTACGGCGCGCCAGGTGAGCTACGTGCAGGCGTTCGCATCTAAGGTGCTCAGCAGCGCCAAGAGCAACCCTGCCATACTCATTAACTTGTATCAGACCATGGGCGACTACACGTGGACCAATCTGGGCCTCGATGAGTTTAGCTATCTGGCGACCACGATGCTCGAGCACGGCCTAACTTCGTTTGACGTGGTGACGCTTCAGGGTACCATGCAGCAGGGCGACACCTTCGCCGAGTTCTACCTGGATCAGGACAACGTAAAGCAAACGGTCGTTGATACCTTCTATCATCCCGTCGATTAGCCGCCTAAGCGCCGGATGCCAACAGTGGTTCGCTCGATGCCAGTCACCAACAGCGAGCGGGCCGCATTTGCGCCAAGGTGACGTGAAATGAGAGGGCGCTGACCTTTTGGTCGCGCCCTCGAAACTGAACGTCAGATTGGCGTGAATGCGGCTCGCGCAGCGTCAACGGGTCCGCCGTTCGTTAGAACGGCGGAACATACACCACATTGTCGCGGCGCGGCTTTGCTTCGGGGAGCGTGTCTTCGGCGTAGCCCAAGATGCAGTTGCCCACGCCGCGCAGGCTGCCGTCGGCGGGCAGGCCCCAGCTGGCCAGTAGCTCCAAGCCCTCGGGCGAATCGAAGACCTCGTGCGCGCGGTGGATCCAACACGAATCGACACCCAATGCATAGGCGGCGTTGAGCAGGTTGCCCATGGCAAGCGAGCCATCTTCCACACGTGTGGGCACGCTGCGGTCGACCAGCACTACGACAACGGTCTTGGCGCCGTAGAAGGGATCGCCGTCGCTGCCCATGACCTGAGCGTTGAACTGCGAGAGGCGCTCGACGGTCGCCGGATCGGTAACGGCGACAAAGGTCACCGGCTGGCGCCCCATGCCACTGGGTGCGTACTGTCCGGCTTCGATAATGCGCGCAAGCTTTTCGGCCTCGACGGATCGATTGCTGAATTTGCGGCAGCTGCGGCGATGGATGAGCGCTTCGATGGTCTCCATGGGTCCTCCTGACGTTGGTTTTAGATGCCCCGTTCTTACCCGTCGAGCCAAAACTGTAATCGCGCGTGATATTCAAAAAGTGATAGTTACCAATAGGAATAGTTGGTTTGCATAAAACTTCAGCCAGAATGTGACAAACAGGTGGGATGATTAAACGTTTTATCCCGTCTACCCTGCGGTTTTTTACCACTTGCCTAAATGATGCGCGCATAAGCTCTGATAAAGGTTTTACTAAAGGAGTACCAACGTTTATCAACGCGCCATGGTGGCGCTGGGCCAGGAGGTAACATCATGTTCCAGGCTGGAGATGTCGTCGAGACCGACTTCGAAGGATTTCTGAAGCTGCTGCGTTCCAAGACGCGCGCTTTTGTGACGATCGACGATCACGAGTACTACATCACGCACACCGATGGCTATTGGCGTGTTCAGGATTGCGAGGCCCTCAACGATAAGGGCCACTTTACTGACTGCTCCGAGCTGGTCAACACGGTCTGCGAGGTTGTCGAGCTGCCTTGGATCTGCGGCAAGAGCCTACACGATAGTTTCTCGGGTGCTACGGTCTACGAGGCCGTCGCCGCCTAGCAGCCAACAATCGATTTTCTCTCGTGACCGCCGGCGCTGCCCCCGCGCCGGCGGTCTTTTTTGTCGATATGTTGTATAGGTCTCGCGTCTTGCTCGGCCGCCCTTGACGATAGTCAAAACTCGGACTAATCTAAAACCTCAATTAGTCAAAACTCGGACTATCGAATGGTGGGAGAGATGAACAACGCAGTTAGCCCGGTCGATTTCGACCGGATGCTCAACGGGCTTGACCGCATCTATTCGGAGTTCGCGCGCACCTGCGGCCTTTCGGATTGCGCCTACTGGATGCTCGTCGACACCAGCGCGGCGGGCGGAAGCGTTGCCGTGAGTCGGCTGACGAGCGAATGGTTTTACAGCAAACAGACCATCAACTCGGCAATTAAGACCCTGACGGCGCGTGGGCTTGCGACGCTGGAGTTCGCCGAAGGCAGCCGCAAGAACAAGGTTGTTTGCCTGACCGAAGAGGGCAGGCGGTTTGCCGAGCGCTATGCGTTGCCGGCGCAAAAAGCCGAGCAACAGGCATTCGAGGCGCTCGAGCCATGGGAGCAGCGCGAGATCATGCGCTTGGTCGGCAAGTTTTCCCATGTGCTCAACGAAGAGTGCGAGGCGTTTAAGCGGCAGGTGGCCGCCGAGAACGAGGCTGACGATAAGGGCGAGGGGGAGACATGCGACTCTTAATGAGGTTTATGAGGCCGTACCGCGGTCTGATCGCGGTGACGCTGCTGGTGCTGTTGATAGACAACGTCGGCACGCTGCTGGTGCCCACGATGTTGGCGAACATGGTCAACACGGGCATCACAACGGGCGACGTCGATTACATCTTGCGCAACGGCCTGTATATGCTCATCGCGACCGGCATGGCCAGCGGCGGCGCGGTGCTGGGCTGCTATCTTTCGGCCCGTCTGGCGGCCAATGTTGCCTGCGACATCCGCAATGCCGTCTACGACAAGTCGCTCGAGCTGTCCGCCAGCGATTTTGAGCGCTTTGGAACGGGTTCGATGATCACGCGCTCGCTCAACGACATCAACGTGATTCAGCAGGCGATTCTGCAGACGATTCAGCTGGTGCTGCCCGTGCCGTTTTTGGCTGTGGCGGGCATTATCTTTGCCTGGTTTATCGATCCCGCCATGGGCACGCTGCTGGGCGTGGTCGTTGCGATCGTGCTGGTGGCGGCGGTCTTTACCGTGGTCAACGCTGCGCCGATCTTTATGCGCCTGCAGAGCTTTATCGACCGCATGAACGTGGTGCTGCGCGAGAACATCGTGGGCGTGCGCGTCATTCGCGCATTTAACAAGGAGCGCCACGAGGAGCAGCGCCTGGACGAGGTATTTAGCGATTACGCGGCCAATGCCATCAAGGTCAACCACCTGTTTGTGGGCCTCGACAGCTCAAGCTTCTTTTTGATGAACATCGCTGAGGTGGCGGTGTTGTGGGTGGGCGGCAACCGCGTGGGCGTCCATGCCATGCAAATCGGCAGCATCTCGGCCGTGCTGGAGTATGCGCTTCTGATCCTGTTCTTTGTGATGATGGCACAGATGGTGGTGCTGACGCTTCCGCGCGCTGCGGCGTGCCTCAACCGCGCGCAGCAGGTGCTCGAGATTGAGCCGAGCATTGTGGACGGCGGGCGTACGCTGGGCGACGGGGCGCCTGAGTCCGCAGATAGGCCCAACGCGGTGGCCGTGTTCGACCACATGTCGTTCCGTTTTGACGATGCCGACGAGGACACGCTGTGCGACCTGAGCTTCGCCTGCCGCCGTGGCCAGACCACGGCAATCGTGGGCTCGACGGGCTCGGGCAAGTCGACGGTGGCAAAGCTGCTGCTGCGCTTCCACGATGTCACCAGGGGTTCCATTCGCCTGAACGGTGTCGACCTGCGCGATCTTTCGCAAGACGACATCCGCGGGCGAATCGCCTACGTGCCGCAGAAGGCATGGCTGTTCTCGGGCACCGTGGCGAGCAACCTGCGCTTTGGCAACGAGGGCGCGACCGAGGCCGACATGCTCCATGCGTTGGAGGTTGCTCAGAGCACGTTTGTGCTCGACCATCCCCAGGGTCTCGACACGCCGGTGGCACAGGGCGGTACGAACTTCTCGGGTGGCCAGCGCCAGCGCCTGGCGATTGCCCGCGCGCTCATGAAACGCGCCGACCTGTATATCTTCGACGACAGTTTTTCGGCCCTGGACTTTAAGACCGATGCGGCCCTGCGCCACGCGCTGCAGGACGAGACGCGCGATGCTGCGGTGCTCATCATCGCGCAGCGTATCTCGACGATTTTGCATGCCGATCAGATCG
>CAVCBD010000090.1:1186-8619 GCA_963599935.1 Acutalibacteraceae bacterium | reverse complement strand
CGACGTGGGCGCCGAGCATCTGCTGCAGACGACCGGTGTCGAGCACGGTGCCGGAACCGATGACGTGGCCCTCGGGCAGGCCGGACATCTTGATAGCGGCATAGGTCAGAACGTCGACCGGGTTGGAGACGATCAGCAGGATGCCGTCAAAGCCGGACTTCTTAATCTCGGGGATGATGGACTTAAAGATGTTGACGTTCTTGTTGACCAGGTCCAGGCGGGTCTCGCCGGGCTTCTGAGCAGCGCCAGCGGTGACGACGATCATAGCGGCGTCGGCGACATCGGAGTAATCGCCGGCGTAGATCTTCATCGGCTCGGCAAACGTCATGCCGTGTGCGATGTCCAGGGCCTCGCCCTCGGCGCGGTTCTTGTCCACGTCGATGAGGACCATCTCGGAGAACAGACCGCTCTGCATCAGTGCGAACGCCGAGGACGAACCGACGAAACCGCAGCCGACAATAGCGACCTTCTTCTCGTTAACCATTACAAACTCCCATCTCTCTCCACAAACAAACCGCCCAGGGCGACCCGAGCGGCTTGCCGTAATCCCAATACATCCAATCGGGACTTTGATTATGCTCCTATTGCAGCCAAATATCGACCGTTTACCGAAATTGTTTGCAGAATTCGTATAATAACTGCACGAAATCGGTTTCGAGCTATTGACTCACAAAAAACGAATTTCTAATACAGGCCCGCCTCGCGAATAGCCTCAACAGCCAGCGCAATCTGGTCGGGCGGCAGCACCAGCGCCATACGCACGTGCCCCTCGCCCGAAGGGCCAAAGCTCGCGCCCGGCGTCACGACGACACCGGCCTTCTCCATGAGCTCCTCGCAAAACGCCATCGAGTCGGTGCGGCCGCCGGGGAGCTTGGCCCACACGAACATGGAGCCATGCGCGTTGGGGCGCTCCCAGCCCAGGTCCTCAAGACCATCGCACAGAGCATCGCGACGCTCCTGGTACTTCAGGCGCTGTGCCTCAACCTCATCGCGCGGACCGTTGAGGCAGGCGATAGCGGCCTTCTGGATCGGGAAGAACATGCCAAAGTCGATCTGGCTGCGCAGCTTGGCAAAGGCCGAGACCACGTCCTCGCGACCGACCAAGAAGCCGATGCGGGCGCCGGTAACGTTGAACGACTTGGAGAGCGAGAAAAACTCCACGCCCACCTCGAGCGCGCCGGGATACTGCAGGAAGCTGCCACCCGGCTCGCCATCGAACACGATGTCCGAGTAGGCGTTATCGTGGACGATCAGCAGGTCGTGCTCGCGGGCGAAGGCGATGATCTCCTCGTAGACCTCAGGCGTGCCCACCGAGCCAACCGGGTTGGCGGGCAGCGACACGATCATGTACTTGGCGCGGTCGGCGACCTCAGGATCGATGCCCGCCACGTAGGGCAGATAGTTGTGCTCGGCGACCAGCGGGTAGTACTCGAGCTTGGCATCGGCAATCTTGGCACCCGCCTCAAAGACCGGGTAGCACGGATCGGGCACCAGGATCGTATCGCCCGGGTCGAGCAGCGCCAGGCCCAAGTGACCCACGCCCTCCTGCGTGCCGTTGCACGACTGCACCATGGACGGCGTAATGCCCGAAACGCCAAAGCGGCGCTCGTAGTAATCGCACACGGCCTGCTTGAGCTCGGGCAGATCGCGCAGGGCGTACTTCCACATCTCGGGGTCCTGGGCGGCCTGGGTCAGCGCCTCGACCACGTGGTCGTACGGCTTAAAGTCGGGCGTGCCCACGCTCATGTTGTAAATGGTCTTGCCCTGGGCCTTAAGCGCAAGAAGCTTGTTGTTGAGCGAGGCGAAAACCTCCGCGCCAAAGCGGTCGAGACGCTGCGATGCCTGCATGGTGCCACCTTTCGATACAAAAACGCGGCGCTCCGACAAGAGCGCCGCGCGATACGGGCCATCAGATTGCAAAAGTGTAACGCTTGCATCCCCTGTTTTGGTTCAATTTAGCCAACCTGAGCCAATCGGAGCGCGGTGTTAGTCGACTGGGCGCAGCGCGTCAATCTGTGCGAGCCACAGACGCGAGCTGGCGTCGCTCGGCATGCGCCAATCGCCGCGCGGGCTGAGCGTGACCGAGCCCACCTTGGGACCGTCGGGCAGGCAACTACGCTTAAACTGCTGAGCGAAGAAACGACGGTAGAACGTACGCAGCCACGTGTGGATGGTTGCCTCGTCGTAGACGCCCTCAAAGCTCTTGAGCGCCATGCGGTAGATCTTGCCCGGCTCAAAGCCAAAGCGCAGCAGGTAATAGAGGAAGTAGTCGTGCAGCTCGTACGGGCCCACCAAGTCCTCGGTCTTCTGGGCAATCTCGCCATCGCCCGTCGGGGGCAAAAGCTCGGGCGACACCGGCGTATCGAGAATATCGAGCAGCGTGGTGGCAATGCGGCCGCCAAAGACATCGGCAGCATAGCGAACCAGGTGACGCACGAGCGTCTTGGGCACGCTCGCGTTGACGGCATACATGCTCATGTGGTCACCGTTATAGGTGGCCCAGCCGAGTGCCAGCTCACTAAGGTCGCCCGTGCCGATGACAAAGCCGCCGGCCTGGTTGGCCAGATCCATCAGAATCTGCGTGCGCTCGCGCGCCTGGCTGTTCTCGTAGGTCACATCCTGGACGGCTGGGTCGTGCTCGATATCCTTAAAGTGCTGCTCCACGGCCGCGTGAATCGAGACTTCGCGGAAGCTCACACCCAGGTCGCGGGCGAGCGACTCGGCATTGAACTTGGTACGATGCGTCGTACCAAAGCCCGGCATGGAGACGGCCGTGATACCGGTACGCGGCAGGCCCAAGGCATCGAACGCGCGCACGGTCACGAGCAGCGCCAGCGTGGAATCGAGGCCGCCCGAAAGGCCGATGACGGCAGCCTTAGTGCCCGTATGAGCCAAGCGGGTCTTGAGGCCCGCGGTCTGCAGGTCGAGGATGGTCTCGCAGCGCTCGGCCAGGTCGCCGTGGTCTGCCGGGACGAAAGGCGCGCGCGGGAAGACGCGGTCGATGTCACAGGCATCGCGAAGGGCGGGTTCTTCTGCAAGCGTGCCCTCAAACGAGAACTCAACGGTCGTGGCCTCCGGCGCATCATCCGGGCGCGTCCACGTCGTCGAGCGACGGCGCTCGGCCACCAAGCGGTCAAGGTCAATGTCGGCCACCGCCATGTTACAGGTGAGCAGCTTGGTCGCGGCCAGCTTTGAGCCGTTTTCGTAGACGAGGTTCTCCCCCGCAAAGACCATATCGGTCGTGGACTCGCCCTCGCTCGCGTCCGCGTAGGCATAGGCGCAGTACAGACGCGCGCTCTGGTTGGAAATGAGGCTGCGGCGGTAATCCGCCTTACCGATAATCTCGTCCGAGGCCGACGGGTTGAGGATCACCGTCGCACCGGCAAGCGCCATCTCGGTCGAAGGGGGTGCTGGCACCCACAGGTCCTCGCAAACCTCAACGCCAAGCACCATGTCCTCGGCACCCTCGTCACAGCAGCGGTAGATAAGCCCCGAGCCAAGCGGCACCGGACCCTGGCCGGCAAATTCAATCCACATGGGATCGGCAGGTGCCGGAGCAAACCAGCGGCGCTCATAGAACTCGCCATAATTGGGCAGGTACTTCTTGGCAGTGAGGCCCAAAAGCTCGCCCGCGCAGCACACGGCGGCGCAGTTGTAAATGTTCTCAGCCACCGCAACGGGAAGACCGAGCGTAAAGACAATCGGCAGCTCGCGGGTCTCATCGAGAATACGCACAAGCGCCGCCTCGCAAGCATGCAGTAGCGTGCGGTTATGGAACAGGTCGGCAGCGGTGTAGCCGGTCAGGTTAAGCTCAGGCAGCACGAGTGCACGAACGCCGCGCTCGGAAGCCTCGCGAACAGCAGTCAGTGCCACCTCGGCATTGCCCTCGACATCGGCCACGCGAATCCGCGGCGAAGCCGCCGCAACACGCAAAAAGCCATCGTTCTCAACTCGACCGTTTAGAAAATCGTTCATGCGAGCTCCAACACATCCGTTTAGCCGCGACGAGTGGCGGCGATATAGTCCGCCTCCATTGTACTGTCAAGCTCAATCAGCGCAGATGGAGACGGGCTCACGTTAAAGACTAAAAAGCAAAGCGGCGTTTCAGCAGTAAAACGAAATCTCGTCCACGAGAAATAGGCTAGGCAACCTTAGCTCCTCCGCTTGCGGCATACCGATATAGAAGATGGGCATTGTTGCTCAGAAAAGTCTCGAAGCCTCGCTTTTCCTCGTCTGTAAAGCGCCCCTCCCACATGGTCCAATTGTAAGAAGGCAGCTCGCAGCGAGCGGAGTCGAAGCCCTCTGCCGTCGGTCGCTCAAAATGCACAATAACCTTTTCGATATCGCCATCGGCAATCAGGTCAGAATGGACGACCTCAGTGCCGTCTTCGAATGTCATATACGGATACATCACCGCAACCACCTCGCAATCGTTTATCCAGTTTAGCATCAAGCACTCACGCCAAAAACGGCGAGCGCCCTTGATAACTTGATGGTATCTGACAAACGACATATGCGTTTCACATTGAATGGGTACCCTGATGGCTGCATGAAACGAAGCAGATTTACACCGGGAGGACCCCGTATGACGACCAAGTACACCGATGCGCCGCGCACACGCGTCATGACTCCCGCCGCACTCAACAACGGCGTTCACGAGAACCACTCCATCGGCCAGACCATGGCCATCGCGCCCAAAAAAGGCCTGTTCGATGACATTTCCATTCCCCAGATCATCGCCGGTGCCGCAGCTGCGGCCACAAGCGTTGCACTTGCCTCCAAAATCGGCATCGCTGGCTCGGTAATCGGCGCCGCCGTGAGCTCGGTCATCACCGTCGTGTCTTCGCAGGTCTATCGCCACTTTATCTCCGCCAGCGCCGAGGTTATCAAAGGCACGCACGCCGCCGTCGACTATCCCGCCGGCGCCTACGAGCCCGTTGAGCCCAATGCCGACGAGCACCTCGGCGGCGCCGCGACCACGCAGGAGATGCGCCAGATTGCGGGACGCGCGACCACGGCCCGCGTCGCCCCCAACAGTCTGCGCGCCAAGGCCGCAGCAGAACGCAGCCAGACGCAAAAGAAGGTCATCATCTTCTCGGTCGCCATTGCAATCGTTGCGGTCATCGCCTGCGCCGGCGCCATCCTTATCACCACTGCCGGCGAGGGTTTGGGCGCACGGCCCGAGCCGATCTTGTCGCCTCGCCCTGCCGAGAACGATGCAAACGGCAACGACCAGGCGCAGGACCAGCAGGCGCAGACGGGTGAAACGCAAGACAACTCCACCTCTGATGATTCGTCCTCGAACACCCAGGACCAATCGCAGAACGCCGATTCCTCCACGACCAACAACGGCACTCAGTCCGGCACAACTGACTCAAGTCAGACGACCGACGGCTCACAGCCGAGCACGGGCGACCAGACGGGCAGCAACGCATCGGGAACGGGCACGGCCGACAGCAGCACCAGCAGCTCAAACGGCACCGCATCTGGCACAACGTCTGACAGCGCAAGCCAGGGCGCGGCATCGGGCAACTAGGCACTCCGCCCCACAGACAACCGACCTGCACAGCGGGCGCGAATCAACAACGGTTCGCGCCCGTTTGCCTTAGGCGCCGCCGTGGCTGACCCCGGGCGATGGTAAGATGCTCTACATGTGTAAAGAGGAGATTTGCCATGAGCAAGACAATAGTTAAGCCCACGCTTTCGCTGGGCAACCACATCTATCTGTATCGCCTGCTGCGCGATGCAATTGGATGCGGTAAGCAAACGTTTATGACGCAGGTCGAAGAGGCGCTCGCCGCCGGCGATATGGCCGCCTACGACCTGGGCTTTGAGTCCACGCGCGAACTGCTCGAGGAACTCGACGACTGCATTAAGCTGACCGTCTTTAAGGGCGGCCGCCTGTATGCCACCGTCATCGCCAACGAGGCCTGGGATGCCGCCCTTGCCAAGGGCGAAGATAAGCCCAAGGCTACCAAGGGTGCCAAGCAGTCCTACAAGAAGAAGAAACGCGGCGAGAAGGACCTCAAGGCCGTGCGCCCCAAGCACGTCAAGCGTCCCGAGCCTGAGTCTGCTGTTGAGGTCGAGGCCGCGCCGAAGCCCGAGGCGGACGCCGAAGTCGTTGTTGAGGCGGCCGAAGTCGAAACCGAAATTGCCGCCACGACCGATTCCGAAGTTACGTCCGAGCAGGAAGTCACCGAGACCCCCGAGCCAGCAATCGAAGAGCCGGCCGGCCAACCCGAGGCGCCTGTGTTCCAAAACAGTGACATCTTTGGCGATGATGCCGAGGATAGTCAGCCCGACGAGCCCGTTGAGCAGGACATCCCCGCAGCAACGCCGGAGCCCGAAGCGCCACAGCCCGCTATCTCGCTCACCGTGGTCTACGACCCCGAGAACGCCAACGCCGGCATCACCACCATGGCATCCACGCCCGTCGAAGCAAAGCCGAACGTCGAGAACGAGAGCACGACGCAATCTGAGGTTGAAACCGCGGTTGCAGACGCGCCCGTTACCGTGGAACCCGCAGATTCCGTAGTCAAGCCGGAAGCAACGACTGAGACCGCACCCACCACCAAACCCGTGCCCGCACCCGCTTGCGACCAGATCCCCGCGCCTGCACCGGCTCCGGTCCTCGCTGCGACCCCAGCCCCCAAGCCCGCAGCGCCGGCCATTCCCGAGGACTTCCCCGTCGACTTTGCGACCGAAGTCTTCTGCCCCGGCCCGCTCCTGCACCAGTTGTCGACCTATCTCCCCTACGGCGCCGACACGCTCGGCATCGTCGGCGAGTACTACTGGATCGCCCGCGAGCGCGGCACCATCGAGGCCGCACGAAACCGCGCAAGCTTCCCTCTGCGTTACACGCAGGCCGGCGAGCGCCACGAGGTTGCCGTGCGCATCCGCCGCAACACCACCGGCGGTCTCGGAGCCGCCTGGACCATCGATAAAGTCGAAGAACCCGAGCAGTAACGACAAACGGCTCAAATCCAAATCAGGATTTGAGCCGTTTTATTGTGCCAATCAGGCCGCGCACAGCTGCAAATTGACACAATACCCATGCGCCTATTTACGAATGAGCGCATATCCCTCAAAGGGGCGAAGTGCCTGCAGGTCCTCAACATCCCCATAAGAGCGCAACAGCACGTCCCACTCCCCTTGAGCCAGCAGTTCCCGGACTTCCGGGCCCACTTCGCTCATATCATCGGAGAAATTGGCAACCACAAGCATCGATCCAGGCGCGGACATGTCTTCGATCGTCGCCACCGACGCATCATAGGGCTCTCCGACAGGAAGATTGCCAAATCGCCCATACGCGAGCACGGGCACACTGTCCGTGTCAACAAAACGGACCTTGCCCGTCGCCACCACAGGCAACTCGTGCCGCAGCCCATTCACCTGACGATAGAACTCAAAAATTGAATTCGAAACGCCCACTT
>CAVCBD010000090.1:0-1176 GCA_963599935.1 Acutalibacteraceae bacterium | reverse complement strand
CTCCGCCGTTATCTCATCTTGGCTACAATCCTTCGCATCACGAGCCATCGGAACCCAAGGCTCAGCGATCGAAAAACCATGGTGCACCTCGCCATTCCACTGCATAGGCAGGCGGCCGTTATCGCGCGAATGCATATTGATGATCGCGAGCGCCTCTTCGGGCGCCTTTCCCTGTTCGAGCAAGATGCGGTAATAGTTGCGGCTCTCGACATCATTGAACTCTTCGATGCTCGTAAAATGTGCGTTGGTCGAGCCCAGCTCGTCACCTTGATAGATATAGGGCGTGCCGCGCAACAGGTCCATAAAGAGCGCGAGCATCTTTGCCGCGGGGATGCGCAGGGAACCGTCGGTCCCAAAACGCGAGAGGGCGCGTGGCTGGTCGTGATTGTCCCAGAACACGGCATTCCAACCACCACCCGCCTGCATACCCTCCTGCCAGGCGGCAAGAGTCTTTTGCAACAGCGCGAAGTCAGGAACCTTGTTTACCCACTTCCTCCCGTTCTCAAAATCGACCTTAAGATGATGGAAGTTGAAGGCCATAGCGAGCTCGTGGTTTTGAGGCTGCGTATATCGAATGCAAGCCTCAAGGCCCGTCGAATTCATCTCTCCGACCGTCATCATGCCCTCGATGCCGCCCTCACGCACCAGCTCCTGGATGTAGCCATCCACACGCGCACCGTCCGTGTAAAAGCGGCGACCATCGCCCTCGTAGTCGTCTTCCCATGAATCTGGCTTATCGATTAGATTGATTACGTCGAAGCGAAAGCCGTCAACGCCCTTCTCGCGCCAAAAACGCAAGACATCGGCAACCTCATGCCTCACTTCGGGATTTTTCCAGTTGAGGTCGGGTTGGCCCGGGTCAAATAGGTGCAGGTACCATTTGCCAACATGAGGTTCCCAGGTCCAAGCAGGACCGCCAAACTTCGAATCCCAGTTGCAGGGAGGCTCACGCGGTGTCCCCTCTTCAAAAATAAAGTAGTCCTGGTAGCGCTTGTCGCCCGCGATGGCTCGCTGAAACCACTCATGCTCGCTCGAAACATGGTTAAATACCATGTCGAGCATGAGGCCGATGCCGCGCGCATGCGCCTCGCGCGAAAGCTCTTCGAACTCCTCCATGGCTCCAAATCGTGAATCGATGCTTCGGTAATCGGCCACGTCATAGCCGTTGTCCTTTTG
>CAVCBD010000089.1:0-8714 GCA_963599935.1 Acutalibacteraceae bacterium | reverse complement strand
TCGAAGAAGTCGGCGAGGTCTTCGAGCGACTCTTTGAGCACTTCCATGCGCGGCAGGTACACGATGCGGAAGTGGTCGGGCTCGGCCCAGTTAAAGCCGCCGCCGCGCGTGATCAGGATCTTCTTCTCGTGCAGCAGGTCGAGGGCGAACTGCTCGTCATCGGTGATGTTGAACTTTTTAACATCCATCTTGGGGAAGATGTAGAACGCCGCGCGCGGCTTGACCACCGAGATGCCATCGATCTTGCTGAGTGCCTCATACACAAAGTTACGCTGCTCGTAGACACGACCGCCGGGGCGGATGTAGTCATTGACCGACTGATGGCCGCCGAGCGCCGTCTGGACGATCGACTGAGCCGGCACGTTGGAGCACAGGCGCATGTTCGAGAGCATGTTGATGCCCATGATGAAGTCACTCATGCAGCGCTGGTTGCCCGAAAGCACCATCCAGCCAATACGATAGCCCGCGATCATGTGCGACTTGGAAAGGCCGCTAAAGGTGACGCAGGGCAGATCGGGAGCGAGCGAGGCAATGGAGACGTGCTCGTAGCCGTCCATGCACAGACGGTCGTAGATCTCGTCTGCAAAAATCATGAGCTGGTGCCTGCGCGCAACCTCAACGATGCCCTCGAGCACCTCGCGCGGGTAGACCGAGCCCGTAGGGTTGTTGGGGTTGATGATGACGAGGGCCTTGGTCGCGCTCGTGATCTTGGACTCCATATCCTCCAGATCGGGATACCAATCGGCCTGTTCGTCGCACAGATAGTGCACAGGATGGCCGCCGGCAAGGGTCGCGCACGCCGTCCACAGCGGGTAGTCGGGGCTGGGGATCAGAATCTCGTCGCCATTGTCGAGCAGCGCGTTCATCGAAAGCTGAATGAGTTCGGACACGCCGTTGCCCGTGTAGATGTGCTCCATCTGAACGTTGGGCAGGCCCTTGATCTGCGAGTACTGCATGATTGCTTTGCGCGCAGAGAACAGGCCGCGCGAGTTGGAGTAGCCTTCGCAGTCGGGCAGCTGCTGGCGCATGTCCTTGATGACCTCGTCGGGCGTGCGGAAACCAAAGGGCGCCGGGTTGCCGATATTGAGCTTGAGGATGCGCTCGCCCTCGTCCTCCATGCGGGCAGCCTCGTCGACGACGGGACCGCGCACGTCATACAGGACGTTATCGAGCTTGGTGGATTTAGAAAAAGTACGCATGGTGATGCTCCTTGTAATTTGAGCCGTGGGACTAGGTTCGGATTTGGCAACGTTATGGGACGAGGACGTCTCGCCTTGATCGGCGTCACCGGCGAGCAGCCAGGAAACATCGACCTCCAAAATACGGGCGAGCAGCTCTGCCACATCGCGCCGCGGGATCGTCTTGCCACTCACATATTGGCTCATCTGACTCTTGCCGAGTTTTTTGCCGAGCATCTCCGATGCGCGGATTACGTCCGACTGGCGAACGTCGCGATCGGACATAGTCTGTCGCAGGCGATCGCTAAACGTCTCTTGGGCCACAGGAACCTCCTTGCTGGCAAAGTTCAATTTATAGAACACGAATTGAACCTGAGTTCAATTTAGGCAGCAGTATAGCGCGGCACACTATCCGAAAGTTCAATTTCACAAGAAAATGTACCGAACCCTGAGATTTGCCTCAAAGTGGACAACGGGTACGCACCTCTATAGATATTCAAGGAAACGAGCCGCTGCAAGCGAAACATCAGCCGTGCGGTATATGGCATTGATCTGCCGATGGAGGTGCCCCTCCAGCGGCCGAATGGCAACATCGAACTGGCAGCGGCGCAAGATGAGCGCCGGAAGAATGCTCACGCCCAGACCATCCTCGACCATGGCCATAATCGCATAATCATCCCAGGTCGACAGCTTAGAGCGCACCGTTAGGCCCGCACGGCGGAACAGCGGCGTAATCTCGTCGTCGCTACCGCGCTCCAGCAGAATGAATTGCTCGTTGACCAAATCGGCAAGAGAAACGGCCTTTGCGACGGCAAGCGGAGAGCCTGCCGGTACTACGGCCATCAGCTCGTCTTGCACCAACGGCCGTGACGCCATGCCGGCGCCGCGCGGCTCGCGCGGGATAAAGCCCAGGTCGCAGCGGCCCTCCGCCACCCATTGCTCAATCTCGGAGTAATCACCCATCAGCAGCTCGTAATCGACATCCGGGTGATCGGCGCGAAACCGCGCGATGACCGGCGGCAGCACATGGGTCGCCACGCTCGAAAACGTACCGATGCAGATCTTGCCGCGCATGAGCCCCCGCATCTCGTCCACGCGTCGCTGCAGGCGGCCAAACTCCTCGCAGAGCGCCTCGACGGCAGGCATGATCTGCCGCCCGTCGGCAGAAAGCACCACGCCCTCGCGGCTGCGGTCGAGCACCTTAAAACCCCAGTCGGCCTCAAGGTCGCCCACCATACGGCTCACGCCCGACTGCGAATAGCTCAGGCGCTCAGCGGCGCGCGTAAAGCTACCGGCACGCACCGTCTCGAGCAGTACTTGCATCTTCTGGATATTGGTCTCCACGGCACGCCCCGCCTTTGCATGAGTATTTGTCATGTCACCTATGCATTATATTCGCTTTTCTTCTATTGCCCGCTACTCCATAGTGAACTTGCACGGATATAGAGGGGACGGCAGTGCATGAACAACGGATTGCTTACATACTTAGCAGCATTGCTGCTGTTTGGCTCCAACGGCATCATCGCTGCTGCGATCGCACTGCCGAGCTCCGATATCGTGCTCCTGCGCACGTTTTTGGGTGCACTCTCGCTTGTTGTCATCCTTACCATCACCCAGCGCCATAAGTTGCAGGCACCGTCTCGCCCCCGCGAAGCCGCCGCCCTTATTCTCTCGGGCGCTGCGCTGGGTGCCAGCTGGATATTCCTGTTTCGCGCCTACCAGACCATTGGCGTTGGCATCTCCTCGCTGTTGTATTACTGCGGCCCCATCATCGTTATGGCCCTCTCCCCGCTCATTTTTGGCGAAAAGCTGACCGGCGGCAAAATCGCCGGGTTTATCGCCGTTGCCTGCGGCGCCTTTCTCATTGCGGCACAAGGCCTGGGCGGCAACATGCCCATCGCGGGCATCGCGTGCGGCATCGCCTCGGCCTTCTGCTACGCGTTGATGGTCATCGCCAGCAAGGGGGCGCCGCATATCGAAGGTCTCGAGAACTCCACGCTCCAGGTGAGTGCTGCCTTTGCGACCGCATTGGTTCTCACGCTCATCACGCAGGGCGTCCCCTCGTTTTTCTCCCCCAGCATCGCCGCCAGCATCGACTGGCGCGCCGTCGCCATGCTCGGCGTCGTCAACACTGGGCTCGGCTGCCTGCTCTACTTTAGCGCCGTCGCTAAACTGCCCGTGCAGACCGTCGCCGTCGTCGGCTACCTCGAGCCGCTTTCGGCCGTCGTCTTCTCCGTCGTCCTTTTGGGCGAGGCCGTGACGCCCATCCGCCTGATGGGAGCCGCGCTGATCATCGGCGGCGCGATCTTCTGCGAGCTCGCCGGCAAACGCGCAAGTGCCAAAGCCGGTATTGCCCAGGCAGCACGCGCCTAACAGCCCCTCTTCATGTTTCAAAACAGGGGCGCGCCCGCGGTTGTTACCTTGCAGCAAACCACACAGCGGATTCGCCCCTGTTTTGAAATGTCATCTGCGCAAACGAACACTCCCCAGCTGGGGATTATTGTCTAAAGCATCCCGATGTGCCAAACTGCTCTTATATGTATAAAGACGGCATAAAGACCTTTTGCCCATGGCAAGGGTCAGATGTCTAAAGGAGTCCACGTGGCACACAACAAACTGGAGGCAAGTCTCCAAGACCAGCAGAGTCAGGGCGGGCACGGAGCCATCCCCCTCTCCGCTGGCATGCTGCTCGTAACGCTCGGCGTCGTCTACGGCGACATCGGCACGAGCCCCATGTACACCATGAAATCAATCGTCGCCAACAACGGCGGCATCGGCACCGTCAGTGAGGACATGATCCTGGGCGCGCTTTCGCTCGTCATCTGGACCATGACGCTCGTGACCACAGTCAAGTACGTGCTGATCGCCATGAAGGCCGACAACCACAACGAAGGCGGTATCTTCGCCCTGTTCAGCCTTGTGCGCAAGGTGGCGCCGTGGCTGATTCTGCCCGCCATGATCGGCGGCGCGGCATTGCTCGCCGACGGCATCCTCACCCCCGCCGTCACGGTCACCACGGCCATCGAGGGCCTGCGCACCATTGAGTGGGGTCACGCCCTACTGGGCGACGGCCAGACCAATGTGATTATCATCACCATCATCATTATCTGCGGCCTGTTTGCCATGCAGCGCGCCGGCACCTCGTCGATCGGCAAGCTGTTCGGCCCGCTCATGACGCTGTGGTTCCTGTTCTTGGCTGGCGCCGGTCTGTTCAACATGCTCGGCAACCTGTCCATCTTGCGCGCGCTCAACCCCATCCGCGGCATCATGTTCCTGTTCTCGCCCATCAACCACTCGGGCATCATGGTGCTCGGCTTCGTCTTTCTGTCGACGACCGGCGCCGAGGCACTTTATTCGGACATGGGCCACGTGGGCAAGGCAAATATCTACGTATCTTGGCCGTTCGTAAAGGCGGCACTCATCCTCAACTATCTGGGCCAGGGCGCTTGGCTGCTCGCCAACAACTCCAATCCCCAGATGCTCGCGATGGATATCGTCAACCCGTTCTACATGATGCTTCCCGAACCCCTGCGCCCCTTTGCCATCGTGCTTTCGGCCGTCGCAGCCATCATCGCCTCGCAGGCACTTATCACCGGCTCGTTCTCGCTGGTATCCGAGGCAACCCGCCTCAACCTTATGCCGCATCTGCGCATTCACTACCCCAGCGACACGAAGGGTCAGCTCTATATTCCGCTCGTCAACAACATCATGTGGATCGGCTGCATCTTTATTGTGCTGCTGTTCCAAAACTCCGAGCGCATGGAGAGCGCCTACGGTCTCGCCATCACCGTGACCATGCTCATGACCACGACGCTTTTGACGAGCTACATCGCCGGCATCCTCAAGTACAAGCTCGGCGCCTGCGTCTTCGCCCTGCTCTTTGGCGCCATTGAGCTTTGCTTCTTCGCTTCGTGCCTCACCATGTTCTTTGACGGCGGCTACGTCATGATCTTCCTGGCCGCACTCCTGTTCGGCCTTATGTACGTGTGGCGCCGCGGCACCGCCATCGAGCGTACGCAGACGATTCTGCTGCCCGTCTCCAAGTATATCGACCAGCTCAATCGCCTGCGCAACGACGAGACCTATCCCGTACTCGCCGACAACCTGGTGTTCCTCACCAACAGCCCCGACCCGCTCACGCTCGACCGCGACGTGCTCTATTCCATCCTGGACAAGCACCCCAAGCGCGCCAAGGCATATTGGTTCATCAACGTGCACGTTACCGACGAGCCCTATACGCACGAGTATTCCGTCGAGACCTTTGGCACGGACTTCTTGTTCCGCGTGCGCTTGAACTTGGGCTTTAAGGTCAACCAGCGCGTCAACGCCTATCTGCGCCAGATCGTCGGCGACCTGATGGCCTCGGGAGAGCTGCCGCCGCAGCACCACACCTACTCCATCTACGAGACGCGCGGCAACGTGGGCGACTTCCGTTTTTGCATGCTGCGCAAGATGCTCGCCCCCGAGACGGACATCAACCGCAACGACCACCGTGTCATGGCCATCAAGTATGCCGTCCGTCGCGCCTGCGGAAGCCCGGCACGTTGGTATGGTCTTGAGAACTCGGCCATCATCATCGAGTACGTGCCGCTGTTTGCCCGCATGCGCCCGGCAGTCAAGCTGGTACGCACCCAGGTTCCGCTCGAGGTTCAGGTCGAAGAGGCCGAGGAAATGGAAGTCGATATCTTCTCGGACGACCTGGTCAACGGCAACGAGGCCGGCAAGAGCATGAATGTCGACCCCACCGAGCAGCTCGAAAGCGTCGCCGACACGCCCGAGCAGCAGCTCGACGGCCTCGAGAACGAACAACTCAACGACGCCAACTTCTAAAACACCGTCAGCCACCGACGACAACGGCCCTGCATCTCGCAAAGAGATGCAGGGCCGTTTTGTGTTGCGGCGGACCGGTGAGCTACGAGCGGCGCGGCTCGGGAGTCACGAGCTTATCGGGGCTCGCGCCCTCGGCATCCATCAGGCTCACGTAGCGAATCGACGGGTCCTCATACGTCGAGTAATAGTAATTGCCCGTACGTGCGCTAAAGCAGCCGGTGTAAATGGTCTTCTCGAACTTGCCATCGCCCATCCTGGACGCCCCCTCGATCATCACCACGCCCTCGAGCGAGCGGAACATACGGACGACGTTTTCGGCCTCGCTCTCTTTTTGCGGATAGTTGGCATTGAGATACGCCGCTTTTACAAAACGGCTCGGCGAATAGCAATCGCCCGGAATGCCGCGCATGCCGGCACCCGCGCCATAGGGCTTGAGCTCGGCGCCACGCCATGTCGCCGTCTGCGGAAAATCGCTTGTGGCGGTGATATAGGTGCGTAGGTTTTCCATATGCCACGGGAAGGTGGGCTGATTGGCAAGGGTGTCGACCAGATTGTCGTATACATGCAGGCCATCGGCCATCATCTCGACCACGATGCTACGCTGGCTGTCGCCGATAATCCAGTGGAGCAGCGATACGCCCAGCCCCTCGCCGGCAGACTTGCCAACGATTGTCACATCGTGCAGTGCGGCCTCGACCTCATCGACCGTCGAGAACGTCGACGCCATCCACAGGGGAAACTCGTAGGCCGCAATATTGGTCTTGCCCTCGGCAGGGCCCTCGGCATACTCGGCATAACCCGGGAAATTGAGACCCGCCACGGCGAGGCCCGCATCGTTGCCGCAGTCGAAGAACATAGGGTAGTTCTTGTAATCGATGCACATACCGATCACAGCGTGTGCCGCTGTCGCGTCGTCGATAAACGAATACGGAATGTGAAACCCGCGCGGCATCACGCGAACCTGTTGGCCGTAGTCAAAGCTCCAGTCGAGGTTGCGGCCCAGATACATGTTGCCGGAATTATCGGTAAATCGAATGCTCGTGCACATAGCGCCTCCTAGCTAAACGTTCTTGCTAGGTTCATTGTCACCAAACAAAGAGGCGCTAAACAACAAAGCCCGGACATGACAACAATGTCATGTCCGGGCTTATACAAGCAAGATAAACTCAACCAAGTCAACCCCGCAGGTCGTCTAAGGGGTCAAAGTGCCGCAAATTGCCACGAAAGAGGAGCGAAGCGTACTTAAGGTACGCGAGCGACGATTGAGCGGCAAGGTGCGGTGCTTTGGTCCCCTTAGACCAACTTTCCTAGACAGTGGTCGATCATGTGTTGGATCATCTGCGCCTCGAAGCCCACAAAGTCCTGCTTGCGCTCGCGCATCTTGCCGTCGACGATCACGTCATAGGCAACCTTGCACTTGATGTAGCGCGTGGACTTGGTGATCTCCTCGTGCGTCAGGCAGCTCTCCTCCATCTTGCTGGCACCCAGGCCAAACACCAGACGGGGGTTGTAGAGCACATGGGGCTCGCCGGCATCGTCCAGGTAGACACAGACCTTCTTGGTGACGCCGATCTGGTTGGCGGCAAGGCAGCCGGCATCGTCGAGCGACTTGATGGTATCGATCAGATCCTGGGCCACCGACTCGTCCTCGACGGTCGCAACCTCGCAACGCTGGGACAGGATAGCCTCGTCGTGGCAAAGCTCTTTAATCATACGTTCCTCCATAGGGGTCGTTGTAACTGCTTAAGTATACGGTACCCACACATTTTCATGCGTAAAATACCGTCCGTCTGCTACAAAGCGCCGAACATCAACATGCGAGGAACAGCAGCGTCGTAAAGGGGCTATAGTGGGAGAGTTCGTGTCAATCGGCCTAAACTCGGGGCCGAACAAGGAAAGGGTATGCATGGACGAACTATTTCACGTCAGCGAGCGCAAGTCCACAATCGGAACCGAACTTCGCGCTGGACTGACAACGTTCCTGGCGATGGCCTACATCATTGCCGTCAACCCCGCGGTGCTCTCGGGCGCTGGCATCGATGCGGGGGCGCTCGCCTGCGCCACCTGCCTGGGCGCTGGCATCATGACCATCTGCATGGGCATCTTCGCTAATCGCCCGCTCGCCTGCGCGTCGGGCCTGGGCATCAACGCCATGATCGCGGGTATCACCACCACTATGTGCGGGGGTGACTGGCATGTGGCCATGAGCGTTATCTTCCTCGAGGGTGTCGTCATCTTGCTGCTCGTCCTTTGCGGCCTGCGCGAAGCCATCATGGACGCGATCCCCGTCGTCCTGCGCCACGCCATCTCGGTTGGCCTGGGCCTGTTCATCGCCATGATCGGCCTGTGCGACGCCGGCATCATCACCGCTGGCGCCGGTACGCTCGTCGGCCTGGGCGACATCGCCTCCCCCACCTTTATCGTCGGCATCATCTCCATCGTCGTGACGGTTGCCCTGGCTTCCCGCAACGTGCCGGGCTCGTTGCTCATCGGCATCATCGTCGCCGTTATCGCCGGTATCCCGCTGGGCGTCACCCACGCCCCCGAGGGCCTCATCGCCCCACTCAACTTCTCGACCTTTGGCGCTCCGTTTGCCAGCACCGCCGACGGCAACCTTGCCATCGTGAAGGTCCTGACCGACCCGATGTTGCTCGTCGTTGCCTTCTCGCTGCTCATGAGCGACTTCTTCGACACCATGGGCACCGC
>CAVCBD010000088.1:0-8725 GCA_963599935.1 Acutalibacteraceae bacterium | reverse complement strand
CTTTGCAATTTCGAAATACGATTGGGCAGAATGTCAATGCTGGTCTAACAGAGCCAAACGTTAAGAGCCCTGGGGCATTGCCTCGGGGCTTTTTTCTTATCCAACTAAAAGTGGTCAAAATAGCCCCGTCCTAAATTAACTACTTTGATTTTGTGTGCTGGGCGAAAGATTGGGTAGTATAGCTATTCAATGCGGCGACCCTGCCGTGTGTTAACCGCTACGTACCGGAGGTGTTCCATGGTTCGTGTCGACATAGAGACCATCGTCATGGCCGCCGGTCCCGTGCCATCGCTTATCGTGCTTCGCGAGCGCTGCGGCAAGTCGGATTCGACGGCGCCCCTGCGTTCGCTTTCCATTCAGACCGGCTCGTTTGAGGCCGCGGCCATTAGCCGTGGCATCGATAGCGGTCGCGCCGAGCGCCCGATAACGCATGACCTGCTGCTTGACACCGTCGATGCCCTGGGCGCCAAGCTCGAGCGCATCGAGATCGTTCGTGCCGAGCCGCCGGTGTTCTATGCGACGATTGTCGTGCTGGTCGATGGTGACGAGCGCAAGATTGACGCCCGCCCCAGTGACGCCATTGCCCTTGCCGTGCGCAGTAATGCCCCCATGTTCGTGGAGGACGACATCATGAATCGCCTGGGTACCGTTTCTGCCCATGCCGAGGAAGTTGACGACGAGCAGGAGTTCGAGAAGTTCGACGAGTTCGTCCATACGCTCTCCCCCGATGATTTCTAAATGTCTGGCACGCGAGCGGAGAGGTCGCTGATGGGTACCCGCGTATCGGCTGAAGCGGCCGCCATCGCGCGTGAAGCCCAGATGCGCTCGGAGGCATCCGAGGCGGCTCGCATCGCCTATGTGACGCAGGCCCGCACGCTTCGCGAGCGCCGCGGCTCCTATATCAAGATGGTTATCATCTCCGCCCTTGTCGCGGTAATCTGTTCTCGTCTTCGTGGTACAGTTGGTGCGCTTGGGTTTTCGATTTCAACAGGCTTGGTAATCTGGGGTGTGGTCGATGCGGTAATGCTGACCAACCAGATCAAGGTACTCGACAAGCGCGCGATGGATATGACGCGCGCCCGCGACGCTGCCGCCAAGATCGCTGCCGAGGCACAAGAACTGTAACGACGCCGGATTCGATGGGAAGGTCTAGAGATGGCACAGGATATGCAGGACGCCGGTAACGTCTCCGCCGAGCTCGACGCCATGGTGTGTGACCTGATCGGCGCGTTCTTGGACGACCTTGCCGCCGGCGAGAATCCGGGCGTAGTCGTGGCGATCGAGGACGCTGCTTCCAACCGATATCTGGCGGCGCTCGACGAGGACGGCGAAGAGGCGTGCCTCGAGGCTGCCACCAACTTTATCTCCGAGCACAAGATGGGCCTTAAGGACGAGGGCCTGGGCCGTATCGCCCGCTATGCCATCGGCTATACCGGCTGCGTCGAGATTGACGGCGGCTACCATGACGCTCTGCTCGTGAGCTTCTTTGAGACGACGCTCGAGAGCGGCTTTTCGGCGTATGTGCTGTATGAGGGCATGGGTGCCGGCGATGGTTTTATGTGGAGCGACCCTGAACCTGCAGGTGAGGAAACCCCTCTCATCTAAAATCGCTAAAATAAACGAGTTTTCGGTAAAAGGCTCAATATTCCCGCTGAGCGTTACATCGCTGGGCGGGTCGCATACGCGTGCCGTTTGTATATGGATAGAAGATAGGGGAACTACATGCGCGTAGACAATCTGAGGAATATCGCCATCATCGCCCACGTCGACCACGGCAAGACGACGATGGTTGATAAGCTCCTGCGTGCCACGGACGCCTTCCGTGCCAACCAGCAGGTCGAGGACCGCGTCCTGGACTCTAACGACCAGGAGCGCGAGCGCGGCATCACGATTCTCGCCAAGAACATCTCTATCGAGTACAAGGACGTCAAGATCAACGTCATCGACACCCCGGGCCACGCCGACTTTGGCGGCGAGGTCGAGCGCGTGCTGCGTATGGCCGACGGCGCCCTGCTGCTGGTCGATGCCTTTGAGGGCCCCATGCCCCAGACCCGCTTCGTGCTGCGTCACGCTATCGACACCGGCCTCAAGATCATGATCGTCATCAACAAAATCGATCGTCCGGGCGCCAACCCCGAGAAGGCCTACAACGACTGCCTGGACCTTATGGCCGACCTGGGCGCCACCGACGACCAGCTTGAGTTCGCCATGGAGCACGTGGTCTACGCCAGCGCCATGAATGGCTTTGCCCGCCTTGACCCCAACGACGGCAACATGGACATGTATCCGCTGCTCGATATGATCATCGACGACATGCCCGCGCCCGAGGTTGACGAGAACGCCCCGCTGGCCATGCAGTGCGTGACCATCGACCACTCCAACTTCGTTGGCCGCATCGGTATCGGTCGCGTGTACTCCGGCACCATTCACCAGGGCGATCAGATCCTGGTTGTGAAGAACGACGGCTCCAGCGCCACCGCTACCGTCAAGCAGCTCTTTACCTTCGACTACCTGGGCCGCACCGAGTGCCAGGAAGTCGGCGCCGGCGATATCGCCGCCGTCGTGGGCATTGACCGCACCGATATCGGCGATGTCTACACCGACCCCGAGAACCCCGTCGAGCTCGAGCCCATCGAGATCGATCCGCCGACCCTGTCCATCGTCTTTGAGGCTTCGACCTCCCCGCTCGTCGGCCGTGACGGCGACATCGTGGGTGCCCGTCAGCTTAAGGAACGCCTGTTCAACGAGGCCGAGAACAACGTGACCATGAAGATCGAGGAGCTCGAGGACAAGAGCGGCGTCGAGGTCTCTGGCCGCGGCATTCTGCACCTGTCCGTCCTGATGGAGTCCATGCGCCGCGAGGGCTTTGAGTTCCAGGTCGGTCGTCCCCGCGTTCTGTTTAAGAAGGACGAGAACGGTAACAAGCTGGAGCCTGTCGAGCAGGCCGTCGTCGAGTGCCCGGACGAGTACTCGGGCAAGGTCGTCGAGGTCTTCGGTACCTCCGGTGGCATCATGACGAGCATGGACACCTCGGGCATCGTGACGCACCTCGAGTTTAAGATCCCGACGCGCGGCATCATGGGTCTTAAGAACCGCATTATGAACGTCACCCACGGCGAGGGCGTGTTCTACCACACCTTCCTGGAGTATGGCCCCTACGCCGGCGAGATCGGCAACCGCCAGAACGGCGCCATGATCTCCATGACCACCGAGAAGGCCGTTGCCTACGCCCTGGGTACGCTGCAGGAGCGCGGCCAGCTGTTTGTCGAGCCGGGTACCGAGTGCTACGAGGGCATGATCGTGGGCGAGCGCAGCAAGGCCGGCGACATGGTCGTCAACATCGCCCGTACCAAGAACCTGGGCAACCAGCGTTCCTCGACCTCCGACATCTCCGTCCAGCTGGTGCCGCCTCGCACCTTCTCGCTGGAAGAGGCGCTGGAGTATATCGCCGACGACGAGCTGGTGGAGATTACTCCCAAGAACATCCGCCTGCGCAAGCGTCTGCTCAACGCCACCGACCGCAAGAAGGCTGCCGTCCGCGCCGGCCAGGTCAACAAATAAACGCTGGGGCTTATAACCGCTAATAAGAAAGGGCGTCGACCGCAATGGTCGGCGCCCTTTTTGGTGCAATGGGGTCAGGTTGCTTTGCAGCACCATAAATATGCCTGGCCCTTTTGTGGTGGTTGGCGGCTAGGCGGAGGGAAGGCCTGGCGTGTTGGGGGCCTGCTGCGGCTTGAGGCGAGCGTTGCGCCAGATGATTTGGATAACGTAGCCAAGCATAAAGACAAAGGCTACGCCGCTGATGAAGTCGCCGATGAGGGGAAGTCCCGTGAGGGCGCCTGCGGCCACGCCGCCGACGGCTGCCATGGCGTAGCGGTTCTGGTTATGTCCGACCATGCGAGCGATCGCGCAGCCCGCAAAAGCGGTGGAGACCAGCGCGACGCCAATCACGGCGCACAGGAGGGCTCCGGCAAGCGACAGACCGGCAATCGAGATAATCAGCAGCAGAACGGCGGGGACGACAGCAACCGTGCCAACAAGACCGCTCACCCACAGCGGCGTGGGGCGCCGATGGAGCATGCCGGCGGCGCTGGCGGTTGCGCGCGGAAAGACGAGCTCGAGAAGAATTGCGATAAAGCAGGTCGAGAGAGCCGAAGCCACGATACCGCCGATGATGTCGTTAACGGTCGTGGCCGCGCTTTCGTTCTCGGAGCGATCGATCTTGAGTGCGCCGACCTTGGCCCCTGCGGCGCGCTCGGGGTCCTCGGAGACGTGGGCGTTCACGGTACCGGTGATGTGGGCGTTTTTACCCAAGATGAGCTTATCCGCCCAAACTTCAACATCGCCATCGACAGTGCCATCGATAGTCACCGTGTCGCCCGCGAGTGCCGCCGACTTGACGGACCCGCGCAGGGCGACTGTCTCGCCCGCTGCGTAGAAGCAGCTGGCGGTGCTATCGGTGTTGAGGACGACGTGCTGGCCCGCGACGGTCACGCTGCCATCAACCGTGGTCTTGGCGATATCGATGGTGCGCGCTGCCAAGCGAATGGCGCCGCCCGCGGTGCAGTCTCGAATCGAAAGCGAATCGCCCGCGGCGATGATATCGCGGTCGATGGAGACGTCGTCCAGGTTAAGGTTCTGGCCGGCCCAGTACAGGTCGCCCTCGACGCCGGACGGATTGGAGTCGTTATCGGTTGCAAGAACGTTGCCGGCGGTGTCCGTGCCGGCAAACGATACCGTAGGAAGAACGGTGAGTGCCAGCGTGATGAGTGCGAAAAGCATGATGAAGCGGCCACGCGTTTTGCGACGCTGGCTCGGTGAGAATTGGCTGCAAGGCATAGATGGTCCTTCGTTAGGTGCTCAACAGGTACCTAACAGGGTACCCAACGCGCGGGCGCTCTAAAAGAACCTCTCGGTTGCATTTCGAGGTAAAAGGCCGCGCCAACTACTTTTTGCGGTGCAAAAAGCGAGCGATGTCTTCCTCGGTGGGGCTTTTGATGTCAAAGCGCAGCGATAGCCAGCGCAGACCCATGGTTACGACAACGCATACGACCAGTGCGGCGACGTTGCTCATGAGGCCGTTCATGACAAGGCATACATAGCTCGCCGATCCGGCGATGGCTGCGATGGCGTAGAAGTTGGTGCGCTGGAAAATGCCCGGCACCACACCCATAAAGCCGTCGCGCAGCATGCCGCCGCCCACTGCGGTGAAAAAGCCCATCATGATGCAAACGGCCGGGGCAAATCCGTAGACCAGGGCCTTATCGGCGCCGGTGGCGGCGTAGATTCCGACCGAGATGATGTCGAGCAATGGGATGAGTTTTTCGGGTTTATCGACGATTGCCGGGAAGATGTAGATGATGGCGGCCGTGGCGATGGAGAGCGGTAGCGCCATGGGTTGGTTGAGAATGTAGACGTTGCCTACCTGGAGCGTCATGTCGCGCAAAAGACCGCCGCCCAGGCCACAGACGACGGCGAGCGCGATCGCACCCACCAGGTCGAGCTTGTGCTCGCGTGCGACCAGCACACCCGAGATCGAAGCCGCGACAACGGCGAACATCTCGAGCCAAAACGGGATGGCGACCATGGCATCCGAGGCGTGTGCAGTAACGGTCATAGCGGCGACGACGGGCAAGATGGGGTCCTTTGAGTTGCGAGTTTAGACAATGCCCGTACATAGTACATGGTTGGCGGGTCTCGCGACCCCATTGCTCGGCAAACGGTAGGGACTGAGCGCAGTCATAGGTCCCAAACATGTACATCAGCCTCCAAAGATGTCGAAAAATGTCGGTTTTGGAGGGTGGTGTACATGTTTGGGGGAAGCGCGGGGTGAGTGGGTTCGTCGTTACTCAGCAGGCGACTCTTCGGCTTGATCGCTCTTCCAGTTGCGGATAAGCACCTTGCGCAGTTCGTTTTGCTTTCGCTGATACTCGGCATCTACGCAACGAGGCATGCCGAGTGCTTCGCGGATATTGTTCATGGCACGGTGGAAAGCGAGTTGGCTGGCAAATTGCGTTGAGGTGAGCGTGACGATGCGATAGCCCATTTGGGCGAGTACGGCCTCTCGCTCCGCATCTGCTCCCTTGCGTTCGGCCTCGTCGTGAAAGCCGCCCTTATATTCGATGCCGAGCTCTCTGCGCTTATAGGTAACAAGAGCGTCGATTTTGAGCGTTCGAGCTTTGGTGCAATGCCAAAGTCGTTTAGGGATTTCGAGCGGCTTGTTGAGTTCGACACCTCGGATGCCAACGCCGCCTTCGCTCGTCGGGAGTGAAAGGGCGATAGCGGATGCGGTCTCCATGGGTGAGGCTGAGTGGTCGTAGATATGCCTGAGCGCGAGTCTGGCGCGTGTGGCACCAGGTTTGCCGGGGTGCCGATCGAGCAGCTCGACAATTTCGTCCTTGGAAGTGGTGGCTGGTTGATCGGTGTAAGGGTCATCGGGATTGAGCCCCATGCGATAGTCACCGCAAACTTCGTAGCCGTATTCGAGGTATTCGATTCTGTCCATCCACTCGGCAGCGAATACGAAGGTAAGGGCTTCGTCGGTGATAAAAATACCAGGGGACAACTCGTCAATATGGTCGTAAGGTAGATTTTGGCCAAGAACGTGGCAATTTACACCGTCGGCGCGGATTCGCTCGAAGGCAAATACAACGGAGATATCGATAGTCTCAAGCATGCTAGTGGGAATACAGCAGTCGGTAAGAGCCTGTCGAATGCGCGTGATACGTTGCTGGGTGGAGAGGCCTCTTGCGCCTATCTGGTAGTCGCGTTGCGCGATCGCTTGAACCAGGTCTTGTGGCGCATGATGGACGAGCCATGCGGTTTTATGCGTAATGAGAACAGGAGTATCCATTGGGGACCTCTCGCTTTATGCCGATATGCAGTCCTTATGTCCGCTGAAGGGAGGAGATATACCGATTGCTGGCAAAACGGCCGATCGTGCGCCGAGTGCAATATGCAAACATGTACATCAGCCTCCAAAGATGTCGAAAAATGTCGTTTTTGGAGGGTGATGTACATGTTTGGTTGGGATGTGCGGCCGAGAGGGGATCCGATAACAAAAAAGCTCCCGTTGCTGGGAGCTTTCTCAACCAAAATGGCGGAGGAGGAGGGATTCGAACCCTCGTGACCTTATACAGGCCAAACGGTTTTCGAGACCGCCGCATTCAACCACTCTGCCACCCCTCCGCGTGGGGTAAAAACAAAGCAGGCTCGAAGGCCTGCTTTGGAATTAACTGGCGGAGAGTCAGGGATTTGAACCCTGGAGACGCTTTTGACGCCTACACGATTTCCAATCGTGCTCCTTCGGCCACTCGGACAACTCTCCGTTAAATGCGAAAGTCAGTATACACGAGGAATCGCAAAGTGCAAACAGAAAAGTTGGCATTTTTTGAAACGTTTGGCTTCGTGATGGGATCTAGAAGGCCAAAAACGGGCTCTGACCAGCAGAGCTGCATGCGGCAAATGGTTCAAAATAGGTATTTATGGACGACGTGGCAGCAATTTTAAAAATCTTTGAACGGTGTTGTGAGCCACTGGTATGCATTTTGCGACCACAGCCTTGCAATTGCTGACCTGCAGTTTGATTTGGTTTGTCCCCGTGGCGCCGTATCTTGTCCACAGATCCGTCAAGCATTTGGTCAGCATTTGGTTGGAAGACGCATGAAGTGCCGTGTGAGTATGGACATATGTGGAGGTCATGAGGTTGTAGCTGCATATTCTTGCAGCCTGGGAGGTTGAAAGATATTATTACCAAGTCTTTTCCTGCTTCAGGCGCACCTTCACGACCTGAAGCCACATTTGCCCAGAGGAGGTGACAATATGAAGGCTTATGAACTGCTGTTCTTTGTTGACCCGTCGCTCGACCCCGAGACTCGTCTCGCTGTTATGAAGCGTATCGATACCACGATCGCTGAGGGCGCTGGCAAGGTCGACTCCGTTGACGAGTGGGGCAAGCGCAAGCTCGCCTACGAGATCAACGACCTCACCGATGGTGACTACACCCTCATCAACTTCCACGCAGATCCTACCCAGATCGCCGAGCTTGATCGCGTCCTGCGCATCACCGACGCTGTGGTCCGCCACATGATCGTCCGTCGCGACGACCAGGAGTAAGACTGTCGTTTTGGACTGGGCTTGTGCCCCAAGAGGAAGTAGTGAGTTATGAGCATCAATCGAGTGAACATCACCGGTAACCTCACGCGTGATCCCGAGCTGCGCGCCACTGCCGGCGGAACCCAGGTTCTGTCCTTTGGCGTCGCCGTGAACGATCGTCGCCGCAACCCGCAGACTGGCGAGTGGGAGGACTATCCCAACTTTGTCGACTGCACCATGTTCGGCACGCGCGCCGAGGCCGTGAGCCGTTTCCTGGCAAAGGGAAACAAGGTCGCGATCGAGGGCAAGCTGCGCTACAGCTCTTGGGAGCGCGACGGCCAGCGCCGGAGCAAGCTTGAGGTCATCGTCGATGAGATCGAGTTTATGAGCTCCCGCGGTGGCCAGGGTGGCTACGATCAGGGCGGTTACGCCCCCGCAGCTCCCGCGCCCGCAGCACGTCCTGCCGCACCGGTGGCTACGCCGCCCGCGGTCGACGTCTACGATGAGGACATCCCGTTCTAAGGGTTGTTCACCTATTTTTGAGTGAGAGGCGGCTTCGGTTCGCCGAAGTTGCCAAATGAAAGGTATTTTGACATGGCTAATGATTATTCTGCACGTCAGCCGCGTCGTA
>CAVCBD010000087.1:0-8803 GCA_963599935.1 Acutalibacteraceae bacterium | reverse complement strand
CCCACGCGCTCGAGGGTGCCCTGCCCAAGCTCGGCATCGATGCCAGCGAGGTCGTCTCGTTTGGCGACGGCCAGAACGACAAGTCCATGATCGAGTGGGCGGGTACCGGTGTTGCCATGGGTAACGCCGTCGACGAGGTTAAGGCAGTGGCGCAGATGGTGACCGCCAACAACAACGAAGATGGCATTGCGGTGGCACTTGACCAGCTGCTGGGTTAGAATCGCCGATAGTGCATGGTTCGGGCGTCCGCTTGCGGGCGCCTTTTTGTTAGGGAGGGTGCCGTGTCCGCATTTCCGTTCGACGCCGTTATCTTTGACATGGATGGTGTTTTGGTCGACACCGAGTTTTACTATCAAAAGGAACTCGAGAGGTATATCGATTACCTGCAGATTTCTGTGACGCGCGACGAGCTTAATGCAATTGTGGGGTCATCGCACCGTGATTTTCAGCAGGTACTCGTCGATTGGCATGAGCGTGCGGGCTTGGGCAAGCTCGGCGTCGAGGCTGCCGAGGCACGCTATGAGGTGTGGGCGAGTGCGTATCCCTGCGACTATAGAAAGCTGCTCAACCCCGGCGTTGCCGAGACGCTAGCGGGGCTGAAAGAGCGTGGGGTTCGCGTTGCGCTGGCGTCGTCATCGCCTCTCAACAATATCGAGGAGGTGCTGGGTACCTGCGGCATTCGCGATTACTTTGAGTTTTTGGTCTCGGGTGAGCAGTTCAAGCGCAGCAAACCCGAGCCCGACATCTATCTGCATGCCATAGACCGTTTGGGATTGCCTGCTGATTGCTGTTGCTGTGTGGAAGACTCTCTGTATGGCATTACCGCAGGTAAGCGTGCCGGACTGACGGTAATCGCCAAGCGCGAGGAGCGCTTTGGCTTTAGCCAGGATGCCGCGGACAAGATTATCGATCGGCTGCCGGACCTGCTGGAACTCGCGTAGATTCTGGGCGGTACTGCTGCTACAACACTGGTTCCGTTGGAATAAGAGAGGGGCGGCGCTATGACATTCAACGTTAGCGCTCTTGGGTTTGGTGACAACGTCGTCGACCGCTACGAGCATATCCACACCATGTATCCCGGTGGCAATGCGGTGAACTTTGCCGTGTATGCCAAGAAATGCGGAGTCGTGCGCTCCGCGTATATGGGCATCTTTGGAAACGACGCCGCGGCTGAGCATATCATCGCGAGCCTTGAGGACGAGAGCGTCGAGCTCGCCAAATGTAAACAACTCATCGGCGAGAACGGTGCGGCTCGTGTTACCGTGGTCGATGGTGACCGCGTGTTTCTGGGGTCGAACGAGGGCGGCATCCGCGGCGATGCGCGCTATGTGCTCGATCGATTTGATCTGGCATATATGAAACAGTTTGACGTGGTTCACTCGGGCAACTACTGCTTTACCGAGCGCGAGCTGCCCAAGTTGAAGGCAGCGGGCGTCACGGTCTCTTTTGACTTTTCGGACGACTCCACCGACGAGTACTACGAGCAAATTGCGCCCTACGTCGATTTTGCTTTCTTTAGTGCGGCGGATGCCGCGGGTGAGGACGAGATTCGCGAGCGTCTGGCATGGGTGCAGGGCTTGGGTCCGCGTTTTGTATCGGCCACGGCTGGCGCTGAGGGCTGCATTGCCTACGACGGCAAGCGTTACTATCGGCAGCATGCCAAGCCTGTGGCAGATATGAAGGACACCATGGGAGCGGGTGACTCGTTCCTGACTTCGTTCCTGATGTGCTATCTCGATGCTGTCAAGCGTGGCAACGA
Organism: Acutalibacteraceae bacterium; assembly: GCA_963599935.1. GTDB lineage: Bacteria > Actinomycetota > Coriobacteriia > Coriobacteriales > Coriobacteriaceae > Collinsella. The sequence continues at coordinate 7,044 of CAVCBD010000087.1, read as the reverse complement.
TGACGCTAATGCTATTGAGCGCGCGCTCGACTTTGCGGCGGGGTTTGCCTCGACTGTATGCGGCATGGAAGGCTCCTGGGGCCATGGAGCGCCGATTTCCGAATAGGTGAGCAGTCCCGGGAAGTCGAATCGTTGTCTTCTCGGGACCCTGTGGGCAAAAAATGCCAAATATGAGTACTGTCACTATTTTAGTAACAGCGAAATTAAGCTTTTGAGGCCCTAGTTGAATGTCCGAGAGCGATAAAAGCCTGTTATAGGCGGCTTTATCCATGCTAAAACACCCTGATAATGAACGGCTGTGCATTATCAGGGTGTTGTTTTGTCGCAAAATGATGTGACTAGCTTTGCAACAGTACTCATATTTGGCATTTTTTGCCCACCGGGATCAGCGGAAGTCAAATATGGAGCGCGAATTTCCTAAAACGGTCGATTCGACGCTCTCCTCGGCGCAGTTTTTAAGTTCGGCGATGCGCCGGGAGACGCTTTTTAGCGATGTGATGAGCTGCCGCGCGCTTGTATCTGCTTGCAGTTCGGCAGGAGCGTCGGTTTCGAGCAGCAGACAATCGAGTGGGATCTGTCTGGCATATTCGCGACCGCGCTTGGTGGCGAGCATCCGCTCGTTCACGGAAAAATAGCAGCCTGCGCTTCGTGCGCGGACGAACTCGTTCGAAGTGTCGCTAAACCAGTGGAAAATGATAGCGGGGGAGTCGGAGCTTGGCGTGAGTAATCCATGCGACTCGAGGATGTCTAGCACGGTTCCTGTCGAACGAACGGCGTGAATTGATATCACACGCCCGGCAAGAGGGCTCTGCACGAGCGCATCGCAGAGCCGGTCAAGTGCCTGTATTTGAAGCGGTTCGCTTCCGGCAAAACGCGCGGAAAAGTCGAGTCCCACCTCGCCGATGTAGCGCTCTTGGGCGGCAACTTCGCAAAGCAGATTGACTTCGGCAGGACCGCAGCGGCCGTCGGCGAGCCACCAGGGATGGAGGCCGATGCCGGCAAAGATATTTGACCGGCCGCAGGCGCGCTTCTTGGCGCGTGCAAAGTCGTGCGGATCGACGCCGCAGTCAAATAGGACCAGGCCCAGCGCCGTTGCCTCATCGGCAACGGCGTCCGGGCGAGCCATTAAATCAAGATGGCAATGCGCATCAAATAATTGCGGTGTCATCGCGGTGCGTCTCGTTAATTTAGGCGCTGGCCATCGGCGCGCACGCGTTCGCACCCGCGCCCACTGATCTGGCGGATAACCTCGCCGGCAATCATCTGACCCATGATGGGCGGCATAAAGCTGGCGGTACCCAACTCGGTACGCTCGTGGATGTTGGACGGGTCGCGGGGTTGGGTCTTAACCGATTCCTCGCAGCTAAACAGCACGTGCAGGCTTTTGATACCGCGCTTCTTACATTCTTTGCGCATAATGCGGCTCATGGGGTCACGTACCGTATCGAAAATGTCGGCAAAGCGGAGGCACTCGGGATGGAGTTTGTTGGCCCCGCCCATGGAGCTAACCAGGCGAATGCTATGGTCCTGTGCGTATTTGGCGATGGTGAGCTTGGCCGAAATGGTGTCGATAGCATCGACGACGTAGTCGAGCTTGCCATTCGTCTGCTCCAAAACGCTCGCAAAGAACTCATCGATGTTGTCGCTCAGCAGGTATTCGGTTCGCTTGATGACGGTAGCGGCTGGATTGATGTCGTGGATCATGGCTTCCATAACATCGATCTTGCGCTTGCCGATGGTGCTGTGAAAGGCGATGGCCTGGCGATTGATATTGCTGGGCGCGATGATGTCCTTGTCCAGAATGACGAAATGACCGATGCCGCCGCGGGCGAGTGCCTCGCAGCAATTGGAGCCCACGCCACCGCAGCCGAGCACCAGCACTGTGGAGTTGGCAAGCTTATCGAGTGCCTCGCGGCCCATGATGATCTCGAGCTTGGTGTCGCGTGTCTCGTTGGGAGTTGCGGCTGCGGTTTCGGTCATAGACATCCTCCGATGGGGAAGCGAATCGTGTTTTAGCTATCGCCATTATAGGTAATCGCCCATAGGTTGCGATGGCGCTTACTTTGATGTGGTTTGAAGCATTTCGATTAGATAGTTAGACAAACATCTAAATATCGAGTATAGTGTGCGCGTCATGAGAGATGATGAGAGGAGGTCTTATGCCGGGAGAGGGTTTTAAGGCGCTTGCCGATCCAACGCGACGGCGCATTTTGGAGTTGCTGCGCGAGGGCAATTGCACGGCGGGGGAGCTTGCCGAGCATTTCGATATCAGTAAGCCGTCGCTAAGCCATCACTTGGCGACGCTCAAAAATGCCGGGTTGGTGACCGACGAGCGCCATGGCCAAAACATCGTATACAGCTTAAACACCACCGTCATGCAGGATTTAATTGGCTGGTTTATGGGCTTTACAAACACTGAAGGTGATAAGGATGAATAACGAAAACAAGGGCATTCACCCCACGGGGGTATCGTCGCGCGTGTGGATTGCGCTGGTCGCTCTGTGCGTCGCCAATGTCGTAGCGCACCTCATGGTGATGCCGAGCTTGCCTGCGCAGATTCCCACGCACTGGGGCGCGAACGGCGCCGTCGACGGTTGGGGTCCTAGCTGGATGGCCTCCGCGCTCGGCGCGCTGCCTCTGGCGCTTCTCGCAATGTTCTGCGTGGTGCCGCGCATCGACCCCAAAGGCGAGGCATATCGAACCTCGGGCAAGTTCTATCAGGGCTTCGTAATCGCCTTCACCTTGTTCATGTGCGCCATAAGCTGGCTGGGAGAGCTTACGGTCTGGGGCGTGGTGCCGGCGGTCGGTTCGGTTAACGTGCTGATTTCCGGTGTTGTCGGTTTGCTGTTCATCGGCGTAGGCAACTACTTGCCGCGTGTGAAGCAGAACTATACGCTCGGTATCAAGACACCTTGGGCGCTTGCCGATCCCGAGAACTGGCGCCGTACGCAGCGTTTTGGCGGCGCCTGCTTTATGGTGCTGGGTATTGGCCTGATTGTGATGGGCGTGGCAGGCAGCGTGCTTTCGAGTGAAGTCGTCGCCGCGGTGATTGCGGTTCTGGCGTTTGGTTCGGTTGGAGCCGTCTACGTCTACTCGTATCTGTTGTGGCGCAAATCGCAGCGAGCCGCTCGTTAAGGTTGCGGAAAACTAGCGTACGCAGTTCATAGTATGTTCCGGGGGACTTTTCCCAGGTAGTATTAGGGGGTGTGGGCAACCATGCCCCTTTTTCGTTACGTTTCAGAGCTGGTTTCCTCATTTCGTTTCTACTAAAGCGAATCAAGAATAGGGAAACAGCAGGTAGAAAGGATAAAACAGGCAAATGGCGGAGTTTATCTACCAGATGTATCAGGCTCGCAAGGCCCATGGCGACAAGGTGATCCTTGACGACGTGACCCTGAGCTTCTACCCCGGTGCCAAGATCGGCGTCGTGGGTCCCAACGGCATGGGCAAGTCGACCCTGCTCAAGATCATGGCCGGCATCGAGGAGGTCTCCAACGGCGATGCCAGGCTCACCCCCGGCTACACCGTGGGCATCCTGCAGCAGGAGCCGCCGCTCGATGACGACAAGACCGTTATCGAGAACGTGCGCATGGCGTTTGGCGACATGATCGCCAAGGTCGATCGCTTCAATAAGATCGGCGAGGAGATGTGCGACCCGGATTGCGACATGGACGCCCTCATGGCCGAGATGGGCAAGCTCCAGGACGAGATCGACGCCGCCGACGGCTGGGATATCGATTCCAAGCTCGGCCAGGCCATGGACGCCCTGCAGCTGCCCGATTCCGACATGCCGGTTAACGTGCTTTCCGGCGGCGAGCGCCGTCGCGTGGCCCTGTGCAAGCTGCTACTCGAGGCTCCCGACCTGCTGCTGCTCGACGAGCCCACGAACCACCTGGACGCTGAGTCGATCCTGTGGCTCGAGCACTTCCTGCATAACTATCAGGGCGCGGTGCTTGCCGTCACACACGATCGCTACTTCCTGGATAACGTTGCCGAGTGGATCTGCGAGGTCGACCGCGGTCACCTTTATCCCTACAAGGGCAACTACTCCACGTATCTGGAGACCAAGGCCGCCCGTATCGAGGCTCAGGGTAACCGCGATGCCAAGCTCGCCAAGCGCATGGAGGTCGAGCTCGAGTGGGTGCGCAGCTCGCCCAAGGCTCGCCAAGCCAAGAACAAGGCCCGCCTGGCTCGCTACGAGGAGATGGAGGCCGAGGCCCGCGCAAGCCAGAAGCTCGACTGGACCGACATCCGCATCCCTGTGGGCCCGCGTCTGGGCAACAAGGTGCTCGAGGCCCATCATCTGCACAAGGAGTTCGATGGCCGCGTGCTCATCGATGACCTTTCGTTCACCCTGCCGCGCAACGGCATCGTGGGCGTTATCGGCCCCAACGGTGTCGGTAAGACCACGCTGTTCAAGACGATTGTGGGCCTGGAGCCGCTGACTTCGGGCGAGCTCGAGGTGGGCGAGACCGTCAAGATTTCTTACGTCGACCAGAACCGTTCCGGCATCGACCCCGATAAGAACCTGTGGGAGGTCGTCTCGGACGGCCTGGACCACATGATGGTCGGCGAGACCGAGGTTCCGAGCCGCGCGTACGTGGCGAGCTTTGGCTTTAAGGGCCAGGACCAGCAGAAGCGCGCTGGCGTGCTCTCCGGTGGCGAGCGCAACCGTCTGAACTTGGCGCTTACGCTCAAGCAGGGCGGCAACCTGCTGCTCCTCGACGAGCCCACGAACGACCTCGACGTCGAGACGCTGTCCTCGCTCGAGGCGGCGCTGCTCGAGTTCCCGGGCTGCTCGGTGGTCATTAGCCACGACCGTATGTTCTTGGACCGCGTCGCCACGCACATCCTGGCGTGGGAAGGCACCGACGAGAACCCGGGCAACTGGTATTGGTTTGAGGGTAACTTCGAGGCCTATCAGGCCAACCGCATCGAGCGCCTGGGCGAGGACGCAGCCCAGCCGCATCGCATCCACCGCAAGCTCACGCGCGATTAGCAACAAGAAGAAAGGCCGCCAGCAAGGGCGGCCTTTCTTGTAGCAATTGCATTGCAGCTATGTCAGGGTTGCTGGTTTGATTCATAATCAAAGTCATCTCTTTGGGATTAAAGCTCGTTTTTGCTATGAGTGCTTTTCTAATTCCGTTTAAAACGTAAAGACGCATTGGGTTACAAGGACATAAGCAAATCGAATTGAAATATAACCAGTGCTGTAACGTTACAAAAAAATATAGAATAGGAGTATCTTATAAGTCGCTTCTCTAGAAAGAAGAACATATGCTTTCGCGTCGTCGTTTTCTGCAACTTGTCGCGTCTTCAATTGTCGCCTTAGCCGCACGTCCGAAAGAGGTTTTTGCTTCGACGGGCAATATTGATGGTGAGCAGATACAATTTACTTCTGAAATTGCGCAAGAGCTTGCCGATAAATATATAAAGGGACTCCTCGGCTCTTCGTATACGCCTTCTGACCCTATTCCTTTTGTAGATGTTGATGGGTCCCCGCTTGGTTACATTGTTCCGGTTGTGACATCCAATAGGGCCGCGGGCTATTTGGTTTTAGATGCTTCAGATGATGAAATACTTACGGGATATCGTTTTGGAGACGGCTTAGTCAGCCCTATGGATCGGGGAGGAGATCTTGGTGTTAAGTCTTATTCTTTCAATAACCCAGTCGTAATGATCAATCCATTCGAATTCGGCGCGCAATCTTTGGACGGTTCAATAACAACAAATTGCGGAAGAACAATCCCGGCTGTTTCCATAGAAGGACGGCCTGTCGTTTTATCGAATAAACCTTCAAGCTGGAACGATGTTGTAATTTACGCAACTCAAATGCAGGATTACACAGTATCTGGATTTCGTTCCATTTCTCAGTTTATGTCATATGATGAAAGCGAGATTAAGAGACTTACCGCCCACTATGCTTGTATGGTGACAGCTTTTTCGAACGTTGCGGAACTGTATGGCATTGCCAATTTATATAGCGACCCTTCGCAATATATGCAGATATGGAATTACACCAATACCCATGCTCTTTCCGATGAAGAACAGACTGTTCCCGGTGTTGTTTTGGGCGGAACGCCGATTTCAACCTGTGCAACGGGGTTTACAAATTACTGCGCAAGCAGAGGGAGTAATCTTATCGCCCGCACTGTCTCCTCCCCGGCTATCGCGAACATTCAAAATGAGATTAACTCTAATAGACCCAATGTTTTACATGCGAGTTTGTACAACGGATCAGCCCATTCTGTAACAGCGGAGGCTTACGCCACACTTACTGGTAAGAAAACTGGAGAGACAAGGCAGATGATTGGCATAGCGGACGGCTGGAATTCATCCTTATCCTTCCTGAAGTATGATCAGAGTTATTATGCGTGGACTTATGGAACGACTTTTTCGAAGTAGGACGATTCGTTTAGTCCTGTCTTTGGTGTTGATGGCTTTATTGGTGAGCTGTTCAACAAAAGAAGAGATGCCGCGCGGAGATTCCGGAGAAATGTCTGTGACAAATTCAGATTCATTGGAAATAGCTGGTGGGCATGCCGATGTGATGTTGCAAGGTAAAGGCATGCTTAGGTCGATTGATGCTGAAGACGCTGTCTGCTCAATAGAGGAATTAAAGACAGGTGAAACTGCATCGTACCGAGTTTCAGATAATGCTGCGAATATGATTGAGTCGATACCGATTGGAGCACAAGTTTCTTTTAGGTATTTTGCTCCGCAACTTGAGGAGGAGCTTGCTTCTCTGGTGTCTATATGTGCTGATGACAGCCAAAAGGTCTGATTTCAAACGGCCCTGGATGGTCAATGGCTATCCAGGGCCGTTTTGTCACTCGGCCGGGGCGTTGACCTTGTCGATGGTCCAGGTGGCGCCGAGGCCGCCGGTGGTGTTGCGGCGGATGCGCACGGTCACTTCGTGGCGTTCGCCGGCCTGCGTGTAGCGCAGCGGGAAGCTTGCGCGGTTGCGTGCGGCCTCGATGGTGCCGCGTTCGCGGGCGATCCAGTAGTACTCGCCGACGATGCCGAGCGTGTCGGCGCCGTAGG
>CAVCBD010000086.1:0-8904 GCA_963599935.1 Acutalibacteraceae bacterium | reverse complement strand
AGAACAGCAGGAACAGGCGACGGCCGGTCTTGCCGATGTACTTCTCGATGAGCTGAGCGAGCGACTTGCCGTTGTTCTTCATCGAGGCGTACAGGGCGCCGAAGTCGTGGACGGCGCCAAAGAAGATGCCGCCGACGAGGACCCAGAGCACGACGGGCAGCCAGCCAAAGGCCATGGCGACGATCGTACCCGTGACAGGGCCGGCACCGCAGATCGAGCTGAACTGGTGCGAGAACGCGGTGAAGGCGGAGACGGGCGAGAAGCTCTTGCCGTCCTTCATGCGCTTGGCCGGCGTGAGGGCCTCTTTGTCAACGCCCCACTTGTTGGCCAACCAGCGGCCGTAGCCCAGATAGCCGCAGGCGAGCACCGCCGCAGCCACAACCATGAGCAAAACTCCGTTCATTACATTTCCTCCTCTAAAAAGAACTACTCAGGCATAAAAAATGAGGGCCGTCGGTTGCGCTCGACGGCCCTCATCTTCATCAGCCGCCCGTTATCGTACGGGCTAGCTGTATGTGCTAACCCGCATCAGATAATTACTACGCTGATAATGTTTAGCTGATGCGTGAACATGTCTAAGAAATCCTCTTCAATCATGATGCGAACGATCCGTGCGTGTTCACATCCCCCAGTGGTTGAAAAGGAGTATGAAACTTTAGTTACCTAAAGTCAACGCAAATTTGTAATGAATTTTCAACTTTTTTGAATTTCTCGGTATAAAACGCCACTGACCTCGGACTTTACCCAACGACAGTTTTTGCTTGAGAGATGCTCCTCGGGGGCGGGGCGGGCGCCTGCCGCCATATATGAATTTTCCTGCTCGGACAGTCCTGCTCACGACGGAGGCCACATTAAGTGGCCTCCTGTTCGTGCGGAACTCGCGATAAAGTTCATATATGGCGGCAGGCGCCCGCCCCGCCCCCGAGGAGTTCCCATCCCAAATCTCAACTCTGTTATCATAATTACGATAATATCCTGATAGCTCAGGAGGTAGCTGTGAATATTAGGCCAGTCTCAGATCTTAGAAATCACTACCCGGACGTTGAACGCGAAGTCGAACAAGAGGGTCCGGTTTTTCTAACTAAAAACGGGCGGGGCTCTATGGTCGTCATGAGCTTTGAGCAGTACAAGTCGCTGAGCAATACAATCGAGAGCGCCCTTGATGCCGCCGATCGTCAGGCTGCCAGCATGCAACTTCGCTATACACACGACGATGTCTTTGGCTCTGTCAGAAAAATGCTCAACGGCGGTCTCAATGAACAGGCCCTATAAGCTCCGCTATCTTCCCCTATTTTGGGAGGACCTCAGCCAAGCAGCGTCATATATCGCCTTTGATCTCAATAACCCCGCTGCAGCAAATAGGCTTGTCAACAATGTTGAAGCAGGCATACTCGAGCATCTCAAGAGTCCAACCATGTCGCCAACATACCCTTCGACAAGAAGGCGATTGCACCCGTATTACCGCTTCTACGTTGGTAACTACATGGTTTTTTATGTCGTCATCGACGACGTTATGGAAGTCCGCCGACTGCTATATAAGAGCCGAGATATTGAGTCGATTATCAGGTAGGTTTCTTTCAGCTAAAGAACGCCGGAAATTCGACGCTGGTTTGTTAACCTTGCTGGACGTTGTCGACGCCAAACCAGCTCAGAAGCTATATCGATACAGAAAGGTCCCCGGCCGGAGGGGCCGGATATAAGGTTTATCGCGAGTTCCGCACGCAAAGAAGGCCACTTAATGTGGCCTTCGTCTTGCGCAGGACTGTAGAGCAGGAAACCTTATATCCGGCCCCTCCGGTCGGGGACCGCGCCTTTGCGACTACAGCGTCATGTTCGGATCGGCGTCGACATCGAACGACGAGATTTCTCCTCGGTCGAATTTACGGCGGGCGACCTCCGCGATCATGGCAGCGTTGTCGGTGCATGCCGAAAGAGGCGGCACCGTCACGCGGATGCCCTGGCGCCCGAGCTTCTTAATCATCATCTCGCGCAGATGCGGATTAGCCGAGACGCCGCCGCCGATGCAGTATTCCTTGCATCCGGTGGCATGCAGCGCGCTCTTGGCCTTCTTGTACTGAACGTCAAAGACTGCGGCCTCAAACGAAGCCGCCAGGTCGGGCAGATGAATCGTGCGTCCGGCCTTGGTCTCCTTCTCGATGTAGAGCGTCACGGCCGTCTTAAGGCCCGAGAGCGAGAAACGGTAGTCTCCCCTACTATTGAGCGCACGGGGAAAGTCGATCGCCTTGGGGTTGCCCGTCTCGGCAAGCTTGGAGATGATGGGGCCGCCGGGATAGCCCAGGCCCAGCGCCTTTGCCACTTTGTCAAAGGCTTCGCCCACGGCGTCGTCGAGCGTCTCGCCGAGCACCTCGTAGTCGCCCCACGCCTTGACGTGAACAAGCATGGTATGACCGCCCGAGACGAGCGTGAAGATAAACGGCGGCTTGAGATCGGGCTGCGCCAGCAGGTTGGCAAACAGGTGGCCCTCCAGATGATTGACACACACGAGCGGTTTACCGGCAGCATAGGCAAAGCCCTTGGCGAAGGCGACGCCCACCACCAGAGCACCCACCAGGCCCGGACCCTGTGTCACGCCAACAGCGGCGAGTTCGCTCGGCGCGATGGCTCCGCCCTCAAGACCAAGCGATGCCGCGGCATCCTCGAGCGCCGCGTCCACGACGCTCACGATAACCTCAACGTGCTTGCGCGAAGCGATCTCGGGCACTACGCCGCCAAAACGGGCATGAAAATCGATCTGCGTCGAAACCTGATTGGCCAGCATATTACCGTCCGCATCGATAATCGCCACAGCCGTCTCATCGCACGAACTCTCGATGGCAAGCACCAGGCGGCGACGCTCAATTTCGGCGCGTTCCTCAACGGTTCGCTCGGGTGCAGGTAGCGGCCATACACGCTGCTCAGCCGCCGTCGGCTCGGGCGAAGCGTTGTCGACCGGGAGTACCAAGGGCAGCGGCGCCGTCATGACGATGGCATCTTTGCCAACACCGTAGTAACCGCGGCGGCAGCCCGCCTCGGTAAAGCCCAGGGAGGCATAGAGTGCAATAGCGCCCTCGTTGCCGTCCTCGACCTCGAGCGAAGCCGTGGTGCAGCCGAGCATCTGGGCATCGTAGCTCACGTGCGACAGCAGCTTGCGGGCAATACCCTCGCGGCGATGCTTCGGATCGACGGCAACATCCAGAATCTGCACGTCACCGTCCACGACCATGCCACCGGCAAGCCCCAGCAGCTGACCGTCGTCGTGCGCCACCCACCAGCTGCGCGGCGCCGCAACATCCTCGCCCAGCTCGGATAGAAACATGCCCGGCGTCCACGCCTCGTGTCCAGCGCCTTCAAAGCAGGCGGCCTCCAGCGCACTTGCGCCCTCGGCGTCCGCCGCACCCATGGGGCGGAATTGCAGATGGCGACCGGCGAGCTCATCGGCAACGCCCGTAATTTCGCTCTTCGCGCTCTCGGCAAGACCGAGGCGTTTGCGCTCGTTTTCCTCGGCATCAGAAAGGCGCGTATAGATCGGAAGGACGCGGGCCGGGTCGCCGTCACCCGCGGCATGTGCAAGGAGGAGGCCCTCGCCCGAAGGCCACCACAAGCCGCGCTCTACGCAGCGAGCGACCTCATCCTCGCCCAGCAGCTTGCCATAGCGCACGAGACCGTCGCCAGTCAGCTGAACCTGGTCCCAGTCCGCGGCTTGGCGCCACTCATCAAGCGCCACGGCAGCCTTGACCACGTGCTCGCGCTCAAACTGACGCTCGGGGCCCTCGTCGCCCAGCACATACAAAGCCGGATACACCTCGCCGCGCATGGCATCAGCCAGAATGCCGAGTTTGCCACGCACGCCAGCCTTCCACGCGGTCCATGCGCAGGCATCGAGCGTCGACACACCCAGCAGCGGCACGTTGGCACCGCGCGCCAAGCCCTTGGCGGTAGAAATGCCGATACGCACGCCGGTAAACGAACCAGGACCGCGACCGACGACGTAACTGCCCACGTCAGCACGGTCCATGCCAACCTGAGTAAGCACGCTGTCGACGGTATTCACGAGCTCCACATTGGCATGGCGACGGCACATATGGTCGCCACTCACCAGCTTCGCCTCGCCCGTCTGCCCATCAATCCAGCTTGCCGCGCAGGCAAGCATATCGGTCGAAGTATCGAGCGCCACCACCAGCGCGTAATCGTTATGCAAGCTCATCTTGTACAGCCTTATCAATCAAATCGGAAAGCTCCGCTGCGCGTTCGCCGTGCGCCTCGAGCGTTATCGTTCGCACGTCGCTATCGTTCTCATCACGCTTAAGCGTTACCGAAAGATACTCGTCTGTCAGTTCGTCCTGGAACTGTTCGCCCCACTCCAACAGACAGGCACCCTCATAGCCCAGTACATCGAAAATGCCCGTATCCTCGAGCTCGTAAGCATGCTCCAGACGGTACAGGTCAAAGTGGAACAGCGGAATACGCCCCTGGTCATGAACAGCCATGAGTGCGAATGTGGGGCTCGTGACCATATGGCCGTCGCCCAGACCACGCGAAACGCCCTTGGTAAAGTGGGTTTTGCCCACCCCGAGGCCGCCGGTCAAGATCAGCACATCACCATCTTCCAGGCACGGCGCAACCAACTCGCCAAAATGCTCCGTATCAGCAGAGCAAGCCGTTTTATAAATACCTACCCCCAGGCGCTCCAGGGACATATATGCTCCTTATTATTCCGAGGCACCCTCTGGCGCGGGATGCCGCTCCAGATAGTCGCCCAGCATCTTAAAGTCTTCCTCCAGCAGCTCCTGCCACGCCGGATTACGCAGCGCCGCCGCCGGATGGAACGTGGGCATCACCACAAAATGTCCCATCTGATGGAACCTGCCGCGCAGCTTGGTGATGCCGATCTCGGTCTTAAGCACAAAGTGCGTCGCGGGGTTACCGAGCGTCACGATGATATCGGGCCAAATGCTTCGAATCTGCTCGCGCAAAAACGGTGAACAGGCCAGCACTTCCTCGGGCCGAGGATTGCGATTTCCCGGCGGGCGACACTTAAGCACGTTGGCGATATAGACATCCTCGCGCTTAAGGCCAGCCAGCGACAGGATGCCGTTGAGATCCTCGCCCGCTGCTCCCACAAACGGTTCGCCCTGCAGATCCTCGTTACGCCCCGGCGCCTCGCCAATAAACATCACGCGGGCGCGGGGGTTTCCCACGCCAAACACGATGTTGTGGCGCGACTGGTAAAGCTGGCAAAGGTGACAATCGCCCAGAACGGCCTCGATCTCCTCGAGTGCGACCTCGCGCGGGGCCTGATGGCTATGGCCAGGGATGTGCATGACGCCCATAGCGGCTCCTACACGTAAACCTTGTCGAGACGCATGCCAAAGCCGCAGGCGACCTCGTAGTTAATCGTGCCACGCAGGCGTGCCATCTCATCCATGGTGATCTCGGCATCGCCGTCACGGCCGATAATAATCATCTCATCGCCGTGCTCGGCCTCGGGAATCTCATGCGCGGGGTTGGACTGAATGGCAACCATAAACTGATCCATGCAGATGTTACCCACCTGACGCACGCGCTCACCGCGGTACAGCACGTCCATACGATTGGACAGCGTGCGCGAAAGACCGTCGGCGTATCCGATCGGCAGCGTGCAAATCTGAACGCGCGTACGCGGCACACGATAGGTAAAGCCGTAACCCACGCCCTCACCCATCGCGGGATGCGCCACACGCGTCACGCGCGCATGAACGCTCATGACGGGGTCCAGCTGCATCACGCGGCCACTCAGCTCGCACGGCTGCATGCCGTACAGGCCAACGCCGGCGCGAATCATGTCAAAATGCATCGAGGGATCGAGCATCGAGGACGGCGTGTTGGCGCAATGCACGATACCGCACTCAAAGCCCGCATCCTTTATCGCCTGAACAGCCTCGGTAAAACGCTGGCACTGCAGCTTGTAATCCCAGCCGCCGGGCTCATCGGCCGTTGCAAAGTGAGTAAAGACACCATCGCACTGGATGCCGCGATGGAAACTGATGCCGCGCACAAAGTCGAGCACCTGCGTGTAGTGAACACCGATACGGTTCATGCCCGTCTCGATGGCCAGATGGTACTTACCTACCTTGCCCGCCGCAACGGCGCATTCGCCATAGGCCAGCGCGAAATCGGACGTATAGACCGAAGGCATGATGTCGAACTCGAGCAAAACTGGGATAGCCTCAATAGGAGGCTCGCTCAGGATCAGGATGGGCTTGGTCATTCCACCCTGACGCAGCTGGACGCCCTCGTTGACCGTCGCCACCGCGAACATGTCGGCTCCGGCAGAGTACATAATCTTGGCGCACTCGACGGCACCATGGCCATAGGCATCGGCCTTGACCACGCAACATAGGCGCTGACGCGGGTTGAGCAGGTTCTTGTAAGCCCTCGTGTTACGGCGAAGTGCCCCGCGGTCAATCTCAACCCAGGACCAACGCGTCAAATCGGCCTTATTCATGATTAGTCATCCGACCCTTCGTCCATGATTCCCAGATCTTCGAGCGCATCCTTTGCCGCCAGCTCCATGGCGGGGCCGATCAGGTCAATCAGATCGGTCGCGATGACACTCTTCTCGCCGAACTCCGTCGCCGCGGCAAAACCCGCGTAGCTGTGAAGCGCAACGGCATACGAATACAGCAGCTCCCAGCGATCCATCTCATCACGCATGGTTGCCAGCGTGCCGGCAAGAATGCCCGCAAGGACATCGCCCGAACCGGCAGTCGCCAACGACGCCGGACCCGAGAGCGGCAAAAGCACGCGCTCAACGCCACAGATGGCCGTCGTCGGCCCCTTGGCAATAACGACGAGGTTGTCAGAGCCGGCAGCCCAGACAACCTTCTGCGCGGCCGCGATTGCGGTTCCCAGATCGTTAACCTCGTCACCGGCAACCAAGCGCGAAAGCTCGCGATAGTGCGGCGTCATAACGAGCGGCTGCTCGCGACGGTACATCTCGGGATTGCTGTCGATGCCGTCAATCGCAATCTTAGAAAGGCAGTTGAGCGCATCGGCGTCAAGGATCAGCGGCACGTCAAGCTCCAACAAGCCCGAAACCACCTGCATGGCACCAGCAGATGTCGTCATACCGGGACCGCACAGTACGCAGCTGTACTTCTTTGCAATCTCGCACACGGTCATACGAGCCGCAGCGCCAAAAGAGCCGCGGGAGTCGGACGGAATGGCGAAAACCGGAATCGAGGGAAGTGCCATACGAATAAGGTTTGCGCACGCATCCGGCGTCGCGACAGCCGCATACCCGGCACCTGCGCGAGCAGCAGACTTAGCAGCCATAATGGCGGCGCCAGGATATTGCGCCGAGCCGGCAACAATAAGAACAGAACCGCGGGAATACTTATCGATATTCGTAGGCAGCGGAGCAAAGTAGTCCACCAGGTCACCGGGCTCGACAATCTCGGCGGCATGGTCGACATCATCGATGACCTCATCAAGGCGATCGTAGAGGTTACCGCACACCAGGTCACCAGCGTACTCCGGGCCATCGGCGCTATAGAGGCCAATCTTGGGAGCAATCATCGTGACCGTGCGCTCGGCGCGGATGCAATCGTCATCGACAACACCGGTCTCGGCATTCAGACCCGAAGGAACATCGATAGACACCACGCGGTCGGCACAGTCGTTAACCGTCGGAATCCAGATGGAGAACGGTGCACGCAGATTGCCGTGGAAACCGGTGCCGAAGATAGCGTCAACAACAACGTCCGCCTTATCGATCAAGACCTCAAGCTCATCACGCGAGGGGCCAACGCACACGCGCACGTCACGACCGACGGTTCGACGAGCGACATGACGAGCCAGAGCGGCAGGAATCTCATCCGGCTCAACCGGAGAAACAATGTCCACGTCAACGCCCTTATGGCTCAAGATATCAGCCGCGACCCAACCGTCGCCACCGTTATTGCCAAAACCGACCAGGACAAGGACACGATCAGGATTGAGTTTTAGGATTTCACTAGCAGCAAACTCACCCGCCAGCTCCATAAGCTCTGCCTTCGAAGTTCCCTCGCGTTCGATAATATCCTCGAGGCGAACGACTTCCTCGGTGCTCAAAACCGGTTTCATCTATGCTCCTAGCGTATCTTGCGAAGCATCGCCCAGGTGCTCCGTCAAAGCTGAATTTTGTAGTTGCTCAAGCTCATCCAAAACAGAGCGAGCCTCTTTAAATGTTTGCGCAACGCGTTCCTTGGTGCTCACCTTATCTTCTTTAGGCTTCGGGCGAGCATCTTCGGTAATAGCAATGGCATTCGCGACGGCCAAGTCCCCCGTCAGCGTAATGGAAAGCGCAACCTCAACGACACCAAGCTCTTGAGCAATCTCGAGCGCTCGACCCGAAAGCAACGCCTTAGGCTTTCCGAGCTTATCGCGCGTTACCGAGACGTCTTTGCGGCCGACACCCTGACTAAAGCCCGTACCAAGAGCTTTTAGAACCGCTTCACGAGAAGCAAAACGGCTCGCATAGTGCGCCGCAGGACGCGATGAAGCGTCGCAATATGCGCACTCTTCTTCGGTAAACACACGCCGAGCAAACGACGGCGTCTTTTCAAGGATTGATTTCATGCGGGAAATCTCGACGATATCAACGCCGATACCAGCTTCAGCCATGTTCACCTCCATATTGCACAGACTAAGTTATTGTAGCCCGTTAACGGAAGATGCGACAAACGAGGGTCATAAAACACAGCGAGTTTGTTAGATCTAGCTATAAACGCAAAAAAGGGGGGAGGCCGCGAGGCCTCCCCCTTCTCAATTCAAGCGCACGGCTCGGTGCCGTCCACCGGTCAGCGGCGCCCTGGCCTCCCACGGGCTGACCCCGCAGTACTCTCGGCGCGATGGGGCTTAGCTTCCGGGTTCGGAACGGGACCG
>CAVCBD010000085.1:0-8985 GCA_963599935.1 Acutalibacteraceae bacterium | reverse complement strand
TACCGCAAGTTCGGCCTGTGCCGTGTCTGCTTCCGTGAGCTTGCACTCAAGGGCGAGCTTCCCGGCGTTAAGAAGGCCAGCTGGTAAGTCACTACCAGCGTTTCAAGCATCCGTTTGGAACAGGGAAAACGCGCTAGTTAGGCTTTGCCGTTAAGGGCGGCGAAGAACCAAGAGCACGTGTTCATCAAGAACGAAGGAGAATCTGTATGAACCTTACAGACCCGATCGCAGATATGCTTACGCGCATCCGTAACGCTAACTCTGTGAACAAGGCCACGGTCTCCATGCCGAGCAGCAAGAAGCTCGTCGAGATCGCTCGTGTTCTGCACGAGGAGGGCTACATCGAGGGCTACGATGTCGAGGACACCGTTCCCCAGAAGACTCTGCACATCACGCTTAAGTATGGTCCCAAGAAGGCTAAGGTCATCAACGGCATCCGCCGCATTTCCAAGCCGGGCCTGCGTAAGTACACCGGCGTTGCCGACATGCCCCGCGTCCGCGGTGGCCTTGGTACCGCCATTATTTCCACCAGCCATGGCGTCATGACCGACCGCGATGCTCGCAAGCACAACGTCGGCGGCGAGATCATCGCTTACGTCTGGTAATTCGCTCGGTAGGTAGAAGGAAAGGAGATCACCGTGTCTCGTATCGGTAATAAGCCTGTCCAGATTCCCGCCGGAGTCGAAGTGGCAGTCAACGGCAACAACGTTGTCGTCAAGGGCCCCAAGGGCCAGCTCGAGCTCGATGTCTATGAGAAGCTCGCTATCAACGTCGAGGACAACGTCCTCACCGTTTCCCGTCCCGACGACGAGCGTGAGACCCGTGCCCGCCACGGCCTCACCCGCGCCCTCATTCACAACATGGTTGTTGGCGTTTCCGAGGGCTTCGAGAAGAAGCTCGAGCTCGCCGGCGTCGGTTACCGCGTGCAGCAGAAGGGCAAGAACCTCGAGTTCTCCCTGGGCTTCTCGCACCCCGTGATCGTCGAGGCTCCCGAGGGCATCACCTTCGAGGTTCCCGACAACACCCACGTGAACGTCAAGGGTATCAACAAGCAGCAGGTCGGTCAGATCGCCGCTGAGATCCGCGGCCATCGTCCTCCCGAGCCTTACAAGGGCAAGGGTATCCACTACGTTGGCGAGCACATCCGCCGCAAGCTGGGTAAGGCCGCCAAGTAGTCGTAACCGACTCACTCGCATAAGACCAGCACCCCGTCAGGTGCTGGCAAGATCAACCTTTTTAGGAGTTTACGTATGAACAAGCATAAGGCGAAGCTGGAAGGCCTCAAGCGTCGTCAGCGTCGTGTTCGCGGCAAGGTCTCGGGTACCGCCGAGCGTCCGCGTCTTCGCGTGACCCGTACTAACGCCAACATCTATGCCCAGATCATCGACGACAGCAAGGGCTCCAGCCTGACGCTCGTCTCCGCCTCGACCCTCGAGGCCGAGTTCAAGGGCACCCACACCTCGAACAAGGAGGCTGCGGAGAAGGTCGGTCAGCTCGTTGGCAAGCGCGCCATCGAGGCCGGCATCACCAAGGTCGCCTTCGATCGCGGTGGCCGTATCTACCATGGCCGCGTCAAGGCCCTCGCCGACGGTGCTCGTGCCGCCGGTCTCGAGTTCTAGGAGGTATGTAGCACATGGCTCGTAATCAGAAGCAGCAGCGCGAGGCCTCCGAGTTCGAGGAGCGCGTCGTTTACATCAACCGCGTGTCGAAGACCGTCAAGGGCGGCCGTCGCATGAGCCTCGTCGCTCTCGTCGTCGTTGGCGACGGCAAGGGCAACGTTGGCGTTGGCATGGGCAAGTCCGCTGAGGTGCCCATGGCCATCTCCAAGGCGTCTCTCGATGCCAAGAAGAACATGTTCCACGTGCCGGTGACCGAAGAGGGCACCATCCCGCACGAGGTTCTCGGTCACTTTGGTGCCGGCCGCATCATCATCAAGCCCGCTGTCGAGGGTACCGGCGTTATCGCCGGCGGCGCTGTGCGTCCCCTCTTCGAGCTTGCTGGCATCAAGAACGTCCTGTCCAAGTCCCTCGGTACCGACAACGGCCTTAACATCATCAAGGCTGCTGTCGAGGGCCTCAATGAGCTCTCCAGCCCTGAGGACGTCGCGGCTCGCCGTGGCCTGACGGTCTCCGAGATGTTCGTCGGTAAGGAGAACTAAGCATGGCTGACACCATCAAGATCAAGCAGGTCCGCAGCACCAACGGTTGCAAGCAGGACCAGGTCCGTACTGTCCGTGCCCTCGGTCTCCACAGGATCCGCGAGGTTCGCGAGATTGCTGACAACGAGTCCGTCCGCGGCATGATCTTCAAGGTCAAGCACCTTGTCGAGATTGTAGAGGAGTAGCAAATGCAGCTTCACGATCTTACTCCCGCGCCCGGTTCCACCAAGAACCGCAAGCGCGTCGGCCGTGGCAATTCTTCGGGTCACGGCACCACTTCTGGCCGCGGCCAGAAGGGCCAGGGTTCCCGCTCTGGCGGCACCAAGGGTGCCGGCTTCGAGGGTGGCCAGACTCCGCTGGCTATGCGTCTGCCCAAGCTTCCGGGCTTCCGCAACCCCCGTCGTATCGAGTACACCGCTGTCAACGTTGAGCGTCTCGAGCGTAAGTTCGAGGACGGCGCTGTAATCGACGGTGCCGCTCTTAAGGCCGCTCGCATCACCAAGAGCGAGTTCGAGCCCGTCAAGGTGCTCGGCAATGGTGAGCTCACCAAGAAGTTCACGGTCAAGGTCGACAAGGTCAGCGCTTCTGCGCAGGCCAAGATCGAGGCCGCCGGCGGAAAGGTCGAGCTGCCGTGCTAAATGGTCTTAAGAATGCTTTCCGCATCAAAGAACTGCGCGAAAAGATTCTTTTTACCATAGCTATGCTCGTCGTGTACCGCATTGGTGCGCACGTTCCTGTGCCCGGCATTCCCTTCCAGGGGATGCTGGGCCTTTTCTCGACCGGGAGCAACTCGGTCGCCGCAGGTGCTATGGCCCTCCTGAATCTTTTCTCTGGTGGCGCGTTGAGCTATGTCTCGGTGTTCTCTTTGGGCATCATGCCGTACATCACGAGCTCGATTATCCTCCAGATGCTCCAGGCCGTCGTGCCTTCCCTGCATGAGCTTGCCCGCGAGGGCGAGGTCGGTCAGACCAAGATTACGCAGTATTCGCGTTACCTCACCTTGGCTCTGGCTATCCTCAACTCCGTGGGTTACCTCTTCCTCTTTAAGAGCTTCGGCATTAGCTTCAACGGTGCCGGCGCTCCCGAGATCATCTTTGACCTCATGATCGTCGGTACGCTCACTGCGGGCGCCATGCTGATCATGTGGATTGGTGAGCTCATCACCCAGCGCGGTATCGGCAATGGCATGTCGCTTATCATCTTCGCGAACATCATGGCCGGTCTTCCGCAGGCGATCTTCTCCAGCACCGAGGGTAACGCCGGTGGCATCATCACCATGGTGATCATCTGCGCCATCATCCTGCTGGTCATCCCGCTGATCGTTTTCCTTGAGCGCGGCCAGCGCCGCATCCCGGTCTCCTACGCCAAGCGCGTCGTGGGCCGTCGCATGATGGGTGGCCAGACCACCTACCTGCCCATCAAGGTCAACACCGCGGGCGTCGTGCCGATTATCTTCGCTTCGGCGCTGCTGTACTTCCCGGCCCAGATTGCCGTGTTCTTCCCCGGCATCGGCTGGATTCAGGCAGTTGCCTCCGCGCTTTCGACCGGTTGGCTCAACTGGGTACTTAACGTTGTCCTCATCGTGTTCTTCGCGTACTTCTACACCTCCATGGTGTTCAACCCCGATGACACGGCCGACAACCTTAAGAAGCAGGGCGGCTTTATTCCGGGCGTCCGTCCGGGTAGGGCTACCGCGGCCTACATCAAGAACGCGCTCAACAAGATCACGCTTCCCAGCGCTGTCTTCTTGGCGCTCATCGCCATCGTGCCTTCGATTATCTTCTCCTTCACGGGTAACCAGCTGATCCAGGCATTTGGCGGCACGTCCATCCTCATCATGGTCGGCGTCGTGCTCGACACGGTCGATAAGCTCGAAGGCCAGATCAAGATGTATGATTACGATGGATTCTTTAAATAGGCTAGAGGAGGATTGCTCATGAACCTCGTATTGCTCGGAGCTCCGGGTGCCGGTAAGGGCACCGTCGCACAGGAGCTCGTCGCCGAGTTTGGCGTCGCTCACATTTCTACGGGCGACCTGCTGCGTGCTGCCGTCAAGGGTGGCACCGAGCTTGGTATTCAGGCTAAGAAGTACATGGACGCTGGCGAGCTCGTTCCCGACCAGCTCGTGATCGACCTTGTCAAGGAGCGCCTTGCCGCCGATGACGCCCAGCAGGGCTTCATCCTCGACGGCTTCCCGCGCAACACCGCCCAGGCTGTGACACTCGATTCCGAGCTCTCCGCCATGGGTCGCGAGATCGATTGCGCCCTTCTGGTCGACGTGGCCCCCGAGGTCATCATCGACCGTCTGTCTTCGCGTCGCACCTGCCGCGCCTGCGGTTACACCGGCACTGCTGCCGATGCCACCTGCCCCAAGTGCGCCGGCGAGATGTATCAGCGCGACGACGACAAGCCCGAGACCATCAAGAACCGTCTCGACGTCTACGAGAAGTCCACGAGCCCGCTCGTCGACTACTATCGTGGCCAGGGTCTGCTCAAGTCGGTCAACGGTGACCAGGCTCGCGAGACCGTGTACGGGGATGTCAAAGAGGCTCTCGGTCTATGATCAAGATTAAGTCTGCAACGCAAATCGAGCAGATGAAGAAGGCAGGAGCGCTATCTAAGATGGCGCTCCGCCACGTTGGAGCCATGGTTCGCCCTGGTGTTTCGACCTTTGAGCTTGATCAGCTTGCGGAGCAGATTATCCGCATGCATGGTGGCACCCCGGCCTTTAAGGGCTACGGCGGGTTTCCCGGTACCATTTGCGCATCGATTAACGATGCCGTGGTGCACGGAATTCCCAATCCCGACATGATCCTGCGCGATGGCGATATCATCTCCATCGATACGGGTGCCGTTGTCGACGGTTGGGTCGGCGATAATGCTTGGACGTTTTTCGTCGGTACCCCCACGCCCGAGGCCAAGGCCCTGTGCGAGGTTACGCGCGATTGCCTTAAGGCTGCCATCGAGCAGGCTGTTCCCGGTAACCATATCGGGGATGTTGGTTATGCCGTCCAGTCCCTCGCCGAGTCTCACGGCTATGGCGTGCTTCGCGATTATGTGGGGCACGGTATTGGCCATGTGATGCACGAGGACCCCAACGTTCCGAATTACGGAAAGAAGGGGAGGGGCGTTCGTCTCCAGGCCGGTATGGTCATTGCCATCGAGCCGATGGTCACGATGGGTTCCAACCATGTGAGCACGGGCTCCGACGGTTGGATCGTCACGACCAACGATCACCTGCCCGCCGCGCACTATGAGAACACCGTCGCCATCACCGATGACGGCCCGGTGATTCTCACCACCGACGCGCAAGGCGCCTGGTGTTCCTTGCAAGGAGGCGAGATGTAGAGGCCGCGTTCATATTCGTCGGCATTTACATGTCAAAGTAACAAGTTTCACTTAGTTGTGGAGCCATTACGAAGATATTACGATACGTGCACGCGTATTGTAGAATACTCAATCGCTGTCGTTTTCTAGAGAAAGATGATTGCTTGTGAAGAAGGAAGACGCAATTGAGCTCGAGGGTACGGTAAAGGAACCGCTGCCCAACGCCATGTTTAAGGTTGAGCTCGAGAACGGTCATTCGGTTCTGTGCAACATTTCTGGCAAGATCCGAATGAATTACATCCGTATTCTCCCCGGTGACAGGGTTGTCGTGGAGCTTTCCCCGTACGACCTGACCCGCGGCCGCATCACCTATCGCTATAAATAGCGGCACGCATACACGCACTCCTTTTCCGACTGCAGGCTTAGCTCAACCTACGGTCGGATTGTGTGTGAAGACCAGCCATAGTTTTAAACGCCTGCGGCTGGGCGAGTAGATAGTAGGGAAGTAGTTTGAGCGCTACCGAAAGGAAGAACGATGAAGGTACGTCCTTCGGTCAAGAAGATGTGCGATAAGTGCAAAATCATTAGGCGCCATGGCAAGGTCCTCGTCATTTGCGAGAACCCCCGTCATAAGCAGCGTCAGGGTTAAGAGAGGAGACTACGTTGGCCCGTATTAATGGTGTCGACCTCCCGCGTGAGAAGCGCGTTGAGATCGGTCTGACCTACATTTACGGCATCGGCCGCACCACTGCGACGAAGATTTGCGTCGAGTGCAACGTTAACGTGGATACGCGCGTTAAGGACCTCACCGAGGATGAGGTTAACGCCATCCGCGATTATATCGACAAGAACCAGATCATGGTTGAGGGCGACCTCCGCCGTGAGCGCAACCAGAACGTCAAGCGCCTTATGGACATCGGCTGCAACCGCGGCCTTCGTCACCGCAAGGGCCTTCCGGTCCGCGGCCAGCGCACCCACACTAACGCTCGCACCCGCAAGGGCCCGAAGCGTCAGATCGGTGCTAAGAAGAAGAAATAAGGAGCGCTAGATAGATGGCTACTGCTAAGAAGAACGTTCGCGCTGCCCGTCTGAAGCGCGCGGACCGTAAGAACATTTCCGTGGGCCAGGCTCACATTCGTTCTACGTTCAACAACACGATCGTTTCGATCACCGATCCCCAGGGCAACGTCATTTCCTGGAAGTCGGCTGGCCAGGTGGGCTTCAAGGGCTCCCGTAAGTCCACGCCGTTCGCTGCCCAGATGGCTGCCGAGGCTGCTGCCAAGCAGGCCATGGAGCACGGTATGAAGAAGGTTTCCGTCTTCGTCAAGGGCCCCGGCTCCGGTCGTGAGACCGCCATCCGCTCCCTCCAGGCTGCTGGCCTCGAGGTCTCGAGCATCCAGGACAAGACCCCCATCCCGCACAACGGCTGCCGCCCCAAGAAGCGTCGCCGCGTGTAACTGAAAGGATCGTATCAATATGGCAATCGACAGGACTCCTGTTCTTAAGCGCTGCCGTCAGCTCGGGATCGATCCCGCTGAGCTCGGTTACAGCAGCAAGAAGGAATCTATCCGTCAGCCCAAGCGCCGTCGCAAGGAATCTGAGTACGGCATGCAGCTGCGCGAGAAGCAGAAGGTCAAGTTCATCTATGGCGTTCTGGAGAAGCAGTTCCACGGCTACTTCAACAAGGCCCGTAAGATGAACGGCGTCACCGGTGAGAACCTCATGATCATCCTTGAGTCTCGCCTCGACAACGTCGTCTTCCGTCTTGGCTTCGCCCGCACCCGCAAAGAGGCTCGTCAGTCCGTCCGTCACGGTCACTTCACCGTGAACGGCAAGCGCGTGGACATCCCGTCCTACCGCGTCAAGGCCGGCGACGTCGTCGCTGTCGGCGAGAAGTTCCGTGACCTCCTCCCCATCAAGGAGGCCCTGATTTCCTCCGAGCGTTTCGAGGTCCCTGGCTGGCTCGAGGTCGATATCGAGAAGCTGTCTGGTAACGTGCTCGCTCTGCCGACGCGTGAGCAGATCAGCGGTGATATCAACGAGCAGCTCATCGTCGAGCTCTACTCTAAGTAGTCCATCCGGGCTGCTGAGGCTGGAGGTAATACATGTCAGAATTCATTAGGCCTCAGGTTCAGGTCGAAGAGATTAACGAGACGTCTGCTCGTGTCTCCGTCGAGCCGCTCGAGCGTGGCTACGGCGATACGCTGGGTAACTCCCTTCGTCGCGTTCTTCTGTCCTCGCTCGAGGGTGCCGCCGTCGAGGCTATTCAGATCGATGGCGCGCAGCACGAGTTCATGACCATCCCTAACATGGTCGAGGATGTCACCGACATCGTCCTGAATGTCAAGGGTCTTGTCTTCAGGGCTCTCGGCACGACCGACGAGGCGGCCGCCACCATTTCTGTTGACGGCCCCTGCGAGGTCACCGGTGCGGACTTCTTTATTCCGTCCGAGTTTGAGCTGGTCAACCCTGAGCAGCACATCGCTACGCTCACCGAGGGTGGCCATCTCACCATGAGCATGCGCATCGGCTATGGCCGCGGCTATGTCTCTGGCGAGGCTAACAAGCGCGACAACGATCCCATCGGTGTGATCCACGTCGACTCGCTGTACTCGCCGGTGTCCCGTTGCGCCAAGCTCGTTGAGGCTTGCCGTGTCGGTCAGCACACCGACTACGACCGCCTTGTCCTCGAGATCGAGACCAACGGCTCCATCGCTCCGCGCGACGCCGTGGTCCAGGCTGCCAATATCATCAACCAGCATATGGCTGCCTTTATGAACCTTGCCGAGACCCCCGAGGTCGAGGAGGAGGCTTCGATCTTCGCTCCCGAGGTCACCAACGACAACGCCGAGCTGGACAAGCAGATTGAGGATCTGGACCTTTCCGTCCGTTCCTACAACTGCCTTAAGCGCGCCAGCATTCACTCGGTCCGTCAGCTCGTTGAGTTCTCGGAGAACGATCTGCTCAACATCCGTAACTTCGGTGTTAAGTCGATCGAGGAAGTGAAGGACAAGCTAGAGTCCATGGGCCTGAGCCTGAAGGCTTAATGCTTCGCATATTTGAGGAGAAACTAGACCATGCGTCACAACGTTAAGAAGGGCCTGAAGCTCGGCACCGATGCGAGCCACACCAAGGCCATGAAGAAGAGCCTTGCTAAGGCCCTCTTCGAGAACGACCGCATCAAGACCACCGAGACCCGCGCTAAGGCGCTGCGTTCGGTCGTCGATCCGATCATCACCTGGGCCAAGAAGGGCGACCTGCACTCTCGTCGTCTGGCCATCGCCAAGCTCGGCGATAAGCAGCTCGTTGCCGAGATCTTCGACAAGGCTGCTCAGGGCATGTGGCAGGACCGCAACGGCGGTTACACCCGCATCATGAAGCTCGGTAACCGCAAGGGCGACAACGCTCCCATCGTTATCATGGAGCTCGTCACCGAGCCTTGCACGCCTAAGGCCAAGAAGGCTGCTCCGGCCCCCAAGAAGGCCGCTGCTCCCAAGAAG
>CAVCBD010000084.1:0-9230 GCA_963599935.1 Acutalibacteraceae bacterium | reverse complement strand
TTCACAAACTCGCGGACCTCGCGCGAAAGCTCGGGGTAGAACGGGGCGAGCATGGGATCGTCGTCGGCGGCGATCAGGATGGTATAGAGTGCCGGCGCCGTGTTGACGCCGTTAATCACCAGAGTCTGATCCTCCATGTCGCGAGCGGCCTGCTTGGCAAGCTTCTTAAAGGAGAACGGGGCACGGGTGGCACCGAAGATGCCGGCCACGTGGTCCTCGAAGATGTTCAGGAAGTTCACGAAAGATCACTCTCCGTATAGGTTCTTTGGTATCCGAGCAAATATAGGCATATCCCAACGATTATAGAGGATAGGGTTCCCGCAACTGCCGCCTTGGCGGCGACCGCGGCTGCAAGGCTGGCAATTTCCATATGGTGTGCAAGACAGGATGCCGCTGCGCAGCCGATGCCGGTGACGGCGATGGCGGCGATTGCGGCAAGGTTTGAGCCCTGGTCGGCACGCTTGGCATGGGCATTGAGCAGCAGCGATGTTGCCGCGGCTGTTGCTGCAACCAGCACGATTGCAGCGAGAAGGAGCGCGTCTCCCAGCGCTGCGGCGACATTGCTAAGCCCCAGTGCGCCTCCCGCAGAGAGAGCCGCTGCAGCAAGGCGGGCAAAGAGTGCGCCCATGCCCGTGGCTGCCGCGGCGCTTGCCGGGCCGAGCCAAAACGCCGCGATGCTCGCGGCGGCTCCGGCGGCAAGGAGGGCGTCGCCGGTGAGGCAACCCAGCGCAAGCGCGCAGGTGAGCGTCGTGCTCGCAGCTGCCTCGGTGCGTCCCCAAGCAATCCACCAACCGGACATGGCAGCGGCAAAAATGACCGCGACCGGCAGCATCGACAGGATGCCCTGCGCCTGCATGGTGGCGTTGGCCATGAGCACCAAAAAGCCCACGGCCGAGATGGCCGAGCCAATCTGCGGGGCCAAGCCTGCCGCCGCGCCAATGGCGACGGCCGCCACGATCAGCCCGGGAAGCGCCGCGACGCCGGCTGTCTGCATAAGCAAAAAGCTGAAGGCTCCGCATGAGAGCGCCGAGATACCGCGCATGGTGTAATTGCGTGCGCGGCCCCAGCGCGTGCCCGCCCAGCCAAGTGCGGGGTCGACCTCGACGGTGTCATCCTCGTAGCTCAATGGCTCGATATCATCTGCCGCGCACTCGTCATTCGAAAGCTCGCCTACCATCTGCTCCAAGCTGCGACGGCCTTCGCGCACGCTCCCCAAGCCGGCAAGGAGTCGGTCGCAGAATGCCTCGATGCTGTTGGGGCGGTCCTGCGGCATGGGGGAGAGCGCGCTCATGAGCGCGGCCTCGGCTCCCGGGGGAAAGTGTGGTATCAGCTCGCTGGGATAGGTGGCGCCGCCGATGATGCGGTCGAGCGAGTCGGCGGGCGTGGCCGCCATAAAGGGAGCGCTGCCGCACAAGCCCTCATAGATAACGCAGGCAAGGGCAAAGACATCGGCGCGTTCGTCGACCGTGCCGGTCTCGATATCGAGCTGCTCGGGCGGCATGTAGCCGATGGTGCCGCCGCGCGAGCCGCCAAAGCCACCGGCGGACGACAGTCGCGCCATGCCAAAGTCGGTGAGCTTTACATTGCCCGAGTGGTCGATGAGCACGTTGGCGGGCTTAATGTCCAGGTGGAGTACGCCATTGCTATGGGCGAAGGTGAGCGCCTGGCCCAGGGCATCGGCAATGGCCGCGGCCTCGTCAAAGGTGAGCGAGTGGCCGTCCACACGATGCAAAAACTCGGCCAGCGACATACCGTCGACATACTCCATGACCAGGTAGGCATAGGCGGTGTCATGCGTAAAGTCGATGACCTGCACGATATTGGGATGTTGAAGCATGGCGGCAGTGTGCGCCTCGCGCAGGACATCCATGATGTCGCTGGCGGGCATGCCGGCGCCGTTGATAAGGGGGATGCGCTTAATGGCGACGCGGCGGCGCAGGTGCGTGTCGCGGCAAATCTCGATGGAGCCAAAACCGCCGGTCGCAAGTGTCTCGAGCGGCTGGTACCGCTTGAGCAGCTCGCGAGAGCTGGTGCCCTCCAAAGGAACGTCCGGCGAGAACCGGGCGGTATGTTGCGAGAAAAGCGGCATGGCCAACCCTCGTGCGTTTAAAGTTCGTTTGCGAGTGGCGGGCGCGGAGCCGAGCCGTTCGCGGTGGCATAGATGCTGCTAGTGTAGCACGCTCGGGTGCATGGTGAAGGTAGCGGGGCGAGGTGGCCTATCTGACTTGGCCCTCGTCTCAACGCATACGGAAAGCGCGCCCCAGTTTTCGGTCAAATTGTGGGATGCGTTTTCCGGATGGGGAAGGCTGCGGAAACTGTGTCCCAGAATATTGGCCCAGAATGGGATGCAATTTCCAGATCAGCGCTCAAAAGGAAAGCGCATCCCGCTTTGATGCGGGGACTGCGGACAAAAGCTGGACCGTGATCTGGCTCGGATTGGAGTTCGCCTGAATCGTTGATGCTGGCTGGTGTGGGCGCGGAGATAAACGAGCAGTCCGAGCGATATAATGACACGCTATGGAGGCCATATGCTCTTTTCCCGCCGTTCTGATACATCCGCCTGCGCCATTGCGCTTGTCGTAATGGCGGTCACTCCTTATCACCGGTTTTCATCTTCAATCGGCCTGGCATCAGGTGCGATGACCTGGCTCGTTATCCTTGGCGCATGCCTTGCGGCGTTTGTTCATGGTGCTGCGCTATGCAAAGGGAGAGAAATGAGACGGCCGAGGCATCTCGGTGCTATCGGTGTTTTCCTCGGTGTTATTGCAACGGTTCCCGAATGGTCCGACCTAGTTTTCTATGCTCGCGGAGATTCTATCCCATTCGTGTTTGCGCCGATCTGGCTGTTGCATGGCGTTTCGTGCGTCTCGTGCTTTGCTGGGTCGCTGCTCCTCTCATATGTTATTTGGGATACGGCGGGTTTTCCTTTGACGCGGAGGGCGACGCGGACTGACGAAAGAGAGGCCCGTCACCCGCAGAACGCGTTTTTTACAGAAACAATAGCCGTCCTGTCTTGCCTGCTGTTTTGCTGTCGAGTTTCATGGAGAGTCGTTCCCGAGCCATGGGGGATGTCCCCTGTAACGGCCGCATCAATTGGTCTAGTGCTTTTAATTCCTCTGGTCTATCTCATGTTGGCTGTGGCCCCGCTGCTTTGCTGTCCCCGTACCTTTGGTCGGGGACAGAGCGACGTGTTTGCCCGTTCTGTGCTCGTAGCAGTTCCTATTGGCCTTGTTCCGGCTGTTGAGGTGGCATACTTCGCAAACGATGCCACGATCATTGCATTGCTGGCGATGGGATCGGCTATTACTGTTGCTGTCTTCGTGTGCACGTTGCTAAGGGGGAAACGGGACAACAATTCGGATACCCCTCGCACGTCCGACCCATTCGATGCGGGGGTGTTTTCCCCTGCCCTGTCGCCTCGAGAAGAGCAGTTTGTTCGGCTGCTGCTCAAAGGGAAAACGCCGGCGGAGATTGCCAGGGAGACGGGTACGAAGCCATCGACGGTGCGAACAACGCTTCACCGAGCATACGGGAAGGCGTCGGTTGCGGGCTCGCGCGAGCTCGTGGCGTTGTTTGCGGGTGAGGGCGATACTGTAGGGCATGAGCTGCCGCAGCGGCATGCTGACGATATGGTGGCATCAGCTCGGGCGCGCCGGCTGTTTCGATACCTGCTCACGTCATTTTTTATTCTCCTTGCGGCGGGTCCCTTGGTAATGGCGGATAGCGATTGGGGTTCCGGTGTTACGCATGCAATCGCTTTTTCTCTTGCAAGCTATACATTGGGTCTCGGGCTGCTTCTGTCGCTGTGCAGCGCGGGTAGAAAACCGAAGCGCGGGGACGATCTGGATGGAGCGGATGGGGCGATCGGGCTCGGAAGCCCGTGCGTATGGGCGATACTGTCTGCTGTGGAGTGGTCTTTTGTTTATATCGCGGCATGGAGGTGCATACGCGATCCGCTGATGGCTGCGCCGGTCCTGTTTTGCGGCATAGCGTCTATGGCTTCGCTCGCTGTTAAGCTGCGCCCGTTTAAGGTTCATGCCCATACTCGGGCCATCACGCTGTTGGTATCGATAGGTGTGACCGCTTTAATCTATGCAACTACTAGGGGTCGAATCCATGGACTTGCGGTACTGACGGGGATGCTGCTCACATATATAGTGCTGCGAAGCTTTCCGCAGCGCAAAATGCTTGGGGTATGGATGCTTTGCTTTGGGGCGGCGGCTCCTTGCTGGGCTGTCTTGTTCAATATGGCGCAGGATCTGATGGTTTTCGAGCCGTTGTTCCTTGCGTCGCTGTTGGGGCATAGTTCGGCCGTCAATGTCGTCGTGGCAACGGTGGTCGTCTGCTGGTCTGTGCCCATGTTCGTCACGCACATCGCGCTCGCCCACTCGGTTGAGAACGAGAGGGCCGTCTTGGAGTACCGTGCGAATGGGTTCACCGAAACGGCTCGCGTGCGCCAGCTGGCTTTGCTTACATCGCGCTCCCTTTCTGATGTTCAGTCGCAAATTTTGCTGATGACGGCAGAGGGCGCAACGACAAAGACCATTGCGGAGGACGTAGGTTATGCTGCATCTACGGTGCAAGCGTTGCGATCCGCATCTTATCGCCAGTTGAAGATCAAGAACAAAGCGGAGCTTATTTCATTGTTATCGCAGGTGGATAACGTGTAAACGCCTGGATTATCAACTCAATAGCGAGTGTTTACAGACATCTTTCTCCATTCATGCAAAGGTTGCCGTGCGTCGACGCATTGTTAACCGCTTTTGATTGGAGAAGGCCATGATTAAGCCAAGGAGCGCTATTGCTCGAATCGGAGTCGGCTTGGCGATTGTTGCGGGCTTGTCGATGGGTGCACCTGCCGCATCATTTGCTCAAGAGGAGTTTGACACTTCCCAGGTTTCTAGCATTTCGCAGAGCGCGGATGCCGGAATTGCCACATGCAAGAACAACGAAGATAGAAATTTCGCTTTTCAATGTTCTGGCACGAGCGCAACTGGCTATCGCCAGAAAGAAGATTCATCTTCAGTCTGCATTCTTGGCGTGATCGGGATGGGGCTGGGCACTGTCGCTCGGCTCCATCCCATCGATGGGAGGATGATGACATTTGAATAGAAATCTAATACGGCACGAGCTGTCCAAGATATTTGGCAATCCTATATTTACGTTGACCCTTATGGTTGCAACTGCAATTTCGATGGCAGCTGCCATCGAGGCGTGGTGGACGCTCGAGACTGAACGCAAACAGCTGCTATCTTTTGGCTACGGCATTGGTCTGCAGTCTCAGACATACCTCGGCCAAACGCGTGAAAGTAGCTTTGGTAACTGGATTGTTGTGGGCGCGAACGCGCCGTTGTTAGCGTCGGTGTTTTTCTATGCGCTGCCGTTGCTTGCCATGTTGGCCGGGTCGTGGTCATGCCTGTCCGAGCGTTTGAGCGGTTACGAGGCACAGATCTGCACGCGTGTTTCTAGAAATGCGTACGTGAACGTGAAGATGCTGTCTGCTTTCCTCTCTGCGTTTGCGGTCACGGCTATTCCGCTACTCGTGAACTTTCTGATTGTCTCCATGCTGTTTCCCGCGTATCTCCCCCGGGTCGATGAATCGATTTATGTTGGGCTCTATCTGCATAGCTATTTTTCTGGTTTGTTTTATTCCCGGCCTCTGTTATACGTGCTGGTTTATACGCTGTTCGATGCGGTGACGCTGGGGGTTCTATCCATGGCCGTGACCGGTCTGTCGGTTGTGTTTCGCAGCAGAATCAAGGCGATGGTCGTTCCATATCTGATTATGGTTGCATGGCACTTTGTTAACGATTGGATTTTTAGCGTCCTTTCATGCGTTGGCTTTAACTGCAACATTCTTAACAGCATCAGGTCGGAATCGCTAAATAACTGGCCCGACATTCGAGCGGGGTTTGCGGAAATCACTTTGTTGCTCGTCTTTTCTTTGGTTTCCGCGAGATTCTTAAAAAGGCGCGAGGTGGTCTGATGCTGTTTAGGCTGGTCGCCGCGGACCTGAGGACCGTTTTGAAGAAGAACATCATTACTTATATTGCGATCGCGGCAGTGACCGTTGCGAACTTGGTATACGCCTACGGATTGTCTTCTGTGTATGGGGTCAGGACGGATACCTTGGGGTTTGCGGATAATCTTGCGCTCGTGTTTGCCGGATCTGCTCCGTTTGAGCCTAGGCCCGGGGTCATGTTTGTGCCTCCGCTAGGATGGCTTTTTCTCATTCTGCTTATTCTCTATACAACACTCGATTATCCGACCGAATCGTTGCACGGGTTTGGTTTGCAAGCGCTTGTTCGATGTCGGGCAAGAATCCTTTGGTGGGTCTCGCGTTTTATCTTGGTGGCGGCGGTAACGGCATTTTCGCTGCTCGTGGTGGTTTGCTCTGTTGTGATTTGGAGCTTGGTGGTGAGCTCCTCGTTCAGCGCGGTCATTCATGGCGAGTCGCTTCAGCTGGCTAATTTGGCGCCGTGGTTTCTCAAAGCTGCCGAGGCAGATGCGCTGCCGTTTTTCGTAGGACTCTTTCTTGCTTTCGAGGCGCTTGCGTTTGCGCAGGCAGCGGTCGGGTTTGTGCTTGGGTCGTCGGTCTCGTTTGTGGTTTTAATGAGCTCCCTGATCTGTTCGGCATTTGCGCGGCATTGGGTGCTGTTAGGCAACGCCCTAATGCTGTTGCGCTGGGGCGGAATTGTCAAAGAGGGAATCGCGACGGGCTCGAGCGTCTTGTTTTCAATTGTGATTATGTCGTTATGCCTATCGTTGGGTGGACTGTGGTTTCGAAGGGCCGACCTTATAGAAAAGGGGGACAAGATATGAGCGTGATCGTTGGGGACGTATCGAAGCGCATGGGCAAAAACGATGTTCTGCGCAACGTGTCCATCGAGGTTGACCCTGGAACTGTGGTTGGGCTTCAGGGGATAAACGGTTCGGGTAAGACCATGCTTATGCGAGCGGTCTGCGGATTGATCAAGCCTACCGAAGGCGAAATCTCTATCGATGGCCAAAGGCTTGGGGCGGACATCTCGTTCCCGCCGAGTCTGGGGATGTTGATCGAGGCGCCTTCCTTTTTGGGATATCTGTCTGGCTACGACAATCTGGAGCTCATCGCTCAGATCAAGGGCGTTGCCACTCCCGAGGACATTCGCTCTGCCCTGCGGCTCGTGGGGCTCGATGCAGACGAAAAAAAGAAGTTCCGAGCATATTCGCTTGGGATGAAGCAGCGTCTGGGGATAGCTGCGGCAATTATGGAAAAGCCGAAGCTACTTGTTCTCGATGAGCCAACAAATGCCCTCGACGAAGCGGGCGTTGGAATGCTCAAGCGCGTTGTGGCGATGGCGGCCTCAACGGGTCGCGAGGTTATTCTGTCCAGCCATGACGGAGAGGTGCTCGCGGAGCTTGCCGATAGAGTTTATTGCATGCGCGATGGCGCCGTTGTGAACGTTCGGGAAAGGTCGTGAGCGCGATGAAGAAGGCCCTGTGGACGAGAAGGTCGGCGCTCGCGCTTTTCGGCTGTGCTGTTACTGGCCTTGCGGGCATGAGGGTGAGCGTCGTTAACGGGAACCGGACGGTCATTCCTGAGAAATACTATGCAGAGGGCGAATGGCTCTCGATGGATGGGGCGTTTCTGGGGTCGAAGGATGTGGCGACTGACGGGTATTCGTTTTGTATAGACGGGGCGGAGCTGCTCACGCCGCGCGAGTATCTCAAGCGTGCGCATGATGATTATTCAAAATATGGCATCGTGGATACGAAAACGAAATTGAAGGACGCCGACACCACATGTGTTATCGCCGTAAAGATGCGTGTCAGGAATAAGGACAATGTCGAAGGCGGCATCAAGACGTATGCTTGGCATTTGGTACCGGAGCACGCGCCAAACTATGACTTTGTGGTCAATACCGATCTGATAACGCAGGCAATGCCGGTCCTGGGCGGTTCTGCTGCGTTTGCTGTACAGGTTGGGGCGGAGAACGAGTTGCTCGTCCCATTCATGATGCAAAACACCAACGACTATTTCGAAGGTTACGAGACCGTTCGTTTTGAGAAAGCATTTCCCGGGACTTACACGATGAAGATGACCGATCTGCCGGAGCGAAGGCTCTTAAGGTTTGAAGTGAAGCAGTTCGAGAGTTAGGCAAAACGGGTCCATCGGCGGTACGCGCGCCCGATTCCAGGCGCCCCGGCCCGGAATCGGGCGCGGGACGAGGCGCCTTCGGTGTCGGCCGGCCTACCGCTTCTTCTTGTTCTTCTTCTGCTTGCGCTGCTTGCCCTTGGTCTCCTGGGGCTTGTCGCCCTGCTTGGCCTCGGCGGCGGCCTTCTCGGCCTTCATTTTCTTCTTCTTGGTCTCGATGCGGAGTTTTTTGTTGATGCGGGCCTTGAGGAAGGGACCGAACTGCTCGGCATCGCCACGGACGAAGGTGTCCTTGGGGATCGTCACGCCCTGGTCGGCGAACATGGCCACAAAGATGCGCTCGCCGTCGAGTACGTGGTCGAGCTTGTCAAACGGGAAGAACTGCGACTTGCCGCTCTTGCCCCAAACCATCAGGCCGTCCTCGTTGGCGGCGACGCGGCGATAGCGGCCACCCATGGACTCGTCGGCCTCGACGGCGTCGATAAAGTCGCGGGCGAGCGTGTGGTGCAGGTTCTTGCTCCACCAGGCCAAAAAGGCGCCGAACACGATCAGCACGACGCCGAACTTGATCCAGCTGCCGCCGGCCACCAGCATGCCGATGCCGATGAGCGCGGCAATCGCGGCGGCGACGTACAGGGAGCCACGGCGCCTGGGCGAGGCGACCAGGCGGGCGAAGTCGGTGACGAGGTCGTTTTCGTACTGATACTCGTTGAGGTACAGGATGCCGTCATCGGCCGCGGCCTGCGCCTCGAGCGCGACCTCGACCTGGTCGGCTGCTTCGGAGGGAATGAGGTTGCTCTCTGCGTCTGCCATGCTCTTTGGACTCCTATCGCGGCGGGCTCGCCGTACGGGTTATTATGGAATGCAGTATGCCGTGCGACCGCATGGCCGCCGCGGCAACAAGACTCAGTATACCCGGGGGAGCACCCATGGAATCGTTGTACCGAAAGTATCGCCCGCTCACCTTCGACTCCGTGGTGGGCCAGCAGCATATCGTCTCGACGCTCGAGCACGCCATCACCGAGGGGCGCCTGTCCCACGCCTACCTGTTCTGCGGACCGCGCGGCACGGGCAAGACCACCATGGCGCGCAT
>CAVCBD010000083.1:0-9240 GCA_963599935.1 Acutalibacteraceae bacterium | reverse complement strand
AGCCGTTGTGGAGAGATCGGAATCCTTCACAGTCCGAAAGCCTTTCTAGAAACCTATCAAACTCAGCAAAACCACCACAAAGGTGCCTGTGTCCCCTTTGTGGTGGTTAGGCGTCGAGGTAGATGCGCTGGGGACGGTTGCGGTGTCGCGCGAAGATGATGAGCGCCAGGCCGGCGATCACGAGCGGAAGACTCAGCAGCTGCCCCATCGTGATGACGCCGCCCAGCAGATAGCCAAGCTGGGCGTCGGGCACGCGCACGAACTCGACGAGGAAGCGGACGATGCCGTATCCCATCACGAACACGCCCATAAACGTACCCTGAGGCAGCAGCGGCTTTTTGCGGCTGAGCACCTGCAGAATGCAAAAGAGCACGATGCCCTCAAGAAATGCCTCGTAGAGCTGGGAGGGGTGACGCGGCATATCGCCCGCAGTCCCGCCAAAGACCACACCCCAGGGCAGATCGGTCGGCTTGCCCCACAGCTCACCGTTGACAAAGTTGGCACAACGGCCCAGGCACAAGGCCAGCGGCGCGCCGATGACGGCAAGGTCTGCCAAAGTCCATGCGTCGAGCTTATACATGCGGCACACGATGATGCCGCCGATAATACCGCCCACCAAACCGCCATGGAAGCTCATGCCGCCCTCGTTGGTGGCAAAGATCTCGAGCGGGTGCGCCCAGTAGTAGCCATCACCGTAGAAAATGACGTAGAACAGACGGGCGCCAATGATAAGGCCAAAGACCACGCCGACCACGACACTCGTCAGGTCGTCAATCGTGATGTTAAAGCCCCAGCGACGCTGCGTGCGGTACATGACGACCGCCGTGAGCAGGGCGCCGACCACATAGGCCAGACCATACCAGTAAATCGTGATGGGCCCCGCCGAAATCGCGACGGGATCAAGCATATGGTAGAAGTCGTTGAGCATGTCGACCCTCCTACTCCCTACATACCAAATGCGGCCGCGGGCCTTGCGCTCGCAGCCGCATATTTGGGCGTAACGTCTATGCGGAGTATGCCGTCCGCAGCTTTCGCAGCTTAGAACGGCGCGTACTCGTCGTACAGGTCCTCGGCCTCGCCGGAGGCATTGACCTGCTCAACTCGTGTAACGCCGGGCACATGCTCCTTCAGGATGCGCTCAATACCCATGGACAGGGTCAGCGAGCTCATGGGGCAGCCGGCGCAAGCGCCCTGCAGCTCCAGTTTGACGACGCCCTCGTCGTCAACGCCCACATACTCCATATCGCCGCCGTCGGCCTGCAGGTTGGGGCGAATCTCTTCAAGAACCTTCTTAAGCAGCTCTTCGTTAACAGCCACAGGGGCTCCTTTCTCACAATTACGCGGGCGCGCCCGCGGACAGAAGCTATGTTACTACAGCCGTGTACCCGCTCACGAGCCGTCCATGCGCGCAGACGCGACTTTCACGAGTAGTCAATTTGGGACGGGGCTCTTTTGGCTGCCTTTTGTTGCCAGCTGGCGTTGCCACGCGCTACTGCTGAGCCTGCCCCTCGGTGCCGATGTGAACATCGACGATAACCTGGCGGTAGCTGATGCCGCAGGAGTCGAGGATGCGGCGGCTGATGCGTCCGTCATCGGTGTCGGCGTACTTGTTGTCCAGGTAGACAACCTCGCCCACGCCCACCTGCGCCAAAATCTTGGCGCAGTCGTGGCACGGGAACAGCGTGACGTAGACCGTGGAACCCTCAAGATCTTTGAGCGAGCCACGGTAGTTGAGCACGGCGTTTGCCTCGGCATGCACCACGTAGTTGTGCTTGTCCTGCAACGGGTCGTCGCTCGTGCCCCACGGGAAAAAGTCGTCGTTGAGCGCCGAGGGCGTACCGTTGTAGCCCACCGAAAGGATGCGGTGGTTGGTGCTGGCGATGCACGCGCCCACCTGCGTGTTGGGGTCCTTACTGCGGCGCTGCGCGGCGATGGCCACGCTCATAAAGAACTCGTCCCAGCTAATGACGTCCAGGCGCTTGCCTGACGAAGTTTGATGAAGATCGTCCGACATGGCAGACACCTCCGTAATCGCAATAATTTGACCCATTGTAGCAGGTGAAAGGTGGGGCTGTTTCCTCTCCCACCGATGTCCTCGGCTTTATGCGCGACGAGGCTTTTGATTGATGCGGTAGAGCTCGGCGAGACCCCGCAGCGTCAGCGCGTCATCGACCGTCAGGCTGTGGCCGACCAACGCCGCGAGCGCCTCGGCATCGTCGCCGGTAATGACGATGGGCACGTCGCCCTCCCCCGCGGCCTTGGTCGCGCGCATCTCGGCAAGCACCATGTCAAGCATGCCGTCGATGCGTGCCACCTCGCCCAGAACCACGCCCGAACGCATGGCCTCGCGCGTGTTGCGGCCGATCACATGCGTGGGTGCCGAGGGCTCGACCTGCGGCAGACGCGCCGCAGCAGCCGAAAGCGAGCGGGCGCCAAGCGCCAGACCCGGCGCGATGACGCCGCCCACAAAGGTGCCGCGCGCGTCGATGACCTCGATATTGGTCGTGGTGCCCAGGTCGATCACAATGCAGGGAGAGCCGTAGACGACACGGGCCGCCACGGCGTCGGCGATGCGGTCGGGACCGATCTCGGCCGGATCGTCGTAGTGCACGGGCATGCCGGTCTTGAGACCCGGCCCCACGGTGAGCACGCGCCCCGTGCAGGTGCGGGAAAGCGCCGCCTTCCACGGGCGCTCGAGCGCCGGCACCACGCAGCTCAGCACTGCGGCCGCGGGAACGAGTGCGCCCGGCATGCCCGCATCGGCGGCAAGCGCGGCCATGACTTGAGCGAGACGCATACGCACTTCATCGGCCGTAATACGGGCCGGCGTCGTGATCTCGCACGTCGCGAGCGGGCGCTCCTGCGCCGCGGCCGAATCCTCGGCAAACAGGCCAAAGCGAATGAACGTGTTGCCCACGTCGACCGTCAATATATATGCGCACCCATTAAGCATCGTCGGCGCTCCTTTCGTCTGCCCAGCAGTATATCGCCTACCTAAACCAGTCATCCCAAAATGACTACCTTGCGGCTATACTGGTGCGCGGTCGTTTGCGAGCTCACGCGGCGGCCCTTGGTAACCCGACTTCCCGCGCCGTATCCGTAGCGGCGCTCCCGGGGGAAGCGGATATACGCAAAGGAGTTCTATATGAGCAATCCCTCGAACCGCGCTTCGATGCGCGGGCAACTCACGCTGCGCGGCGTCGTCATCGGCGTCCTTGGCTGCGTGATCATCACGGCAAGCTCGGCCTACACCGCCCTCAAGATGGGCGCACTCCCCTGGCCGATCGTCTTCGCTGCCGTCATCTCGCTGTTCTTCCTTAAGCTCATGGGCAACGCCAGCCTCAACGAGGCAAACGTCACCCACACCATCATGTCCGCAGGCGCCATGGTCGCCGGCGGTCTGGCGTTTACCATCCCGGGCGCCTGGATGCTGGGCTATGCCGACCAGATCAGCTGGCTCGACATGTTTATCGTGGCACTCGCCGGCACCATCCTGGGCTTGCTGGCCACGGCACTCATCCACCGTCACTTTATCGTGGATGCCGCGCTTGAGTTCCCCACCGGCAACGCCGCAGCTCAGACCCTGCGCGCGACCGAGGCCGGCGGCAAGACCGGCAAGCAGCTCTTTGGCTCCATGGCCATCGCCGGCATCTATAGCGTGCTGCGCGACGCCCTGGGCATTGTGCCCAGCATGCTGTACACGCTCAACATTCCCGGCGTGACCTTTGGTATCTACAACTCGCCCATGCTGCTCTCCGTCGGCTTCCTCGTGGGCTTCGCCCCCGTCGCCTTCTGGTTTGCCGGCGCCCTGCTGGGCAACTTTGGCATCATTGTGGGCGGCACCGCTGCCGGTCTGTTCGACGTTGTGACTGCGCAGGGCATCGTCAAGTCCCTGGGTATGGGCCTCATGATGGGCTTTGGCGTCGCCGTCGTCCTCAAGGACATCCTGCCGCAGGTCGCCGGTATCGTCCGCGGTCTTGCCGCCGACAGCTCCACCGACACTGACGAGCAGTCGCTCATCTCGGGCTCCCTCAAGCTCGACGCCGGCATCATCGGCCTGGGCGCTGCCGCCATCGCCGTGATCATCGCCATCGTGCTCGACCTTGGCCCCGTTCCGGCCGTCATCGTCACGCTGTTCACCTTTGTCACCACCATCATGAGCGCGCAGAGCTGCGGCCAGACGGGCATCGACCCCATGGAGATCTTCGGCCTCATCGTCATGCTCATCGTGGCAGCCTTCGCACAGATCGCTCAGGTCAAGCTGTTCTTTATCGCCGGCATCGTGGCCGTGGCGTGCGGCCTTGCGGGCGACGTCATGAACGACTTTAAGGCCGGTGCCGTGCTGGGCACCAACCCGCGAGCACAGTGGGTCGGCCAGGCCATCGGCGGCATCGTGGGCGCCCTGGTCGCCGCAGCCGTCATGGTCGCGCTCGTCACCGCCTATGGCCCGGACGCCTTTGGCCCCGACAAGAGCTTTGTTGCCGCGCAGGCAAGCGTCGTCGCCACCATGGTCTCGGGCATCCCAAGCGTGCCGTGGTTCGTTGGCGGCTTTATCGCCGGCATCGTCATGTACTGGCTCGGCATTCCGGCCATGATGATCGGCCTGGGCGTGTACCTGCCGTTCTACATGTCACTCACGGCATTCCTGGGCTCCTGCGTCAAACTCGCCTACGACAAGTGGTCCGCCCACCGCGACGCCACCGCCGGTCTTTCTGACGAGGAGAGGGCTGCCAAGGATGCCGCCTTCCAGGAGCAGGGCTTGGTCGTTGCCAGCGGCCTGCTCGGCGGCGAGTCCATCGTCGGCGTTATCCTGGCGTTTGTCTCCGTGGGCTTAAGCCTGCTGGGCTAAGCTGAGCAGCTGCTCGACAGCAACCATATTGCCTACGATTTGCCCGGTCGGTAGCTTTCGCGGCTATCGACCGGGCTTTTTGATACCAACGCAAAGAAAGGCCGGCGCACTGCGTTTAACAGCGCGCCGGCCTTATCGTTTGGCTATCGAGACGGTCCCGCTATGAACCGAAGTTCGTTTGCAGAATCTACGCCCGAAACGCTACATCTGCTTGCGACGACGATCGCCCAGCGTCACGCCCGCAGCCACGAGCGTAATACCGCCGATAACGAAGACCTCGCCCGCAAGCGCAGAGTCATCACCGGTCTGGGCGAGCGCGGCAGGCGCGGCCTGTTTCTTGGCAACGGGGACCTTTGCAGCAGCCTGCGCAACCTGAGGCTTGGCCTGCGGCTCAGCCTTGGGATGATACTTGTCGTACTCGGCCTGCGCGGCAGCCAGGGCATCCTTGGCATCGCCAAGCTCGGCAAGCGCGGCGGCATAGGCGTCGTTGGCATCGGACAGCTTAGCATCGGCATCGCTCAGAGCAGCCTTGAGGCCAGCGGCGGCATCGACGGCGGCCTTATAGCGAGCGTAGGCAGCGTTCAACTTGACCAGCTTCTCGTTGCCCGTCGTGCCCGCGGCAAGGGATGCCTTGTGGTCGACAGCCTCAAGATCGGCCTTGAGTGCCTCGTCGTTGGCAAGCTCGGCCTTGGCCTTGACGATCTCGAAGTTCGCATCGACGACGGCTTCGTTGGCGGCATCGAGCTGCTTCTGGGCATCGGCGACACCGGCGACGGCAGCATCATAGGCGGCCTTGGCGTCGTCGACCGCCTTCTGGGCGCCGGCGAAGCGCTCGAAGGCCTTGTTCGCGGCGGCCAGCTCGCCCTCGGCGCCCTTGGCCTTCGCCTGTGCGTTAGACACGGCCTGCGTCTTGGCAGCAACCGCCTGCTTGGCATCCGAAAGTGCGGTCGCGGCGTGTGCGTCTGCGGCCTGAGCCTTGTCAACGCCAGCTTGGGCAGCACCGTCGGCCTTCTTGGCCTCGCCTAGCGTGCCCTGCTTGTTCGCAAGGTCCGCCCTAGCGGCGTCACGCTTGGCAGTGAGATCCTTGACCGAAGCCGTGGCGTTGTCATACGCCTCATTGGCCTGGTCGGACTTTGCCTTGGCGGCATCGCGGGCGCTGCGAGCCTTCGCCTTGTGAGCAGCGGCATCGGCTGCCTTCGTCTTACTGTCAGCAAGCGTGGCGTTTGCCTTATCGAGAGCTGCCTGGGCAGTAGCGGCCTCGCTCTTGGCGGCGTCGAGCTTGGTCTTGGGCGTCTTGACGTCGATACCCTTGAGTTTGGCTTCGGCGGCGTCGTATGCCGTCTTCGCGGCGGCGGTGCCGGACTTAGCCTTCTCGTACTCGCCCTTGGCGGTGTTCACGTTCGTGTCGGCCGCGGTATAGGCGTCATGTGCCGCATCCTGCTTATTTACAGCTGCGAAGTAAGCTTCCTTGGTAGTACCGAAGTTCTTCTGCGCCTCTGCCAGCTTATTCTGAAGCTGCTTCAGCTGCTCCTTCTGCTCCTGCGTGCCGCCTGCGTTGTATGCGGAATCGATGTAGTCGTTCAGGAGCTTCTTGAACTCGGAGACAGTGAAATCAGCCTCACTGTCAAAAGAGCTGTAATCGAAGATTGTTACCTCGGAATCGGTGTTCTTACCGCTACCAGTCGCGATGCCGATAGCCTTCGTGCCGGCATCGATGATGTTGAGATAGTGCCCGCACTCATGGTAGATGCTGCTGTAGTGCTGGTAGATATAGTAGGAATCATATCGATGGTTCCCAAGGTCACTATTCTTCTCGACGTACTTATCGAATGCCTCTTTTTCCTGAGTGTAGAGACCGGTATATGGCCAGCCAAGCGTATCCTCGGTCTCGCCGCCGGTATATGCACCGCCGCCGCCGGCAAGATTTTCTCCATTGTCCCAGTAGCAGCCCGAGTGTCCCCAGATGTTCGATGAATATGATACATTAAGGGCGGCTGCCGCAGTCATGCGGAGGCTGACGCTGAGCGCCGACTGACCGTTCGCCTTGCGGAGGTTGTTCTGGGTGTCGAGATATGTCAAGGCGTTGCGCATCTGCTCCAGGGAGAGCGGGTTGGTGTCGCGAGACATGTCATGATCGACGTACTGGTCATACCATTCGGCCTTGTCAGCGGCACCGGTCAGCATCGATACGGCTTCCTGGACGTTCTTTTTCTGCGTGGCGGTGAAATCGCTGCTGTTGCTGATGTAGGCCATAAAGCCGAGCATGCCCTTATTGATGACTTCCTGGTCAACGGTCATGTTGGACTTTAGGTCTGCAATCTGCTGCTCAAGAGCCTCAACCTGGGCATTAGCAGCGTCATAAGCCTTTTCCGCGGCGTTCGAAGCGGCGCAGGCCGCCTCCCACTCGCTGCGCTTCTGCTGACGGACCTCGACGAGTCGGTCGTACTCCGCCTTCTTGTCTGCTTCGGTCTGCTGGACCTGCTCGTATGCGGCCTTGGCGGCGTCGCGCTCGCTGGCGGCGGCGTTGTACTCCTTGTTTGCCGCATCGTATGCAGACTGGGCAGATGCCACAGCAGCGTTGGCGGCGTTGGCCTTCTCCTGCGCGGCAGCGACGGCAGCCTGGGCGGCCTGCAGATTTGTCTGTGCGGTGGCGTCGGCATCCGTCGCGGCATTGAGCTCCGCCTGCGCGGTCTTGAGCTCACCAGCAGCAGCTTTCTTGGCGGCCTCAAGCGCACTCAGGTCAACACCCGTACCCGAGACGGCAGCATCGAGCGCGGCCTGCGCCTGGTTGAACTTCTGCTGGGCGTTATCGCGCGCGGTGGTTGCGGCTGCGAGAGCAGCGGCAGTCTCCTGCTTCTTGGCCTGGGCAGTCGTCAAAGCTGCCTCGGTATTCTGCTTTTCCTGCTGGGCGCTGGCCTCGGCAGCCTTGGCCTGGTCCAGATTGTCCTGTGCAGTAGTAACGGCCTTATTGGCGTCATCGAGCTTTGCCTGCGCGTCCTCGACGGCCTTCTTGGCGGCCTCGTACTCGTCCATACCCATGGCCTCGAGCTTGGCCTGGGCATCATCGAGGGCTTTCTTGGCCTCATCCTGCTTTGCCTTGGCGTCCTTGAGCGCCTGGGTCTTATCCTCGACACTCTTGTTGGCCTGTTCGAGCTGATCGTTCAGGTCGCCCAGCTTCTTCTGCTGCTGCTCGGTCTTTTCGACGGCTGCCTTAAGCTCGTCGATCTTCTCCTGAAGCGCGGCTACCTCGGCCTCGTTCTGCTCGGCGGCGTTATCGGTCACGGCCTGCGAGGCCTGATTCTTTTGCTGCTGCGCCTGCTTTTGAGACTGGCCCGCCGCGTCGGCCTTCTTCTGGGCGGCATCGTAGGCGGCCTGAGCGTCCTTGAGCTGCTTTGCCGACTCCTCGGCCAGCTGGGCAGCCGTCTTTACGACCGCTTGGTTACCGGCGGCAACGGTATTCTCTACAGAACTACCCCCCCCCTGAACAGAATCGCCGTTACCGGTTGACGGTGCGGCGATTGCCGCCAGCGGCGACATGAGCGGCTGAGCGATGAGGCCCGCCGTCAAAACGGTTGCGACGGCGCGGTTGGCAACGCCCTTGACGTTGACGGCCTTGGCCCGAGGCTCAAAGTGCTGTGGACTGTAGTTTGCCATGGCTTTCTCCCTTTGACACGGATGTATCCATACGCTTCAAAATGTAGGAGCTGATTTTTGAATTCTGTTGCGCAACATTGGTCACCAGCGGATTTTTTGAAATTCGCGCTCTCGTGCTTCACAATTTCGTCACATATGTAGGAGCTGGCGCATCATATTCTTGCGGGATCGAATTGAGCCTGTGATTTGCATTTGCTCCCGCGTCATCCGCCCTATCGGATTCCGCATCCAACAGACACCCCGCCCGCCACGGTGTAGAGTAAGGGCGACGGGCGGGATACGCGGCCCTTGCCAGAACGAGGTGGACATGGAACTCGATAAACAACAGATCAAGCGGCTGCGCGAACGCCATCACCGGCGCCACGGCATCCGCCCTGCCCATAGTGAGGCCATGGAGAACGCCACCCGCTTCCTAAAGCGCGCATTCAACATTCGCGAGGGACGCGCGCCCTATCACGTGATCCGCAAGCGTTTTGTAAACGGGGCGCGTCTGACCGGCTCCCACCTATGCATCCTCATCATCGCCATGTTGATCGCAAGCATCGGCCTCGATATCGATTCGGACATCGCCATCGTGGGCGCCATGCTCATCTGCCCGCTCATGGGCTCGGTTCTTGCCATGGCATACGGCATTGCCACGCTCGACCGCGAGATTACCGTCGAAGCCGTCGCCAGCCTTGCGCTGCAAATGGCCTTTTGCCTGGTCACATCCACGTTGTACTTTAAGCTCTCGCCCC
>CAVCBD010000082.1:0-9381 GCA_963599935.1 Acutalibacteraceae bacterium | reverse complement strand
TGTAGTGGCCGCAAAAGCCTAGGCCGCTCAGGATGCGCTTGGCGAGTTTGTCTTCGGCGCTGACCGCTTCGGGTATGTCTACCGGTTGCGACGGGTCACCGCCGGGCTCATGCGGAAGGACGAGTGTTTCAACACACATATCTAAGCCTCGCTCCTTTCTTTAGCTAGGTAGAGAGATTGTTTTGTACCTAAGTGATTCTAGAGGTACCTAACTGATTGTCAAGGTACCGAATCGATTTTGTGGCAGTGCTGGGATGCCGGTGCCAGGGGAATCTTGGACAGTCTTTGCAGCGTAGATTCAGCGGGCCACGGCGTATCCCGGAGTTTCCGATAGGGTTCATTAAGGGGGCGAGACTGACAGTTGCCGGTTTCGCCCCCTTGGCTTTCCGGGACTTAGAGCGGCTCGTCGCCGGTTCGGAGGATGGCGAGATATGGCTCATATGAAAACGTGCGGTATCGTTTCCTGCTCGTATCGCGTTGGACAAGAATGCCCCAATCGGTAAATTGGGATATAAGGTTGTTTGCGCTCGATCTGCTAATCTGCATTCGTTCAGACACAAAGGCGGTGTCGACGATCGGATTGCCCTCGAGAAGGTCGAGTAGCATAAGGGCGTTCGTCGTAGCCCTTCCCGCCTTTTCGCGAATCAGCCTTTCGGTTTCCGAATGGAGGTCGACAAGCTTCCGCATCGAATCCCGTGCCTCGCGTGCGCTTGCAAGCAAGCAGGTACTGAAAAACGAAACCCATCCCTCAAAATCGCCTTTCTGCCTTACGCGCATAAGCCAATCGTAGTATTCGCTCCTGTGTCGTTTGAGCTCATACGAGGGGTAGATGACCGGCTTGGTGAGCGCCCCATCATGTATGAGCGAAAGGAGGATGAGCAGACGCCCGAGGCGTCCGTTGCCGTCGAGGAACGGGTGTGTGGTTTCAAACTGGTAGTGCACCAAAGCGGCCTTGATGACCGGATCGATGTCGTTACGCTCGTTGATGAAAAGCTCGAGGTCGCCAAGTGCCTCCTTCATATCCTCCGTGTTGGGAGGGACATACGGGGCCT
This sequence comes from Acutalibacteraceae bacterium, assembly GCA_963599935.1. Taxonomy (GTDB): domain Bacteria; phylum Actinomycetota; class Coriobacteriia; order Coriobacteriales; family Coriobacteriaceae; genus Collinsella. The sequence goes on along the minus strand of CAVCBD010000082.1, from coordinate 8,329 downwards.
CATTGAGCGTGCAGCCGTTTGGTCCGACCCAGTTCTGAGTCGTCCTGAACTGGCCCGGCGTCTTGTCGGAGCCTCTGCCATTTCCAAGCAATGTGGCATGGACGGATTTGAGCAGCCTCATACAGAGTGGCAGTTCCTCCATGAGCTTGGTCGCCTGCTGCACCGCTCGAGTGTAGTTGACGACGTCGGTTAGGTCCCGGCTCGCATTGGATTCGTTTGACGGGTCAAGAACATCATCGAACGTACATTGCGTACCCTCGATTTGAGAGGACAAGAGCGCTTCCTTGCGAACGTACATAGAAAGGTACATGTCGATGTTCGGAACAAAGCGAGACATGCCCTCAACCTCGCCGAGTATGGCGCGGCAATCGGAGACAAGCCGCATGGAATCAGCGGATAAATTGATTGGAAAGAATGAATCCATATTGGCGGGTCTAAACGAATCATAGGCGAGGGCTCCTGAAAGGTTGTGCCTGACGTTTCCCTGTCGTCCGGGTGTGATGGGTGCGAGCATCGTTAGTGTCCTAAGAACAAATTTGAGCCAAAACTTGTTCTTAGAATTTTATAGCGCCTTCTAAGGCCAAGTTTCTGTAATAAGAAGCGTCAGAAAAACTCTAAGAACAAAATTACGCCCAAACTTGGTCTTACATCCGAAGGCAAGACTTAGATTGCACTGCGCTACACTTAGTCGCACTGTGGCGCCGTTGCGCTGCGCCCGATCCAAGGGGGACACTCATGAAGAATACTCAGCTGCTGCTGATTAACGATATGTGCGGCTACGGCAAGGTCGCGCTTTCCGCCATGCTGCCGGTGCTGTCGCACATGGGCTACCGTATCCATAACCTGCCGACGGCGCTCGTTTCCGATACGCTCAACTACCCCAAGTTCTACATCCACGACACCACCGAGTACGTGCGCCAAAGCCTCGCCATCTGGGAGGAGCTCGGCTTTGAGTTCGACGCCATCTCGACCGGCTTTATCGTGACCGAGGAAGAGACGCGCATCATCTCGGACTTTTGCCACCGCCGTGCGCAAAAGGGCACCAAGGTGTTCGTCGACCCCATCATGGGCGACAACGGTAAGCTCTACGCCGGCGTGCCCGAGTCCACGATTGGCCTTATGCGGCACCTGCTGGAGTGCGCAGACTACGCGGTACCCAACTATACTGAGGCGTGCCTGCTTGCCGATAGGCCTATCGCCGAGCAAATTACGCCCGATGAGGCCCGTGACCTTGTGGACGCCGTGCGCGAGCTGGGTGCCAAATCTGTGGTCATTACGAGCGCCGTAGTCAATGGCACGAACGCGGTTATCGGTTACGACCATGTGGCGGGGGAGTACTTTACGATTCCCTTTGAGCTCATTCCGGTTTATTTCCCGGGCACGGGCGACACGTTCTCGGCGGTGCTCGTCGGCCGCGCGATGGCCGGTTGGAGTCTGCAGCGCGCGACGGCCGATGCCATGCGTGTGGTGGCTGAGCTTATCGAGCGCAATGCCGACCAGGAGGACAAGTCGGCCGGCCTTCCCATCGAGGCCTGCCTGGATGTGATTGACCATGAGTAATGCTGGCGAGGGCGGCGTCAAGCCTGCGGGCGAGAATAGGCCGCTCGGCGCGCCGCGTGGCAAGCGGCCGCGTATCCGCGTGAGCTGCGTGGACCAGTTGGGTGCGTGCCGCTGCCACCATGGTCACAAGCCCGGCGACGTCTTCGACTTCGATCGCGATCGCGGCAAGATGTGCTCCATGGCCTGCCACGTGGGCTTTCCCTATATCGATATCCTGCGCTATGGCGGAACCGTGCCTGGCAACGAGCCCGGCACGGCAAAGTTCTGCTGCCCCGAGGTCGATACGCTGAACGTTTGGCTCGCCGAGATCGTTGACGAGTAGTCGAGCGCAATGTGTCAAAGGGACAGCCCCTTTGACACATTCGCCGGTGGTGCCCCTTCTTTTGCTTATAATCTCAAATCTCTGCATTTCATCTGATTTTAGGTTATAAAAATTCTACGTTTCATCGATAATCAAGCATATAAAACTTTGCATTTCATTCGATGACACCGAGGGGAGAGCCTATGCTGCGCAGGAAAATAGCGGCAGAGCTGGAGCGTTGGCTGAAGTCTTCCGAGCAAAAGGCCTTGTTCATTACGGGTTCTCGCCAGATTGGCAAAAGCTATTCGATTCGCGCATTTGGCAAAGCCAACCATGCAACCTACATCGAGCTTAACCTCATGGAAAATCGCCAGGCAAAAGATGCTCTTCTCGAGGCGCGGGATGCCGATGATTTTATCAGCAGGGTGACGCTTCTTTCGGGAAAGTCGATTGCACCAGGCAAAACGCTCGTGTTTATCGATGAGGTCCAGGAGGCCCCCGACATCATGACGATGGCAAAGTTCCTTGTTGAGGACGGGAGGTGCCGCTGGGCGTTTTCGGGGTCAATGCTCGGGACTCAGTTCAAGGGCGTCAGGTCCTATCCCGTGGGGTATGTTCACGAGCTTAGGATGTTCCCGCTCGATTTTGAGGAGTTTTGCTGGGCAATCGGGGTGAGCGAGGGGGCTCGCCAAACGATACGTGACGCGTGTATCAGCGAGAGGCCCGTTCCTGATTACATTCATGACGCGATGATGGCAAACTTCAGGACCTATACCGTTGTCGGCGGAATGCCGGAGGTCGTGCAGCGTTTCCTTGACACGCAGGGCGACCTTGCCTCTGTTCGTCAGCTACAGTCAGAGCTCAACGAACAGTACCGGCGAGATATCTCCAAGTATGCAAGCGGGCGAGCCCTTCAGGTGCAGAGCATCTACGATCAGCTCCCTATTATGCTCGAGGGCGAAAACAAGCGCTTCGTGCTCAATTCCATTGACCCCAAGGCTCACTACGAGAAGTATCAGCGAGATTTTGTATGGCTTGTCGATGCCGGCGTTGCTCTCAAAGCCGATATCGTAACCGAGCCAAAATCGCCCCTGCTCAAGACGGCACGGCCATCGCAGTTCAAGCTATATCAATCGGATACGGGCATGTTGATGGCGCGCTACCCCGTTGGAGTCGCCCAAGCGGCGTATCTTGATAGCAAGGAGCCCAATCTGGGCGGCGTTTACGAAAACGTGGTGGCCCAGCAGCTGGCTGCCCAAAATCGCCAGCTTTACTACTATCAGACAAAAAAGCGCGGTGAAGTGGACTTTGTGGTCGATGGACCGGATGGGACGGCTGTTCCGATCGAGGTTAAATCGGGCTCCTATTACCACGCGCACGCTGCGCTCGGTCATGTGCTTGATACGGCTGAATATGGCGTAAGGCTCGGGATTGTTTTCTCGAGAGGCAACGTTGAGCGCAACGGAGCGGTTCTCTATTTGCCGCTATATGCGACCTGGGCCCTTTCGGATGTTTTGGGCGACTCCTGCGCCGAGGGGATAAAGCTGGAGGTCAAGCCGGTCTAGGGCCAGTCCCGGATGTGACAAAGGCGTGGCCCGCGACCTCGATTGCCTACAGCTGCTCGAGCATGGCCGTGCAGCCGGCGAGCACATCGCGGTAGGTGGCGTCGAAATTGCCGGTGTACCAGGGGTCGGCCACGTCGCCGGGGCGATCGGTCCAATCGAGCAGGCGCGAGATCTTGCCGTCAGGGTCGTCGCCAAAGATGCGACGCAGGCCACGCGCGTTCTCAGCATCCATATAGACAATATGGTCCCAGTCGCCATACTCCGCGCGACGCACCTGACGTGCACGATGTGCGACGACGGGAATCCCGACTTCGCGTAGCTTGGCAACGGTACCGTGATGCGGCGGGTTGCCGATCTCCTCGGTCGAGGTCGCGGCAGAATCAATGACAAACTCGCCCGCGCGCCCGGCGCGGTGCACCAGCTCGGTAAACACCGACTCGGCCATCGTCGAGCGGCAGATATTGCCGTGACAGATAAACAGTACACGTTGCATAGAACGATACCTTTCATATAGAAGGCTGCTAAAGAGTCGAAGCCGGGCGCATGCAGAGTTTTATTTCTTGGCCAGTTTGAAGTAACGCTCAAATATCAATTCGAAAACGTAATAGAACATCAATCGACTGTCGAGGTCCATGCTGCCCAAGCGGATTTCTTTTTGCACGGTGTAGATAGGGTAGTCGGCTAGTTTCGAGAGAGAATTTCGAGAAAAGCCGGTGAGTGTGACGACCTTGCATCCGCGCGTTTTGGCTATCGATGTGGCGTCAATAGACACCTGCGTCTCGCCGCTTACGGAAACGCTGAAGACCAGGTCGTTTTTGCCGAGGAGCTCTGCGTAATGCCTCATGACATGACGTTCACTGAGCGTATCGGTGTTCTTGCCCATTATTTTGAGCTTTTCAGCCATTTCGAGGCACGGGTACTTCGAAAAGCCCGAGCAGAAGAACACGATATGCGAGGCATCCTGGATAAGACTCACAACCGAATCGATGACCCTGTCGTTAAGCAGATCTTTGGTCTGTACGAGCTGGGTATCAAGAGGAAGTGCCTCGATAGTGAATCGATTGCGGTCGAGCGAGGCGGAATACGATTGTTTGAGCTCCGTAAACCCCGAGAAGCCAAGCTTATGGGCAAGCCTGACGATTGTATTGGGAGCGACGAAGAACCGTTCAGCAACGCTCTTAAGCGTGACATCGTCAATATCATCACGCAGCTCGATGATGTAGCGCATGATCTCGCTTTCGAGATCGTTGAGCTTGCTCTCGCCAGCTCGCACATGATCATAAAAAGATTCTTGATCTTTCATAAGATGTTTCAGCCCCTCGCATCTCGCCGTACATATGGTACCGCTTTGTGTAGCCAGGTGAGAAATCGGTAGTCGGTCAAGATTGCCTATTGCCCATGAACTGGGCAAACGCGCGTGTCTGCCTACACATATCTGTGTCGTGAGCGAAATCATGTGTCCCCGTTTCGCATTGGCCCACACGGGGATTCGCAAATGACCTTATGTCGCAAAATATCAATCGAAACGAAGCAAGCCGAGGACAACCGCGGAGCCCAAGGTCTTCGAGAACACCGATCAGCCAACCCTGGAGGGACGGAACATGAAGGATAAGCTCAATATTGTGATCGTTGGCGGCGGCTCCACGTGGTGCCCTGGCATTCTTAAAGCCCTGACCAAGCACATGGACATTCTGCCGCTGAACCGCGTGATGCTCTATGACATCGATGCCGAGCGTCAGCGTCCGATCGGCGAGTTTGGCAAGATCCTCTTCGCCGAGGAGGAGCCCGGTGTGGAGTTCGGTTACACCACCGATAAGGACGAGGCTTACACCGACGTCGACTTTGTGCTCTGCCAGATTCGTACCGGCGGCTACGAGATGCGTAGCAAGGACGAGAAGATTCCGCTGCATATGGGAATCATCGGCCAGGAAACGGTGGGCCCTGGCGGCATGGCTTACGGTATGCGCTCCATACATGACATGGTTGAGATCGTCAACGACGTTCGCGCTCATAGCCCGGAGGCGTGGATTATCAACTACACCAACCCGGCTGCTATTGTGGCATATGGTCTCGAGCGCGTCCTGCCCGACGAGCATCGCGTCCTCAACATCTGCGATCAGCCCGTCAACCTCATGCGCTCTTACGGTCGCCTGCTCGGTCGCGATATGAGCAAGACGGAGCCCGTGTACTTTGGCCTCAATCACTTCGGTTGGTTCAAGCACATCTACGATGAAGAGGGCCATGACCTCGTCCCGCAGATTAAGGAGTACACGGAGAAGAACGGCTTCCTTCCTGCCGATGCCGAGCAGCGTGACCAGTCCTGGCTTGATACCTACGCCATGGTCAAGGACATGCTCGAGGACTTCCCCGACTATCTGCCCAACACTTATCTGCAGTACTATCTGTATCCCGAGTACAAGGTCGCTCACCTCGACCCCGACTACACTCGCTCCGACGAGGTTATCAACGGTCGTGAGAAGCGCGTGTTCGCCGAGTGCGAGCGTGTTGCCAAAGTCGGCACCGCAAAGAACTCCTCGGTTGTGCAGAACGATGCTCATGGCGATATGATCGTGGAAATCACCTCGGCCATTTATCGCAACACCAACAAGACCTTCATTGTCATCGTGCCCAACAACGGCATTATCGAGGGTATGCCCGATGACGCCATGGTCGAGGTCGCGGCAAGCGTGGGCGCCAATGGCCCGCAGCCCTATGCTGTTGGCAAGATCGGTACCTTCTATCGCGGCCTTATGGAGAATCAGTACGCCTATGAGCGCCTGACTGTTGAGGCTTGGATGGAGGGTTCCTACGAGAAGGCTCTGCAGGCACTCACGCTTAATCGTCTGGTCGGTGACGCCAAGAAGGCTCGCAAAGTGCTCGACAAGCTCATCGAGGCCAATAAGGATTATTGGCCGGAGCTTAAGTAGCTAGTTCCATAGCGCTTGATAACTGTTATGGGGCGTGTGGGCTGTAGAGCTGCACGCCCCGTTTCTTTAAGAGGGGTATCCCATGAACAAAGATGAGCTGCTGGCAAAGTTCCAGCGCCTGGGCAAAGTCCTCATGACGCCCGTGCTGATTCTGCCAATTGCCGGCATCCTTCAGGGCTTTGGCAATGCCTTTACCAGCCCCACTCTTACGGCAGCTGTTCCCTGGCTTGCTGCTCCGGGCTTTGCGATTTTCTTTTCGATTCTCAAGGCCGCTGCCGGCATCGTTATGAGCAACATCCCGGTTATCTTCTCGATTTGTCTCGCCTATGGCTTCGCCAAGTCCGAGAAGGCTACCGCGGCGCTTTGTGGCTTTTTGGGCTACATGTGCATGAATTCCGTGATGGGCACGTTCCTTACGGCGACTGGCGTTATCGATCCCGCGAATCTTACGACGGGCCAGAGCACGATCCTCGGCATCACCACGCTCGACACTGGCGTTATCGGCGGTCTTCTGGTGGGCGCAATCGTCGCATGGTTGCATAACCGTTACTACAAGATTGAGCTGCCTGCCGTGTTCTCCATCTTCAACGGTACGCGCTTTATCCCGGCGGTGACGCTGCTCTCATGCAGCATCCTCGCATTGGTCATGTCCTTTGTTTTCCCGTTTATTCAGAACGCTCTCGGTGCGCTGTCCGAGTTCATCAAGACTACGGGTGCCTTTGGTGCATTTGTCTACGGCGCCGGCGAGCGCATGCTCCTGCCTTTTGGTCTGCATCATTTTGTCTATCTCCCGTTTTTCTTCACGTCGCTCGGTGGCGTCGAGACCATCGATGGCCAGACTGTTCAGGGCGCTATCAATATCTACAACGCGATCCTGGGCTCTCCCAGCACGCCGTTTAACATCGAGGTCAGCCGTTTTGTCATGAACGGCAAGGTTATCTTCGCCATGTTCGGCCTGCCTGGCGCTGCACTCGCCTTCTACAAGACGGCGCTTCCCAAGAATAAGAAGAAGACCGCAGCGCTCATGATCGCCATCGTGGTGCCTTGCATCCTCTCCGGCATTACCGAGCCGCTCGAGTACTCCTTCCTGTTTATCGCGCCCATCCTCTACGTGTTCCACGCCCTCATGGCTGGTCTTGCCTATGCGCTGACCTATATCCTGCAGTTCAACGTGGCCGGTTCCGCGTCCTTCGGCGGCCCGCTCTTGTCGTTGATTTTTAACGGCATTATGGGTGCAGCCAAGGGCTCCAACTGGCAGGTTATCCTGTTCCTCGGCCCCATCTACTTCGTGGTGTACTACTTCGTCTTCAAGTTCATCATTCTTAAGAAGGGCCTTAAGACCCCCGGCCGCGAGGAAGAGTCCGACGATGAGGCCGAAAAGGCTCCCAAGACCGTGATCAGCGACCTCATCCCCGCCATCGTTGAGGCAGTGGGCGGCGACAACAATATTAAGTCTGTCGAGGCCTGCTTCACCCGTCTTCGCATTCAGCTCAATGACTGTGACAAGGTGGTTGATGACGCCGAGTTTACCGAAAAGCTCGAAGCGCGTGGTATCGTGCATGTTAACGGCGGCGTGCAGATTGTCTACGGCAACATGGCTTCTAACTACGCAACCCAGATGCGCGAGCTGCTGGGCATGGAGTAAACGCCCCATATATCTATAAAATCCGGTGTAGAAGGCGGCGGCAGACAATGCGTCTGTCGCCGCCTTTGAGTTACCCCACGCGCATTTCGTGTACTTCGGATACACGAAATCGTAGAAAAGCGTGTATCTGAAGTACACGAAATTGCACTGCTGAAGCTTCCGGGCGGATAAACATACTCATATTGGGCGGTTCACCGGTTGCTCGCCACCTTGGGCTATGTTCGCCCCTATGCCTGCATCCGGGGCCGTGCTGATTGACGACGGCGCTCCCAACGTGCCAGCTTAATCGTCACCAGCGTGAGCGCCCAGGCCACAAGCGAGAACGCGGCGC